>CANKYV010000001.1 GCA_947487955.1 Alphaproteobacteria bacterium
TTTATTTTTCAATTTTAGCAACGACACCAGCGCCGACAGTACGTCCACCTTCACGAATCGCAAAGCGTAAACCCTCATCCATCGCAATTGGTGCAATCAACTCAACCTTCACGTTCACATTATCTCCAGGCATTACCATTTCTGTGCCTGCCGCTAACGTTACCACACCTGTTACATCCGTCGTGCGGAAGTAAAACTGTGGACGATAATTCGTGAAAAATGGAGTATGACGTCCACCTTCTTCTTTTGTCAAAATATATGCTTCTGCCTCAAAATGAGTGTGAGGAGTAATGCTTCCTGGTTTTGCCAATACTTGACCGCGCTCCACATCTTCTCTCTTTGTGCCACGAAGAAGCGCACCTATGTTATCTCCTGCTTGACCTTGATCAAGAAGTTTTCTAAACATTTCTACGCCTGTGATAATTGTCTTTGTTGTTGGGCGAATCCCCACAATTTCCATCTCGTCGCCCACATTCACAATACCGCGCTCTACACGTCCTGTTATAACTGTTCCACGACCAGAAATTGAAAATACGTCTTCAATCGGCATCAAAAATGGCTTATCAATTGCTCGTGCAGGTTGTGGAATATACGCATCAACCTCTGCCATTAATTTTAAAATTGCTTCTTTACCAATCGCATCATCACGATTCTCTAATGCACATAACGCTGATCCTCGCACGATTGGTATCTTGTCTCCTGGAAATCCATACGATGAAAGAAGTTCACGCACTTCTAATTCAACCAAGTCCGCTAATTCTTCATCATCCACCATATCAATCTTGTTCATAAATACAACAAGAGCTGGAACCCCAACCTGACGTGCCAACAAAATATGCTCACGTGTCTGTGGCATTGGACCATCCGCCGCAGATACAACCAAAATTGCTCCGTCCATCTGCGCAGCACCCGTAATCATGTTCTTCACATAGTCCGCGTGTCCTGGACAATCAACGTGTGCATAGTGACGATTCGCTGTCTCATACTCAACGTGAGCCGTAGAAATTGTAATACCACGTGCCTTCTCTTCTGGAGCCTTGTCAATCTGGTCATATGCCATAAATTGAGCACCGCCGCTCTCCGCTAGTACCTTCGTTATCGCCGCCGTTAACGATGTCTTCCCATGGTCTACGTGACCTATCGTCCCTATATTACAGTGCGGCTTGTTCCTCGAAAATTTCTCTTTTGACATGGTAATCTCCTTACGCCATCTTCGCTTTAATTTCATCCGCTACATTTTGCGGAACTTGTTCATAGTGATCAAACACCATTGAAAATTGAGCACGACCTTGAGACATGGAACGCAATGTGTTCACATATCCAAACATATTTGCCAATGGTACTAATGCATTTATCACACGTGCGTTACCACGCTGATCCATACCAGTCACCTGGCCACGACGACTATTTAAGTCACCGATCACGTCACCCATATAATCTTCTGGCGTAACAACTTCTACTTTCATAACCGGCTCCAATAACTTTGGCGCACACTTTAAAATACCTTCACGGAAGGCCGCACGTGATGCAATTTCAAATGCTAAAGCACTCGAGTCAACATCGTGATATGCACCATCGGTAAGTGTAGCTTTAAAATCAATTGTTGGAAATCCAGCCACTACGCCTGTAGTAATTGCCGATTCTAAACCTTTAATAACACCAGGTATATATTCTCTTGGAACAGAACCACCAACAACTTTATTTTCAAAAACAAACCCTGAACCAGGCTCGAGCGGCTCAAATGTAAATTTAACACGAGCAAACTGACCTGCACCACCACTTTGCTTCTTATGTGTATAATCATAATCAGCAGGTCTTGTGATAGTTTCGCGATATGCTACTTGAGGTGCACCAATGTTTGCATCAACCTTATATTCACGCTTTAGAATATCGACTTTAATTTCGAGGTGCAATTCCCCCATCCCCTTCATAACTGTTTGACCAGTCTCTTGATCCGTGTGAACACGGAATGATGGATCTTCTGAAACCAAACGCGCTAAAGCAATTCCCATTTTTTCTTGATCAGCCTTTGTTTTAGGCTCAATCGCAATTTCAATAACTGGGTCTGGGAATTCCATTTTCTCTAAAATAACGGGCTTATTACTATCACACAAAGTGTCACCAGTTGTTGTGCACTTCAAACCACACAATGCAACAATGTCTCCAGCATAAGCTTCTTTAATATCTTCACGTGAATTCGCATGCATCAAAAGCATACGACCAACACGCTCTTTTTTATCTTTTGTTGAATTATCCACTCCAGAACCTGATTCAAGCTTACCAGAGTAAACACGCACAAATGTAATTGAGCCAACGAAAGGATCAGTCATAATTTTAAATGCAAGACCCGAAAATGGCTCCGTATCTTCTGCTTTTCGAACAACTTCGTTGCCACGGTCATCAATACCGTTAACAAAACCTATATCTGCAGGAGAAGGAAGATAATCAACCACACCATCAAGCAAAGGCTGAACACCCTTATTCTTAAATGCACTCCCACAAAGAACCGGAACAAACATGCTTTTTACAGTTCCACGACGAATAGCCGCTTTCAACTGCGCAACTGTTGGCTCTTTACCCTCTAGATATGATTCCATTAATGCATCATCCGCTTCAACTGCGGTTTCAATTAGACGATGCCTATATTCTGCCGCTTTTTCCTTTAGATCTGCCGGGATTTCAACAATATCAAATTGCGCACCAAGACTCTCATCGCGCCAAATAACAGCATTATTACTAACAAGATCAACAATTCCCGCAAAATCAGCTTCAGCACCAACAGGCAACATAGTGACAAGAGGGCGAGCACCAAGACGATCAACAATCATGTCGACACAACGGTAAAAATCAGCCCCCATACGATCTAATTTATTAATGAAACAAATTCGAGGAACATTGTATTTGTCAGCCTGACGCCAAACCGTCTCAGATTGAGGCTCGACACCAGCAACACCATCAAACACAGCAACAGCACCATCTAAAACGCGCAAAGAGCGCTCAACTTCAATAGTGAAATCAACGTGACCAGGTGTATCAATAATGTTAATTCGGTGATTATTCCAAAAACAAGTTGTTGCCGCAGAAGTGATTGTAATACCACGCTCTTGCTCTTGCTCCATCCAGTCCATAACGGCAGTGCCTTCATGAACTTCACCAATTTTGTATGATTTTCCTGTATAGTAAAGAATTCGCTCAGTTGTAGTGGTTTTTCCGGCGTCGATATGCGCCATAATTCCAATATTACGATACTGATTTAACTGTGTTGTGCGTGCCATAATTCAAAAACCTACCATCGATAGTGAGCAAAAGCGCGATTTGCTTCTGCCATTTTGTGCGTATCTTCACGTTTTTTAACAGAGGCACCACGACTATTAGCAGCATCCATAAGCTCAGAACTTAAACGATCAATCATTGTTTTTTCTGAACGAGAACGCGCCGCATTAATAAGCCAACGAAAAGCCAATGCTTGCGAACGGTCAGCACGAACTTCCGTAGGAACTTGATATGTAGCACCACCCACACGACGTGATCGAACTTCCAAAGCAGGCTTTACATTAGAAAGAGCCTCATGAAATAGCTCGATAGAATTTTTTCCACTCTTTTCCTGAATCTTATCAAGAGCTGCATAAAAAATCTTTTCAGATACTGATTTTTTACCTTGCAGCATCATACAGTTCATAAATTTGGCAACGACTACATCGCCAAACTTAGCATCAGGATTGATCTCGCGTTTTACCGCTGCACGACGTCGTGACATATTTAAACCTCTTCACTATTTCAAAGAACTTCAATAATTAATTATTTAGGTCGTTTAGCACCATACTTAGAACGACCTTGCTTACGATCTTTAACACCTTGCGTATCCAATGAACCACGCACAATGTGATAGCGCACACCTGGTAAGTCCTTTACACGGCCGCCACGAATCAAAACAACAGAGTGTTCTTGAAGATTGTGCCCTTCACCAGGAATATACCCAGTCACTTCATAACCATTAGTTAAACGGATACGAGCTACTTTACGCAAAGCTGAGTTTGGCTTTTTTGGAGCCGTTGTAAAAACGCGAGTACATACACCACGACGTTGAGGGCATGCCTCTAACGCTGGAACCTTATTTCGGTTAATTTTAGGCTCACGCGATTTTCGTATTAACTGATTAATTGTTGGCATAAATTATATCTCTGGGTGTTATTATTTATCGAATTTCCCTTTAAACTTCGTGTATCCTAGTAACGGTTACAGCCAAAGTCAAGCTTTTCTTTTACTATTAAGCAACACGAAGCGAATATTCCATTTTTTCAATTGCCGCCTGCTCATCTAACTGCTCAACAGCAGAAAGCTCACGCACAAAACGCTCCACTGCCGCCTGATAAATTTGGCGCTCACTGTAAGATTGCTCAGTATCATTTCCACGCCTATATAAATCGCGTATAACCTCCGCTATTGAAGAAGGTAATCCTGAATTAATTTTTGACTCGTATTCTTGAGCACGACGACTCCACATAACACGGCGGGGTTTTGTACGAATAGACAGCATCTTAAGAGCATCTTCCATTTCTTTTTTTGAACTCAATGCACGAAGCCCAGCATTCTTTGCTTTTTCTTTTGGCAAACGCAAAACCATCTTGTCTTTCTCAAAATTAATCACAAGCAAAACAAGCTCTGTACCAGCAATATTATGAGACTCACTCCCTATGAGCTTCCCCACTCCATGCGCCGGATAAACAACATATTCACCAACTTTAAAATTTTTTGCTGCCATATTTATTCCTTAAAAAAACTTTTATACTCCCTTGATATGGGAATAATTCTTAAAAAATTCAAGAGCTACTTCCTTGGTAGTTCTTTGCTAAAATGCTCCAATTTTCTCTGCACTTTAGCCCAAATATCTGCATCCGGAGGAGGTTCCTTTTTTCGCGTTATATTCGGCCACTTCTTAGAGTACTCACTGTTAAGCTCTAACCAAGATTCAGCCTCTTCCTTGGTATCAGGTAATATCGCTTCAATTGGACACTCCAGCTCGCAAACTCCACAATCAATACAAATATTAGGATCAATTACCAGCATATTTTCCCCCTCAAAAAAGCAGTCTACCGGACAAACCTCGACACAATCGGTGTACTTACATTTAATACATGCTTCAGTAACAACGTAGGTCACAAAAAATAGGGAAAATTTACGCTACAGGTAGAAATAGCATATCTATTTAACGCAAGCAAGGTAAGAATTTTTAAATTTATTTTAAAATTTTATTATAAATATTTGTGATTTTCAGATTAATAATATCACTACTATATAAATTTTCTGCTTGCTCTCTTCCTCTATTTCCCATCAATTTGCACATAGGCTTATTTGATATGCACTTTTCAAATGCTTCTTTCAGGCTTTCTATATTTTTAGTCGGCACTTTTATACCATTGCCTTCATTCACGATTTCATCACATCCAATGGCATCAGTTGTAATAATTGGCAACCCACATGCCATGGCTTCTAATAATGATTTAGGCAACCCTTCTCTGTAACTGGGTAAAACAGCAACATGTGTTTGTGCATAAATTTTTTGAACATTATCCACATGCCCCAACCATTCAACAATTCCTTCTTCGTTCCATTTTTCCAATATCGCCAATGGAATTGATTCAGGGTTTTCTAAATCAGGAGATCCTATAAGCAAAAAACGAACTTTTTGAGAAGGATTATTTTTTACAAATTCTTTAGCTGCCTCTACAAATTCCTTAACACCTTTAGTCCACAACATACGAGCCACAAGAGTAAACGTAAAAATCTTCGCCCCCTTATTAAGGGCAGGATAAAAAATCTTTGTATCAACACCTGACCCAGGCACAAAATACAAATTACTTTTTGGCAGCAATGCTTTGCAAGTCAGATAATCTTGCTGATTTTGAACAATTACACTAACGTGCGAATGATTTAAAATCAGCTTAAGGGCATACTTAACAAAAGGCCTCAGCAATCTTGCCCTTAAATGATAGGAGGTAAAAATATACCCAAACCCATTAATAGCATTTACACTAGGGACTTTATAAATCCTAGCAATCATCGTACCATACAACGCGGGTTTCAAAGCCACATTATGAACAAGTGAAGGTTTAAATTCCCTAAACACCCTAAGCAGACTAAAAACTGTTTTTAGCTCAACAAAAGGATTTAAACTTCCCCTCTTAAATTTTACTAAGAAACTTTTTATTCGGCCTATCTGAATATAATCATTTTCTTTAAATTGCGTTGTCGCTACTGCGACATCAAAACCTAAAGCTTGCGCAGCTTTTGCTAAAGCCAATCGATGACTTAAAAAATATTCAGCGTTCGCCACAACATATAAAAGCCTCATAAAACCTTTAAAACACCCTCAAAAACTTTCTTAACTGACGCCTCAACCTGAACAAATTTCTCATCAATAAAAACTTTACCAATAGCCCTACGAGGACCAAGTTGCGCAAAAGAAAAACTATCTCTTTTTAAACGTTCCCCCCAAAACAATGGTAAGAATGTCTGAACATATAGGCTGCCATTATTTTCATTGACGCAATGTTTTGGCGAAAAATAACGATAAACATAATCAAATGGAGCAGCATCATCTTCTGCTGTAAGCACGACCCGATCATAATCAAGCTTTGCAATTCTGTTAAAGTCGGCTTCCAAATTGATTATTTCTTCGACAGTACGTAATTCGACTACACAAGTTTTTCCTATCTCACGAACAGACACAGGCATAATCTCAAATGCTTGATTTAATCGTTCTGGCATTTCAGTAAACTCCAGATATTGCTTAGGCACAGAAATAGAAACAATATCCCCGTTTACCTTAACTTCAAAAAAGTCACCCACTGTATGCAAAACAAATTTATCTTGTTTTTTCGCGCAATGCTTCGCAACACTTAAAAGGCCATGATTTACTGACCAAATACTTCCATCTTTTGTTAAACTTTCAACCAAGATTTGATCATTTTCTTCCCAAACAAAACATGTTACGGTTTGGCAAAGCTCAGCTGCAATTTTAGCTGTCAAATCATGCTCAAGCTTTTTTGGCAGCTCAACAACCACTGCTGCGTGACCTTGAAAAGACTTCTCCGCAAAACAATCATAAAGACTATAATTTAGGGCTAGCACTTTGCTCACCCTCAGGTATTCATTGTCTGGAAAAAATCATGATTATTTTTACTGAATTTAAGCTTATCCAGCAAAAATTCCATTGCTTCAGTAGTTCCCATAGGATTGAGAATACGACGCAACACCCACATCTTTGCAAGCTCAGCTTTCTCAGTCACTAGCAACTCTTCTTTGCGTGTGCCTGACTTGTTAATATCAATAGAAGGGAACACTCTCTTATCTGAAAGTTTACGATCAAGAACAATTTCAGCATTTCCTGTGCCTTTAAATTCTTCAAAAATCACCTCATCCATACGAGACCCCGTATCAACAAGAGCAGTTGCAATAATTGTTAAAGAACCGCCTTCTTCAATATTACGAGCAGCACCAAAAAAACGCTTAGGTCTTTGTAGTGCATTTGCATCCACACCACCTGTTAGAACCTTACCCGATGATGGAACCACTGTATTGTATGCCCGGGCCAAACGAGTAATTGAATCAAGCAAAATGACAACATCTCTCTTTTGCTCAACTAAACGCTTTGCTTTTTCAATAACCATTTCAGCAACCTGAACATGGCGCGCTGCAGGTTCATCAAAAGTAGAACTGACCACTTCTCCCTTAACGGATCTTGCCATATCTGTCACTTCTTCTGGACGCTCATCTATCAACAACACAATTAAATATGTATCTGGATGATTTGCAGTGATGGAATGTGCAATACTTTGCAACATCACTGTTTTACCAGTTCGCGGTGGCGCCACAATCAATGCACGTTGCCCCATACCCATAGGAGAAACCATGTCTATAATTCTCGACGTAAAATCTTTAGATGGCTTGCCATCTTCGATTTCAAGATTCAAACGTCTATCGGGATACAGCGGTGTTAAGTTATCAAAATTTATACGATGACGGATCTCTTCCGGCTCAACAAAATTAATCTTTTTAATTTTTACTAAAGCAAAATAACGCTCCCCCTCTTTAGGCGCGCGAATTTCCCCCTCAACACTATCACCTGTACGCAAACCAAGCCTACGCACTTGATTTGGAGAAACATATATATCGTCAGGGCCTGGCAAGTAATTTGATTCTGGAGAACGTAAAAAACCGAAACCATCCTGCAAAATCTCAATGACGCCATCACCATAAATTGCAATTTCTTTTTCCGCCAATTTTTTTAATATCGCAAACATCAAGTCTTGCTTGCGCAAACTGCTTGCATTCTCTATATCATGCTCCTCAGCAATCATTAGAAGTTCAGATGGGGTTTTCTTTTTTAAATCTTGTAAGTGCATAAACTCTCTCAGAAAGGTCTTACTATAACAAAGATGACTATTAAAATTAGAAGGACTGTAGGGATCTCATTGATAGCTCTAAAGAACTTTGAAGACTTATGACAAACACCTTGTTTAAGCTGTTTTTTCCAATAGTCCAAGCAGAAGTGAAGCACAATTAACAAAAATACGCAAGCAAGTTTTGCATAAACCCAAAATTCAAATAGATAACCTGGCATAAAAAACAACAAAACACCTGCTAAAATTGCCATATGCATAGCAGGCTGCATAATAAATCGAAAGAGTTTTTCCTCCATAATTTCAAGCATTTTACCATTTTCAGGATACTCAACATGATATACAAAAAGCCTAGGCAAATAAAATAAGCCGGCCATCCATGAAATAATAGCAAAAACATGTATCACTTTAATCCAATTATAATACTCAAAAATAAAATTCATTATTATTTTTCTAAAATTCTAAATACCTACTGGGAATCTATCATAATTTTTGTTAAGGTATACGTGTATTTAAGTTTAAATTTACAAAGGAGAGATTTGTGAAAGGTTTTATAGCAGCGGTAATTATTAGTATCTCAACATTATCTGCTAATAGTGGCACAGGCGGATTCGATATGATGCAACTCGTGCCATTTGGTTTATTATTCGTTATTTTTTATTTCCTTCTCATACGTCCTCAACAAAAAAAAGCAAAAGCTCATCAAGAAATGCTAAAAGAATTGCACCGCGGTGACCATGTTGTAACAGCTGGTGGTATTTTAGGAACAGTTGATAAAGTTAGTGATACTGAAGTTAGTCTTGAGGTTGCTAACAATGTTAAAGTAAGTGTTTTAAAATCAACCATAACTGAAGTTTTTAAAAAAAACAGTTCAGTGACTGAATCAGCAAAAAATGCTCCTGCACATAAAAAACCAACATTGAAGGCTTCTAACCCCGTCAAGGTGAAAGCTGTTTCAAAATCCAAACCAGCTATGAAGTCAGTTGCAAAGAAAGCTGCAAAGCCGACTACTAAAAAGCAAAAATCTAAATCTAAAAAATAAGTGATCTCAAGTCGATGATGTTATTTGGTTTTTCTCTGGCACGTAAAATTACAATTATTACGATCTGTTTAGCTGGTATAGTTCTTTGCTTACCAAATATGGTAAGCAAAGAAACTGCTGAAAAGTTCCCCACATGGTTACAGCATACAGTTAGTCTTGGTCTTGACCTACGAGGAGGTTCTCACCTCCAGTTAGAAGTTGACTTAAAAGCTGTAAATGCGGAGTTTTTACATAATCTTCTAACTGATGTACGTAGTGCTCTTCGCAAAGAAAACATAGGATATTTAAATCTTCGCGTTGAAGGTAGAGAGGATAATCCTACACTTTTCTTTGCATTAAGAGATCTTGCCCACCAAGACAAAATCAGCAACATCATTAGAAAGATTGATCCAGCATTGTTAACTAATGTTTCTGCAGAAGGCACAGTCACTGTCACAGTTGATCCTGTTGTGGCACAAAATCGTTCGAAACAAATTATTGAACAATCAATTGAAGTTATTCGCAGACGCATTGACGAAACAGGCACCAAAGAACCAAGTATTCTTCGCCAAGGCTCTGATCGTATTATTGTTCAACTGCCAGGCGTAGATGATCCACAAGAAGTCAAAAAGAGACTTGGACAAACTGCTAAAATGGCCTTTCATATGGTAGATAGCGGAGCCCAAAACACAGGGCACGCGGGACCAGACTCAACTATGATGGACTATGTACGAAACGGAGAAGAAGGTGGTCACAAAATTGCTGTGCGCAACCAAATTTCCGTAAGTGGAGAACATTTAGTGGATGCTCAGGCGACGACCGATGCTCAGACTGGTGAAATTGGAGTGGCCTTACGCTTCAATAATATAGGTGCTCGTAAATTTGCTGAAATTTCTGCAAATAATATAGGAAGACAATTTGCAGTTGTGCTTGATGGAAAAGTTTTAACCGCTCCTGTCTTTAGATCAGCTATTCCAAATGGTAATGCTGAAATTTCTGGAGGGTTTCACAGCATTAAAGAAGCAAATGAATTAGCGCTTCTACTGCGTGCCGGCTCTCTTCCGGCACCTTTAAAAATAGTTGAAGAACGCACTGTTGGACCAAGCCTTGGTGCAGACTCCATTCATGATGGGCGGAATGCCACTGTGATTGCATTTTTACTTGTTTCGATATTTATGTTCCTTGGTTATTCAATGTTCGGTATTTTTGCAAATCTGGCATTAGTATTTAACATGATTTTACTTTTTGCTGGCCTTTCGTTGCTCCAAGCAACATTAACTCTCCCAGGTATTGCTGGCATTGCAATGACTATTGGTATGGCTGTTGATGCGAATGTACTTATTTATGAACGTATAAAAGAAGAAATACGATCGGGAACAGCTGCTCTAGCAGCAATTGAAGCAGGGTTTGAGCGAGCTATGACAACCATTGTAGACTCAAATCTTACTACGCTTATTGCAGCAGCTGTACTGTATGAATTTGGTTCAGGGCCTATTCGTGGTTTTGCTGTTACTACAGCAATTGGTATTTCAGTCTCAATGTTTACCGCTTTATCTGTTACAAAATTAGTAACTGCTTGGTGGTTCAAAAACAAACAAATTAAAACTTTGCCCATTTAAGGAAAAATATGGCAGTCCTAAATCTTGTTCCGCATAATACTAATTTTGACTTTATTGGTAAGCGTAAAATCACATTTTCTATTGTGGTTCTCTCAACTCTTGTTTTTATGTGCAGCCTTTTATTAAAAGGATTAAATTACGGAATTGATTTCAAAGGTGGCGTGGTTATGGAAGTGCGCATGCCAAGTGCACCTGATATTTCACATTTGCGTGAGCAACTTGAACCACTAAAATTAGGGGAAGTTGCAATTCAAGAGTTTGGGTCTCCTCAAGATTTAATGATTAAATTTGAAAATGTGACAGGCCAAACAAGCATTCCAGAAACCGCAGTTAGCAGTATTAAAAACATTCTAGGTAATGGCGTTGAATACCGAAAAATTGAAACAGTTGGCCCAAAAGTAGGCGATGAAATGGTGCACAACGGCTTAATGGCTGTTTTGTACGCTCTACTTGGGATTATGATTTATGTTGCTTTTAGATTTGAGTGGCGTTTTGGTCTTTGCGCTATTATTGCCCTTGGTCATGACTGTTTTCTTATTTTAGGAATGTATTCGTTATTTCCATTAGAATTTAATGAAACAGCAATCACAGCCATTTTAATTACTGCAGGTTATTCCATTAATGATACCATCGTTGTGCTTGATAGAATCCGTGAAAATATTAAGCGTTATCGCAAGATTACTTTAGTTGAAATTTTGAATAAAAGTATTAACGAAACTCTATCTCGTACAATTTTAACAGTAGTAACCACTTTCCTTTCTGTGCTGGCTTTGTTCTTATTTGGTGGCTCTGTTATTGCAGTATTTGTGTTACCTATTCTTGTGAGTCTTATAATAGGAACGTTGTCATCAATTTTCGTTGCATCACCGTTACTGCTTTACTTCAATGTTAAGCATGGTAAGGCGCTTGATGAGGAAGAAGAGCGCATTGCTAAATCTCTGGAAACAGAAGGTCGTTATGAAGCTTCTGTGCCTAAACAATTTGCTGATGATGGCATTATTGAAGATGAGAAACCTACGAAAAAATAATCAAGGATTGATCAACTGCCTAAGGCAATTGAGCTGCTTATTGTGAACCCATTACTCTTAAATATGCTTGCTGGATCCAATTCTTTAACTCATCAGAAAATGAGTAACGAGGATGATAACATTCACTCTTCATTGCCCAAATCAATCTTATTATTTCTTTCGGTTTCTGTAAGCTGTTAATAGCTTTATTAAAAACGTAGTCCTTCATCAATTGCATAAATTCTGACTCTTGTTCCTTTGGAACACCTAGCGCTTTACATAATTCCTTGCTCTGTGATTCTTTACGCTTTTCTATTTGCTGTAAACTTTGATGACCTCTTAACATGTAAAATTTCATTTTATCTTTACCATATTATAAACAATCATTATTGTGACAATTAAATATAAACACGTCAATACTTATCCTATTCTTTTACCACAACCTTTTGCGGAGGAAGCTGTACACGAACATGCAGCTCCTTTAATCGATCATTCTCAATAAGCGAAGGTGCCTGCATCAATAAATCCTGCCCCTGTTGATTAAGCGGGAAAGCAATAATTTCACGAATATTTGGCTCATCCGCAAGTAACATTACGATACGGTCAACACCTGGCGCACAACCTCCATGGGGCGGTGCTCCAAATTTAAATGCATTTAACAATCCACCGAAACGATCTTCTACGTCCTGTTTTGTGTAACCAGCAATCTCAAAAGCTTTGTACATAACCTCTGGCAAATGGTTACGAATTGCTCCACTACATAATTCAATACCGTTACAAACAATGTCATATTGAAAAGCTTTGATCTCTAGTGGGTTCTTAGAATTGAGAGCATCAAGGCCACCCTGCGGCATTGAAAATGGGTTATGAGAAAAGTCAATTTTACCCGTATCTTCATCTTGCTCATACATTGGAAAATCAACAATCCAACAGAATTTAAAGCAGTCTTTTTCAATAATATCTAGTTCTTGCGCAATTTTTGTGCGTGCCAAACCAGCATTTTTAGCGGCTTTCATGGCTTTCGTATCACAAACAAAAAACACACTAGCACCAACACCGACTCCACAAATTTTTTGCAATGCACTGAGCTGATCATCATTTAAAAATTTTGCAATTGGTCCTTTTGCCCCATCTTGCGCAAAGCTAATGTAGCCAAGCCCTGGCATGCCGGATTCTTGCGCCCATGAATTTAATTTATCAAAAAAACTTCTTGGCTGCCCTTCTGTATTTGGCACACCAATACCGCGCACCACGCCACCACCTGCAACAACCTTTGCAAATACACTGAATCCTGAATCTTTAAAAATTTCAGAAACATCAGCAATTAATAAAGGATTTCTAAGATCTGGTTTATCACTTCCATATTTTAGCATTGCTTCATCAAAACCAATGCGTGGATAAGGGTGTCCGCTTACAGATTTACCATTAGCAAATTCTTCAAAAACTCCTGTTAAAACGGGCTCAATTGCGTTAAAAACATCTTCTTGAGTGACAAATGACATCTCTATATCGAGCTGATAAAATTCTCCAGGAGAGCGATCTGCACGCGCATCTTCATCGCGAAAACAAGGTGCAATTTGAAAATAGCGATCAAAACCCGCAACCATAAGCAACTGCTTAAACTGCTGAGGTGCTTGAGGTAGAGCATAAAAATGCCCCGGATGCATACGACTTGGAACCAAAAAATCACGCGCTCCTTCAGGAGAAGAAGATGTTAAAATCGGCGTTTGGTATTCTAAAAAGTTTTGTGCAACCATGCGATTTCGAATTGATTGAATTACTTTTGAACGCAATACTATGTTTTGATGTAACTTTTCGCGACGCAAATCCAAGAATCTATAAGTTAATCTAGTTTCTTCTGGAAAGTCTGTTTCAGCGTTAACTTGCAATGGTAGCATTTCAGCAACCGATTGAACTGTTGCTTTTTCAATAACTAACTCAATAGCACCTGTTGGCATTTTATCGTTCATCGCCTCAGCATCACGTTTTACAACCTTACCATCGAACGTAACAACGGTCTCATTTTTCAAGCCTTCAACTATGTTAAATGCAGCAGAATCATGCTCAAGCACACATTGAGTAAGACCATAATGATCGCGAAGGTCAATGAAGACTAAGTTGCCATGATCACGTTTACGGTGAACCCAACCAGAAATGCGAACTTGGCTACCTACATGAAATTCACGAAGCTCGCCACAGGTATGAGTGCGATAAATACTTGATAAAGAAGACTGCGACATACGATCAAAATTTTTACGAATTAAGTTTATTTATAGCTGTTTTTATACGTTTTAGGTAGAGCTAAACAATTTGGTCTCTACGACCAAGACAATACCTTTCATAATCATTATAAATTTTGTAACACCAGAATGCTCCAGTTCCTAAAAGTCCACAACCACCAATAGCAAAAAGCGCACTTGCTGCATCTAAATCCTGGCATGCTTCATACGGACCAACACATTCTGTATAACGCTCAGTTTTACAAGTTTTATTCCCATCAGAATCGTAACTACAAACATAGCGACTTCTTGTTTCATAATGTGCACCCTGCTCTTCTCCTTTTTCTTGTAATGAGGAAGCAACTGATATTAAAACTAGACTTCCACCAACAACAGCTACAGAAACAAGCACTTCTGCACCAAGCTCACAAACATACTTAGTACCTTGGACAAAACGATTTCTGCAACCTGAACAATCTATACTACTAAGCCTCTGTGTTAAGTCATCACAGTACTCTGTAAAATTAATATTGCCAAAGTAGGACGAATTGGTTTGTGTCAAATTTCTATTGTCTTTACCTTCTTCCATACCAACTTCCATAGGAACTTCCATAGGAACTAATGCATTCCAGCAGAAGACAATGAAAAGTAATTGCTTATATAAAGATAAAGACTTGATAAATTTTTGCATTGGAATATTCCCTTTTAAGAACCATCTACAAAAATTATCGTGTCATTGTATTAACAAGCCCTTAATGCACTCACCTTCTAAAATTATTTAGTCTGATACTCAAAAACGCCCACAAACCTACTAAAGCAATGTATAACCCTGGAACTATCGGCTGTTGCGTGATATGCCACAAAGCAAGTCCTACAGCTGGGAAGCTTCTTCCAAAAATTTCTGAGCCAATGGCATAGCCAATTGCCGTTGTTGAGTAACGATTATGCTCAGGGATTTCTTCCATATACCAGCGATGCAAAGGAATACAAAAAGCAACCCCCAGTGTAATGATAACCATACGAATAATAACCGCCTCAAACAACTCAGCAAAAGGAATGTACAAAAATAAGAGAGGCATAATGCATACGCTGATAGCAGAAATTTTTAATAAAAGCTTTTTAGAATCCATTTGTCGGATAATGGGCCCCAACAATGCTAACAACCCTAAATCAAAAAACATCAGCAGGGTATTAGATGACATAAGATCTTTGATATTAATCTTAGTTACAAGTGGCGCAAAACTATTAAAAAACACAAAAGGAGCAGCATATAAAATATATGAAAATCCCGTAATAGGAATGAGCCTTACAATTCCTTTCCAATCATTTTTACTTTGGGAAAGTTTTTTATGAGGTGGCTTTAAATTACACTGCCGACGCAACCACCAACCAGTGAAACCTGTTACAAGAGAACCATAAAACGGCCATTTCCAGTATAATTGTGGAGTGTCGCTAAAAAATAGCACACTAGAAACACCGCATGCCAATAAAATACCAATCATGGTACTACTTAGATACATGCTTGTGAGTGGGTGCTGCTGGTTAGCTTCAGCGCCTTCTAGAACATACAAACCGGCGATGCTTGTTTCTCCGGCTCCAAAAAAATTTTGAATTCCTCGAAGCAAACATAAGCCAATTGCACTACCTATGCCCCAACATTCATAGGGCTGCAACAATGTAAAACAAAGAGTTGTAATAGTCATTCCAAGAATTGTTGTAAGGAGAACCTGGTGTGGACCAACAACATCTGCCTGTTTTGAAAAATACCAAGCTCCAAGGGGGCGCGTAATAAAACCAATAATTACAATCCCATAACCTTGAATTAGGAGCACAACTTGATTGTTTTTAGGAAAAAACAATGGCGCCAAGATAGGCACTAAGAACCCATACAATGACGTGTCAAAATGATCTAAAATGTTCGCCAAACATGTGGCAATGCGCGCTCGCTTCATAAAAAAACCTTCTTACGCTGGTACTAACCAGATCAAGTTATAAGGGTTGGCAAAAAAACCTCTCAGCCCAACTAAAGGCACCCCTGGTAATGTCGCGAAGATAATTTATTATTTTGATTTTGTCAAAAAAAATTAGGTAGTACAATTCAACAGCAGCCTAATTTCGGTGAATGGGATGAAGAAATTGTACTTTTTTAAAAACTTACTAATGCTCATGATTGGATTTTTCATAACCTCCTGCAAAGATTCAATTACTTCTGAGCATAAAGAAGGTTGGGGAAGAACAACGGCTACCATTGTAGAAGTTGAAGCGTATGAAGATAAGTATGATTATACTATTGAGTACCCAATTCCAGAAAGCACAGCGATTAATGCAAAGGGGGAGAAAATAAAAGGGCCCATCAAGCAATATGGGATGGAAACGAAAAAACCGATTTTAAATCAACAGATTTCCCTTCAGTATTTAAAGGAAGAGCCTATTATTTTCAAATTTTTACAACCAATACAATACGAAAACTAATTTTCATAATTAAAAATTCGTGAAACAAAAAATAATTAGATAGAGATATGTGAGAATAATTTCTGCACATATCTCTACTATCTTTTAAGGAACTAAAATAGTTGGATCATAATCTTTAAAGAAGCTCAACATCGCCATTTGCATTAGGAAGTTTCGGCCTTTAGCACCGGTTGCACATCTTATATTGTGCTCGTCTATCATATTGAAACTTTGCATAAGCAATGACTCAATTTCAGCTTTTTTAGCTTGGTCTTCTGCTGAAGCTGTCAAAAGCGTATCGTATTTTACGTCTAAAGAACGTAACGCCCATAGGGTATTGAATAATATTTGATCATTACTACTCTTGTGAGTTGCAGCTTTCATCTTTGTATACTGCATTCCAGACACAACACCCTCTACATCCACTGACAAACCTGATGTTCTAGCTTTTGTTCGAATCCAATCAGCTAAATAGCTAGCTGCCGCTTCGTAGCCTGAATTAAATCCTGTTTTTCTAACTTGCAAAATGCTTTCTGGCCTTATCGCACGTTTTGCTAATTGCCCCATAAGTAATGTTTCAACATCACTTCGTAGGCGTGTTGAAATAACGCTATCACTGCCATACGCTATAATTTGCTCAGCCTCTGAATAGCCACCAAATTTTTCACCCCTTTTATATGCTACCGTTTGAGCCGCTTGGATAGTTTCTAGAGTAGTGTTTATTCTGGCTAATTGTTCAATATCACCCGCTGTAAAGGCAGGAATTAAAACAGGAACTGGCTTTTCTTCAATGGCCGTTACTTGAATTATTTCTTTACCAGCAGCCGCAGATGAAGAAGAAACTGATTTTTCTTCAACACCTCCTCCTGCAGCTTCCTTATCATTCACGCCCATCTTAGCGGCGGCTTGAATTAACGGCTCAACAACATCTGGAACATAATGAACTATAGGTACATCAAAACCACCCCTTGTTCTAGCTGCAGCTAAAATATCTGCTCTTCTAATAACCCCCAATTGCGGATTACATGGTGGCACCTGCTTACCACTTGCCATCATAGTAGCGATGCGTCGAGCTTCTGTAATATCAAATCGTTGAGCTACCTTGTGAGAATAATTTTCTTCTTCACCAATTATTTCTAAAAATTTATATTCCGCTGCCCTTGGATCAACCCCTTGACCATAAGCATGGAAAACATCAAGTACTTCTTGTCTAACTGGTTTACACTCTCCGTTACCACATTGCACAGCACCTGTATTTGTTAAGTATGCCAGAAGTGACCAGTAAGCTTGATTTGTATTAATCAGAGATGGATTTAATGCTCCTAAGCGCTCACTTTCTGATTGAATAAATGACCCCAGGGTCAAATAATCAAACTGCCTTCCCGAATCTGCTGAGATAGAAATCGAGTACCCGTTATAATAAGCACTGTTACCTGGAATATACGTAGGTAAAGAAAATGAGTTTATAAACCCAATTACTTTATCAGCTTGCGCAAATAATCCTTCGTATATTCTCAATTCTCTATTCACAAGGGCATCAAATAAGCGTAATACTCTTTCTCTATCAAGAGAAGGAACTTTACTTAGTTCCGTATCAAGCGTAGTCATTGCTTTTTCACTAGCCAGACGAAATCCTTCAAGCATTAATGGAACATTTCCTTCACGCTGTTTCCATGTTAAATACTCTTGCAGTTCTTCCAGTTTTTTTCCTACCGATGCTTTAACTGAATCGAAAAGGCTTTTAAATTTAAAATAGACCTCTTTTTCTGCAGGCTGCGCATCGTATTGAAAAATTCTTTGTGGAACACGTTCATTTTCTTCCATTGCATTCATTGCGGGCATCATAGCTGATGTTGCTAATAAACAGAGAGCTAAGCAACTAAATTTTTTCATATTCTTTCCTGTGGTATAAATTAAGTTTCCATATAGAACAAAATGGTAACTCATTACATTTTTTTCAAGTATTTATTCATCAAATTAAAGTAATATACAACATCAAGAGTTAGCATATCTTAGAAATTTTTAAAATAATTAATGCTCTCCGTAATGGTCTGGGTTTCCAATCAGAACAATTGAATCTCCCTCTCCACGGCGAAAGATAACTCGAGCTTTATCACCAACCGAAAATTTATATGCGCCAGAAATTGAATGAAAGCGCTCCATTTTTCCAACATAATCAATTAAACCACGTGTGGAAATTGCGCACATAAAATCATTAAAATGAGTTTTTGCTGCATTATTTTCAGCTCGTTTAAAGAAGTCATCATAAGTTTTTTGAACAGCAGTGCTTTCGTAAAATATTTCAAAAGGTCGTGCTCTTGCAGGACTTGAAAATCTTGAATCAAGTGTTTCGGATTCTGTAGTACGCTGTTTAACAGGAGATTTTGAAATTGAGCGCATTTTTCCAGTAGACCTAGAAACGTCCCTTCTCGGCGAAGGATTTCTTAATTCCGTAAAAAGTCCATCTCTGCACGCTGCATTATATTTTTCTTCAAACGACATACCTTGCCCTGCATATGCACGATCAAGAGCTGCTAGTTGTTGAGGTGTTAATCCTTTAGCAATTGCTGAATAATCGATAGCTGAGGACATGCAGGGTATTGATGAAGATTCAACAACACCTTCCGTTGCTTTAGTATTGGTCGTCCCTGTGGTTTCACCTTTTTCTTCTGAAATAGTTACAGCTGGTGTTTTTACTTCTGATGAATCAATTGCAGAAATTTCTCGCCTACCGCCTCCTCTTAAAACACTTCGTGAACGTTGTTGTTTTCGAGTATTGACTACATCTGATAAACACGCTTTTAAAAAGGAATCTCTGTAATATAAGGACATTCTTGCCAGCAATCGATCATTTTCATGTACAGTAATATCACTTCTGTGTTGCTGTATTTTTTTTGTATTATTTTCTACACATACGTCAAATCTTTGTAAACGGCATTCCATCCAATCACTAAGTGAAGCAGCCAAATTAGCAAACACAACAACGTTTTGATCAACGCCCATTTGCACTTCTAGAGCTACTCGAGAGCTTTCTACAATATGAGACTGATTAACAAAAAAATATTTAGAATGAGGAAGATATAGCTCATTTACACCCATTTTCGCATCTTCATCACAAACATTTACAAAACAACCTGCTGGAAATTCTGGCAAAAAGCGCCTTAATCCCGTGATATATTGATCGACATCAGCTTTAGCATCCGAAGATGCAAAAATGCATGTATGCAAACTAATAAATACTACAAGGAGAAAATTCATCATATAAATTCTTAAAACTCAATACTAAACATAATTAAGCTAGATATGGATATTTTTATGAATAATTTCAAGCGCTTAAGATCAATTAATTTCACATCCACGTGCAACATCTGCAAATTCTTCAACAGAACCTTTGCACATTAGGACTGCATCACAACCGGCCTGTAATGATTTGCGCGTCTTTTCTTCGAAATTGCCTGCAAGCGCTTTCATAGTGAGGCAGTCACTTACTAAGAAGCCTTTAAAGCCAATTTCGGTGCGAACAATTTCTTCGATAATATGTCTTGATTGGGTCGCCACATTTACAGGATCAATCTCAGAATAGATAACATGAGCTGTCATGCCCCAAGCAGTTTCATTTGCAGACGCTAATGCTTTAAAAGGCAAAAAATCAGTTTGCCTTAAAGTCGTAAGGTCTGTGTCAACAATAGGGAGCTCTTCGTGGCTATCAACAGGGGCACGACCATGGCCGGGAAGATGCTTGATCACTGGAATAATTCCACCATCTTCCAATCCCATTAACATAGCTAGACTATATTCAGCAACAATTAAAGGATCCTTATTAAAAGCTCTATCGCCAATAATATCTGCTGCGCCATCAATTAGTAAATCAGCGCAAGGTGCACAGTTTACTGTAATACCTAAATCAGCCAATTCATGCGCCATTGATAAAGCATTGTCATAAACAGCTTGCGCTGAAGATAAAGTTTTAGCAGCGGGACGCGGCAACCAATGAGGCGGTTTTAATCGTACAACTCGTCCACCTTCTTGATCAATCAAAATCGGAACATCACTATGATGCACACAAGCTTTAAGCTGTGCAATTAGTTCTTTTACTTGCTTAGGTGACTGGCAATTACGCTCAAAAAGAATAAAGCCCAAAGGTTGGGCTTTACTGAAAAATTCTTGTTCTTCTTGAGTAAGTGTTAGACCTTCGCAGCCATAAATGACAGGAATCACTATTTAGTGACCTCCACCCTTCAAAGCTTTTACGAGCTCTTCGCAGACTTTCTTTGCATCGCCAAGAACCATCATGGTGTTATCACGATAGAATAATTCATTATCGACTCCAGCATAACCAGAAGCCAAAGATCTTTTCACAAAGAATACCGTTTGCGCGTTTTCCACATCTAAAATTGGCATGCCATAAATAGGAGATGCTTTATTTGTTTTTGCTGCAGGATTTGTGATGTCATTTGCACCGATCACAAATGCTACATCAGTTGAACCGAAATCACTGTTGATTTCATCAAGCTCAAGAACTGAATCATAAGGTACGTTTGCTTCTGCTAACAACACATTCATATGACCTGGCATACGCCCCGCTACAGGGTGAATTGCATAACGCACTTTTACACCCTTAGATTTTAGAATGTCTGCCATTTCACGAAGTGCATGTTGAGCTTGTGCAACGGCCATTCCGTAGCCGGGAACAATGATCACGTTGCGTGCATTTTCCATCATGTATGCTGCATCTTCTGCACTGCTTAATTTTACGGGTTTATCTGAAGCTTCTGCAGCAGCAGATGCTGTAGCTGCATCGGTACCAAAACCACCCAAAATTACGTTGATTATAGATCGGTTCATCCCTTTACACATGATGTAGCTAAGAATAGCACCTGACGCACCGACTAGAGCACCAGTAATCAAAAGCAAGTGATTGTTAAGCGTGAAGCCAATACCAGCCGCTGCCCAACCTGAGTAAGAATTAAGCATAGAAATTACTACTGGCATATCGGCTCCGCCAATTGGCAAAATGAGCAATACACCAAGTACTAATGAAATTAATGTCATTAGCCAAAATAGGCTATGGTGCTGATACAGGGAGAAAATCATAATAAGCGCGACTAACCCTACACCTAACAAAGCATTAAGCAAATGTTGCTTAGGGAAAATTAAAGGTTTACCAGCAATAAGTCCTTGCAATTTACCAAATGCAATAATAGATCCGCTAAATGTAATGGCACCAATGATAGTACCTAAACTCATTTCTATTAGGCTTGCTGTATAAATTGCATTTTCAACGCCTATACCAAAAGCAGTTGGGTTATAAAGAGCTGCAGCTGCTACAAATACGGCTGCAAGTCCTACGAGACTGTGAAAAGCGGCCACAAGCTGAGGCAGTGCTGTCATTTTGATTTTTCGTGCAATATACGCACCAATTGCACCACCAAGGATAATTGCACCAATAATACCAGAATACTTAGCAACTGCTGGTGTTAAAAGCGTTGTTAAAATGGCTATAACCATGCCACAAACACCATAGAGGTTACCTGCGCGCGCTGTTGCAGCCGATGATAAACCTCGCAGCGCCATAATAAAACATACGCCTGCGATTAAATATAGAAATGTAGAAATTGTTGGAGTCATATTTTTCTCTTATTTCTTTTTAGAAAACATGGATAACATACGCTGAGTTACAATGAATCCACCAAAAATATTGATGGATGCAAGAACTACTGCAATTAAACCAAAGGTTGATGAAATTCCAAAAATTGCAGGCCCTGCCGCAACAAGTGCACCTACAATAATAACGCTAGAAATAGCGTTAGTTACCGCCATAAGCGGAGAATGTAATGCAGGCGTTACTTTCCATACTACGTAGTATCCGATAAAACATGCCAAAATAAATACCATTAACCCAAGCACAAAAGGATCAGCACTTCCGCTTCCTTGTACTGCAATAGCTTGGCGAATTGAGTTCTCAATATTATTAAGTTCTCCTGAGATTTCCTGAATCACGCCATTTAGACGTGCTGTTTGTTGAGCAACTGATTGAAGATCCATAAATTTTCCTAACCTTTAAACACGTCATGAACTAACTTGCCATCATAGCATAAACACGCAGATTTAATGATTTCATCATCAAAATCAATTTTCAAGGCTTGTGATTTTTTATCAATCAAAAGACTCAAAAAATTAAACATATTCTTGGCGTATAATTGGCTTGCGTTATATGCAATACGACTTGGCATATTGGGATGTGCTACAATTTTCACACCGTTTTTTGTAAATGAAATTCCTGGTTTTGATAATGCACAATTACCACCCGCTTCAATTGCTAAGTCAACGATAATGCTGCCTACTTTCATGTCAGCTACCATTTTTTCAGAAATGAGAACCGGTGCTGGCTTTCCTGGAATAAGCGCCGTAGTAATAACAATATCTTGAGTCTTTAATACCTCATGCAATTTAGCAGCTTGAGCTTTCTTATAAGCTTCGCTCATTTCTTTTGCATAACCACCAGAACCTTCACCTGATTCTTTATGATCAACTTCAACAAAGGATGCCCCTAGACTTTCCACTTGCTCTTTTGCTGCTGGACGCACATCAAAAGCAGAAACTATTGCACCAAGCCTACGCGCTGTAGCAATTGCTTGTAGACCTGCGACACCTGCACCAATAATTAACACTCTTGCAGCGGTTACTGTGCCTGCTGCTGTCATCATTAAAGGAAATGCTCTGTCAAATTCGTATGCGGCTTCAACTACTGCACGATATCCTGCCAAATTACTTTGAGAAGATAACACATCCATAGCTTGCGCACGGGTAATACGCGGCACAAACTCAAGTGCAAATGCTGTTACATTTTGCTTTGCAATCTTTGTAAAAAACTTTTTGTTATCATGCGGCTTATGCATTGCAATAACGACAGTGTTTTCACCCAAGGCTGGCAGCTGTTTTTCATCTAAAGGTCCAACCTTTAAAACAATTTCAGCACCTTTTACTGTGTCGGCAAAAGCCTTACCAATTTTAGCTCCAACAGCTTTAAAACTATCATCTAAAAAGCCAGCCGATTCCCCAGCACCTTTTTCAACAATAACTTCATGTCCTGCATCGCACAGGCGCTTTACCATATCAGGTGTTAGCGCCACACGTTTTTCAAATTCAGCGGTTTCTTTTACAACCGAAATGCGCATCGTATTTTTTATTTAAGTTAAGCTTTAATTATTATATGGGGTTTTAAGGAAATAAGAAAGGCTCCCTATGATGGGAGCCTTTTAAAAGTCAGATTACTAATGTTAAAATTCTATACCTCTAGATATTTTATATGCATCTACTAGGTTAGTAAGAGTTGTTGGTAATTCAAGAATATCTTCGCCATCAATTCTTGCAAAAACAGCCCACTTCCACCCTTTATTTTCTTTAACTGAACCATCTTCATTTAATTCACCATCGATAGGTAACTTTATGGTCATAACCTTATTTGATACATCACCTGTTGGTTCTGTTTCGCTATATACCATAAGGAAGAAAGGCTTATTAACAGAATCAATAACTGAATGGGTGGCAAGATCAGCATTAGACTCTCTGATAAGACTCGCCATTGCTTCATAAAAAGAAAATGTGTTAATTACAGGTGTAGCTCCATTTAAAACAACTGTAGCTGCATGTACAGGATCAACCCAAACGGTATTTTTATCGGCTTTCTCTGTATAGGTTAAATCTGCAAATCCATGGTGAACTGCAAGATTTTTGAAAAAATCGAGAAGGAAAGCAAGACGCTCATCGGGAATTTCACTAGTTAATGAATATGGCATCACCCCATATATTATACGGCCAGCAAATAGAAAATCTACATATTGCTTTGGCTCTTGAGTGGTCTCTATTATGGCAATACGCACTTGATTGGTTTCCACCCGTGGTATATGTATTTCTTTACCAGCTTCACTAATTCTTCCTGGAGCATTAAGAGCTTGTATTTCTTCTACATTTGCAAAATGAATCGTATATAAGTTTTCATCAGCTCCTGTAAATTGCTTTGAAAGAAATTGGTTTTCCTCTGTTTTATTCTCTTCACCTATCTGTTCCATCGCAAAAAGCTGCGCTATTAATACGGCAGCTATCATTAGATATTTTTTCATAAAATCCTCATAAAAATTGATATTAAGCAATGTTTACTCTCATATTTTAGAGCTTGCAATAAAAAACCCGCCACAAGGGCGGGTTTAATTTTAGTTACATAAAAAACTAGAAGCTTAGTTTTGTACCAACAATAACTGCTGCGCCTGAATTCTTTGTAGTTGGAACTATACTACTTGAAGTATACTTATTCGTGTTACCCATGAATTTTGCATAGTTAGCATTGGTACGCATTTTAAATACATCAACTTCACCAAAGAACTTCAAACCTTGCAAGGCATTGAAGTCGATTGTTGCTGAAACGATATCACTTGTTGCACGCCCACCAACTGCTCCATACGCAGGATTAGCACCAGCACGCCCAGGTACCTTAGGTAATACACGAGAAGTATTAAAGTAACCTAGAGCAAATTGATATGCACCAATAGTATACTGCCCACCAATATTCCAAGCTTTACCAGCATCGCCAGCTTTATAGCCATAGCTTGCTGTTTTTGGTAAACGAGCACGACCATTGAAAATAAAGCCCGTAGCAAAGCGCCATGCGCCAGATCCTACAGCTGCTGTAAATTGAGTAGCACGAGTATGATGCACTTTTTTGATTTTGAAGAATTCTAATGTACCATCATTAACACCCTGAACATTTTGATTTTCAACCCAACGTGGAGTTCCACGCTTAGCTTTTTCTTGAATGTAAACTGCAGCTAAAGCTAAGTTCCATGTTTTAAAGTCAACTTTATAATTTGCACCCATAGAGATGTTATTCACACCGTATGCAGCTATGCTTTTATCTGGATAAATTCCTGCGTTGTTACCGTAAGCATTATCTGGTGTTGCACCTGAGTTATCTTTTCCACCTGTGCCAAAACGAGTTGTATTGGGAGTAAAAGCTAAACCTAAAGTAATGACACCAGCAGTAGGTGAGCCTGCAACTTGAATACCAGGTGTATAATAAACAACCTTCATTGCCTTACTTGTTTGACCATACATTTGCACGCCTTCGATTACACCTTCTGCCGAATTGACAAGGTTAGTGAAAGTACCATCAATAGTGTTAGCGCCTTGCAGCAAGTTAAAGCCACTTTCAACTAATGTATCTTCTGGACCTACTACGTTACCTGCTTGAAATATACCCCAGCTATCTTGAGCAAACTCAATATAGTTTTGGGTAAAATAAATTGAGTTACCCGAGGTGCTTTTTCCGCCAGGATATGACTCTAAAGCAGCGCGATATTTGTAATGAAATCCATTAGCTGAATTGCCTTTTGCAGTAAAGAATATATTAGAAGAACCAATAGCTAAATGAGCGCCTCCTCCTTTACCGTTCGTGTCATCTTTTTGTTTAGCATTTCCAGCAACTATTGCTGTAAAACCATTTATCTGCAATGTAGGTGCCTGAGCATTTCCTGTAGATGCTTGTGGAGCAGCCGCAGAAGCTTCTGCCATAAAGCACGAGCACAATAAACCAGCTACTAGAAGAGCAAATTTTTTTGACATTTTTATTCTCAATTTTTGTTGCTGATGGCACAATAAAAAACTCAGAGAAATCTATCAACATTTCCCTGAGTTTTGGCGAAAATATAATTCGCACTTGTAACTTTATAAACACATGATTAGAAATGTCACGTCGGGCGAGGAAAAAACACATCAAGTGAGTTAAGTACTTTTTTACAAATAGAATCTATTGTTTTTAAATTCTCTGGAACCAAGCCATAGTTTATGAGATCTTCTGCAAATGCTATAATGTTTTCTCCATCTCTCTGCCTGCAAACAGCAAACAAAAATTCTTCAGAGAAACCATCTGATAAACGTACTCCTGTCTTTACGTTCCATCTTCGTATTATCATCATTGTACAAATTTGTAAGCAACGGCAATTTTTTGAATCTTCTTGAGCTTCATCAGAACTTAGAAGCGTCAATGCATATTCAACAGCCTCTAGCGCATTTTTTTGCTGTAATTTACCATAATAGCGCAAGGAGGATTCCATCCACGATAATACATCGCTTGTTAAGCCTAATTTTTCGGAAATAAGAAGCCTATTAAAATCCAACGATTTCATTAAAGATACTAAATTTTTCGCTATCAATAATTCCTGCTCTTCAGAATATTTTCCACCTCCCAGAGCATTTCGGTACTGCTTAAAACGCTCTTTAGGATTGAGGAACTCATAGCAACCTAGAGATCCTTGAGAAGTTTCGGGAAAAACCTGAACATGCGGAAAAGTACTTGCCAACTCATCTTTTTGCTCATCAGTAGCGAAAATCAGAGAAGAAGCAAACATCACTAAAAAAATGATCACAGTATAAAAACTCATCAGTAAATCCAAAAATTTTAAATTATAATAAACACATAGGTACAAAAAAATTAATTTCAATACTTTTTAATGCAAAATGTGAAACTTAAAACAAAAATCTACTAAATAATAGCTCAAATCAAGTTCTTATTAACAAACTCCCAATTCACTAAATGATCTAAAAATGTCTGCACAAAATCAGCGCGACGATTTTGATAATCTAGATAATATGCATGCTCCCAAACATCGCAAGTCAATAAGGCCTTTTGATTATGAACCATTGGTAAATCAGCATTAGCTGTTTTTGTGATTTTTAAGTCGTTACCATCTTGAACTAACCAAGCCCAACCACTTCCAAATTGAGTAAGTGCTGCTTGCTTAAAATCAGCAGCAAATTTTTCATAAGCGCCAAAAGTTGCATTAATTTTTTCAGCAATAGCTCCAGTGGGAGCACCTCCACCACTAGATTTCATACAATTCCAAAAAAATGTATGATTCCAAACTTGCGCTGCATTATTGAAAATGCCAACCATATCTGCTTTTGCATGAGAAAATTTAATAAGATCTTCTAAGCCTTTCGACTCATGCTCTGTACCTTGCACCAAATTATTTAAATTCGTTACATAAGTTTGATGATGTTTTCCATAGTGAAATTCTAGAGTTTGCTCACTAATGTGAGGCACGAGTGCATTTTTTGCATAAGGGAGAGGAGGAAGTGTAAAAGCCATAAATCACCTGATTGTTATTTTTAAGAAAGCCTTTTAGATGGCGCGCCCGAGAAGAGTCGAACTCCTAACCTTCAGATCCGTAGTCTGACGCTCTATCCAATTGAGCTACGGGCGCTGGTCATTAGTTTATAGGCAAAAAATCTTCCTATAGCAAGTGAATTTTACCCGAGCTGTTTTGACAAATCCTTTAAAAGTTCAAGACGAGCTATAGCCAAAACTGATTCTATATTTTTTTTAGAAGCACATAATGCTTTTAAAAAGCCTAATTTCTCGGCTTCTTTTAGGCGAGCATCTGTTTGATGTACAGGCCTTACTTCTCCTCCTAATCCAATTTCCCCAAAAAAAACATATGATGGATTAATGGGTTTATTGATCAAAGCTGAAATAAGGGCGGCTGCTACGGCGAGATCTGCTGCTGGTTCATTTACTTTTAATCCGCCCACTACATTTAGGTAGACATCTAAATTCCCAAAGGAAAATCCTGCACGACTCTCTAACACTGCAAGTATCATTGAAAGTCTAGCTGAATCCCAACCTACTGTAGTACGACGCGGCATTCCTAAATAACTTTTAGAAACCAGCGCTTGAATTTCACACAAAACCGGACGCGTTCCTTCAATACCTGCAAAAACTGCAGTACCACTTATTCCCTGAGCCCGATCTGACAAAAATAGCGCTGACGGATTTTTTACCTCAGCCAGTCCTTGTTGTTCCATAGCAAATAAGCCAATTTCGTTAGTTGCCCCAAACCGATTTTTAACAGCTCTTAAAATGCGAAAATCATAATGGCGTTCACCTTCAAAGTACAATACTGTGTCTACCATATGCTCTAAAACACGTGGCCCAGCAATAGTACCTTCTTTGGTAACATGACCAACCAAAATCACAGAAATTCCCTGTTTTTTTGCCAGATGAATTAAACTTTGTGAACAGGCTCGTACTTGACTGACTGATCCTGCAGCTGCTTCTAGAGCATCTGAACTAATAGTCTGAATGGAATCAACAACTAAGAGTTTTGTGTTCTTATGCTTAGCTAGTAAGTTTTGTATTTCTTCAAGACTGGTGCAACTGCCAATTTGCAAATGTTCGGCTTTAACACCAACACGTTTTGCACGCATTTGTAACTGCTGGACTGATTCTTCGCCTGACAAATATAAGCACGGCGTATGGTTTGAGATGTCACAAATCACTTGAAGTAATAGAGTTGATTTGCCAATGCCGGGATCTCCTCCCACTAGAATCACAGATCCTGGGACAATTCCTCCGCCACATACTCGATTAAACTCTTCAAAAGACGTTATATAGCGAGTTTTTGTTAAATCAAGCAAAGACGTATCATCAACGGCGTACAAACTTGGCAGAGGCGCGTTAGCAGAAGCAACTAATGCTCTACTTTTTTCTATAACCTCTTCAACTAAAGTGTTCCATTCATTACAACCTTCACACTTGCCGTTCCAACGATTATGAGAAGTTCCACAGGCTTGGCAAATAAAGCGAATTCCAATTTTAGCCATCGGTAAACGGTCCGTGAGCAAGGCCATTAATAAATTGCTTCACATAAGGATTTTTTGTTTTATCCATTGAAGAAACTGTTCCTGTCCAGATTAAATTACCTTGAAATAACAACCCAACCCGATCAGCAATAATACGAAGAGAATGCATATCATGAGTAATGCTTATAGTACTTGCCCCAATATCTTTCACACATCTTCGAATTAAATCATTAATAGTTCCACTGATAATAGGATCAAGGCCTGTCGTTGGCTCATCAAAAAAGATAACCTTTGGATTGGTAGCAATGGCACGCGCTAAAGCTACACGTTTTTGCATACCTCCTGAGAGTTCCGCAGGGTAAATGTCTGCAACTTTCGCATCTAAATCAACAGCTTCTAGTTTTTCCATTGCAATTTTTCGAGCTTTTATTTTATCCATTCGCTGCCCATGAATTAAGCCAAATGCAATGTTATGCCACACTGTTAAACTATCAAATAGGGCACCACCTTGAAATAGCATCCCAAATGACTGAATAAGCTGCTGGCGTTTAGCGCTTCGTGCCCCTACTATATTTTCTCCATTAATGAGAATTTCACCTGAATCAGGTTCAATTAGTCCCAAAATACATTTGATTAAAATCGACTTGCCTGTACCAGACCCACCAATAATGCCAAGTGATTCTTGCTCTTCGAGATCAAGACTAATACCACGCAACACATGATTATCACCAAAAGATTTGTGGAGATTTTTAACAAAAATAATTGGATGAGACATAAAATATTACCGTTGAAATAAAATGCTTGTTAGGACGTAGTTCATAAATAAAATAAAGATTGAAGCAGATACTACCGCGTTGGTTGTAGCGCGCCCAACACCTTCAGCTCCACGTGCCGAATTAAAGCCGTGATAACATCCCATTAAGGCAATCAGCGTACCAAAAGCTGTTGCTTTGATTAGACCAGATTGCACGTCAGAAAATTCTAAATATCTAAGAGTCTGCTGCATATAATTTCCGCCATTAAAATCTAATTCATGCACCCCTATGAGATAACCACCCATGACACCGATTAGATCAGCAACAAACACCAACGCCGGCAATACAACTGCACCAGCAAGAATACGTGGGAAAATGAGATATTTAAAAGGGTTAGCAGAAAGCGTAACAAGCGCATCAATTTGCTCAGTAACGCGCATAGTACCAATTTCAGCAGCCATAGATGCACCAATACGCCCAGCCACCATTAACCCTGCCAATACTGGTCCTAATTCACGAGTAATTGATAGCACCACAACTGTTGCTACGGCACCTTCGGCTGAAAATCTAGAAAATCCAGTGTAGCTTTGCAAAGCTAGTACCATGCCTGTGAAAATTGCAGTTAACCCAACCACTGGCAATGAATAATAGCCAATTTGAATAAACTGGTTCAAAATTTGCGCCCAATAATAAGGCGGTTGAATACCGTGGCGAATAGAATTGTAAAAAAACAAGCTGATTTTACCGGTTAAACCAACAAAATTTAAGAACAGTCTGCCAATCATTGCCAAAGGGTTCATAAAGATCTCGTGTATAATTTGTAAAAAGTATAACCGAAGAGGGTATCAAAACCCAAGTACCTTCGCTATGGTATGAAAAAACTATTATTGCTTGTTGTATATGAAAACAATTTCTGTTCGATCCATCGATATTTCCAATGCAAAACCTTTTGTGCTTATAGCCGGTCCTTGTGTTCTTGAAAGCCGTGACCATGCGATGATGATGGCTGAAAGTTTAACAACCTTATGCAAAAGCTTAGACATTCCTTTAATTTATAAAACATCTTTTGATAAAGCAAACCGCACGAGTATTTCAGGCGCGAGAGGCCTTGGACTTGATGCAAGTCTTAAAATTTTTGAAGAAGTTCGCAACACTTTTAATGTACCCGTTGTTACAGATGTGCACTCTCCTGAACAATGTGCAGCAGTAGCAAGTGTTGTTGATGTTTTACAAATCCCAGCGTTTTTATGTCGACAAACAGATTTATTAGAAGCTGCTGCTAAAACTGGAAAAGCAATTAACATTAAAAAAGGGCAGTTTTTAGCTCCATGGGACATGCAAAACGTTGTTAAAAAAATGGAATCTTTTGGCAATGCAAATGTTATGTTATGCGAGCGTGGCGCCAGCTTTGGCTACAACACTTTAGTTAGTGATATGCGATCCTTAAGCATAATGGCGCAAACTGGATATCCCGTTATTTTTGATGCGACACATTCGGTACAGCAACCTGGCGGACAAGGGGCATCAACGGGTGGAAAACGCGAGTTTGCCCCCATACTAGCACGAGCTGCTATTGCTGTTGGGGTTGCCGGTGTATTTTTAGAAACGCACCAAGACCCGGATAATGCGCCAAGTGACGGACCAAATATGATTCGTCTTTCAGATATGAAACAAGTCTTAACTGAGCTAAAAGCTTTTGACAAAGTAGCAAAAGAAAACCCACGCTTTTTAGATTAAAGTCAATTTTCTTCTAAATTGATACTATAAAACTGGATTGCCACAGCCTTTCAGGCTTCGCAATGACATGAATTACTTGCATTTCGTCATCACGAACCCACGTAGTAAGTGTGGTAGTCCAGTGAATAATTCTCATTAAGATAGAATCTAAGAAATTTGTATTTTTTTAATCTATTTACTATATAAAGGTCAATTATAGGAATTTAAATTTCGAATATTGACATGAAAATTATATTTTCACTTTTTTTATTACTGACTACCTTCTTATTTAATGCAGTTTTCTGCATGGATCCTGATGGTATGAATGAAGAAGACATCCGCACCTTAACCGGTTATATGGATGCAGGCATGAGTTTTGAAGATGCTGTTGAGGCAATTAAAGAAAATCGAAACTTCTCAAGTAGAGTTAATGCTGATGAACGTGATGCTCGGCTAGGCGATACAGAAATGGCTATAGTGATGCAACTTATGGAAACAGGCATGAGCTTTGAAGAGGCTGCTGAGGCTACAAGAAAAGGTAGAAATTCCTCAAGTGCTGCTGCAGCTTTTGCTCAAGAAGAAGGAAAAATGGATTCTGAAACCGCTGCGCTTATAGCAAGGTTAGAAGCTGAGAATTATCCACAACCTATACAATATCAAGAAGATTCTGTTTTTCATACGGTACGAAACCACAGAGATATTGCTGCTCACAGAACGACACTTGCACCACTTGTAACTTATTTAAGAAGCATACCCCAAGGCGCGGATGTACATACCATGGATGCTCATGTTGCTGCAAACATAACAAAATTATCAATTATAGGCGATGCTTTTGGCGTAGATAATCCAAATCTTAGCATTGCCAATATACAAACCTACTTAAATCAATTCACCGCTTCTTATACTGGCTACGAAGGACAGGCTGTTTCTAGTACAGAATTACAAGGATATATTACTGCAGCACTAAATACTGCATCGAGAGATAAAACAACCATTGGCCTATACTCACGTATTATCAGTATTTTACAGTACTTACAAAATGAAATTATTGAAGAAGACTTCTATGCTCACCTTAAACATCTTTTTGATGCCATTGCTGAAAATTACAAAACCCGCGGAGGTTGCTTTGAAGGTGTTAGGAACCGAGCGTACATAAGCTATGTCAGCACACTTAATGTTTTAATGGGCCAATAACCTTATAAAGAAAGGAGAAAAATCTCCTTTCGCATTTAATTTACTTGTGCGTGCTGCTCTGGAAAGTGAGGTAAATCTACAATATCGGTCCAGTAGATCATTGTTTTGAAAAGCTGATTTTTAAATTCTTTGTAGGTAAAAGATTTTCTAATAAATCCACTAGCTTGCAAACTATAAGCAGTGATACGATCTTCAGCATTTATGCTGCTACTTAGTACAATAACAGGTATTTCATTTAACTGAGTTCGTCGCTTAACATCTCTTAAAACATCTAAACCACGCACTGAGGGCAGATTTAAATCTAAAAGAATAAGATCAGGCTTTGGCAACGTTTGCGCCACATCATGGCTAACATCATTAAAAAAATTTAACGCAGCTTGACCATCAGTGATCGTATAGATATGTAATTTTTTTGGAAAGTCGGCTAGTGCCTTACGAAGTAGAAATTCGTCACTGGCGTTATCCTCTATAAGCAAAACCTTATAGACATCATTTTCTTGAGTTAACTGACTTTCAAATTCTTCAAAGAAACATTGCACATCCACTCTGAAAATCTTCGATAACTGGTGCAACATTATAGCAGAAATCTTATTGGCTCCTTTTTCATACCGCTGCAATTGTTGAATAGAAACGTTCAAATCTGCAGCTAGTGTCTTTAGTGGCCAGTTCATTCTTTTACGGAAAAGAGTGACTTTCCTTCCAAGTAGTATATCTTTTTGATCAACTACCATGACATTCTCCTTTCTTTGCTGACAAGGCATCAGCACTTTAGTGCCAGTTATATTTACTGGTATTAATAACTTTTTTGAACTTTTCCCTATTTTTTTGCGAACTCTTCTTAAAGCTATAAACTGGTAATGTAAAAGATACAACCGTTCCTTTTCGCTTTTCAGAATGAAGCGTAATTTTTCCTTTATAAGCAGAAATGATTTTTTTACAGATCATCAGGCCAAGACCTGCCCCTTCTAATGTTGAAGATTGAAAAGGTAAAAAGACATTTTTTTTACGAATATAATTTGGACAGTAACCATGATTATGCAAATAAAATCTATAAAAAGTTTCATCTTCTCTAGCGCCAGATAACGTAATAGTACAATTATCACCAGAACTATGCTTAATTGCATTTGCCAATAAATTTTGAAATAGCTGTAGCATGCATGTACGATTAGCATATAAATAAATATCTTCTGAAAAGTGAAGATTAAGCTGATATTTTTCTGTTTTTAAAATACTCTCGTGCACTTCCTCTATCAGATTTTTTAAAGAAATTCTTTCAGGTTCTACCGTCAGATCTCCTTCTTTGCAATAAAGAGAAATGCCTTCACTTAAATTTCGAAGGTGTTCAAAACTTTTTTGCAAAGTGCTAAAAATGTGATTCATTGAGTCTTCGTTTGGTCCAATTCCTCGATAATTTTCTTGAATGATATCCAAAAAACTAGAAATTTGACGAAGTGGCTGCATAAGATCATGAGACAAAATAAGATTAAAACTTTCAAGCAACTCATTATTTTGCTGCAACTTCTTATGAGAAAGAAGTAATTCTTGATGTGAAGTGGCATCTTCCAAACAAACCAAAACATCGGTTACTTCATTATTTTTATTCAGCCAAGGAAAAACCCCCCATTGCAACCAATGACTAACACTCTCTTTGCTTGTTTCATGCTTAAGAGATTGGGAACGCCAAACTTTTCCTTTTAAAGCATTTTTAAAAGCAGCTTCTATAGATTTAGGGCACGGACTAAAAATATCTTTAAACTTTTTGCCTACAATATCTTCAAAAGAAAAATCTTTTCTTTTTTTATAATGATGATGCTTAAGCCAAAAAAGAGCTGTAGAACTACAACTTGTTATATGAAAATTTCTATCAAGGCAGAACATAGCCAATGGAACATGATTGATCAATGATGAAAGATGTTCCTTAGAAACGTGATCATCCCAATATCGGATGTTTTCTTTACGCTGCTTAACTAGCGGCAAACATGTTAGCAAGTTATCTTGCTTAGGAAAATTACAACCAGCAAATGATTCACTTGTATTTGCTTTGATTGTTATAAGCGGTGTCATAGATCTCCTTTTTAGGTAGTCTACGTCTTTGACATGTTCTTATAACTACACCTTTTCAAAACGTTTGTCGTCTTAAAATTGCGTCTTTAAAATGCTTTATTAGCGCAATAACAGTTACATTTTTTCGTTAATCTTCGAAAACAAGGTTTTATACATCATCAGCAGAAAGAACGGTCGCTTCTGCGCCACCAAACCCTATACATAGATCACCTTTTTTAGCCATTGCTACAACTTGCATTGAATCATTATCAGCAAGATACGTTCGCTCTTCTCCAGAATTTAAATGTATAGGATGTGCACCACCCCAAGTTAATTCAATGAGGCTTCCATAGCTGCCAGGAGTTGGACCACTAATTGTGCCTGTACCCAAAATATCGCCTGGTTGCAAATTGCACCCATTTACCGTGTGATGCGCAACCTGTTGAGCAAGATCCCAGTACATGTACTTGTAGTTTGTGTGTGCAATTTCCTTGTATGTATCCATTTTTTGCGTTTTGATTTGAAGATGCAAATCAATATCAAAATTGGTATTTTGCCTCGAAAGGTATGGTAGTGGTTTCGGATCTTGCACTGGACCCTGCACACTAAACGGCTGCAGAGCCTCCATAGTTACTATCCAGGGTGAAATAGTTGTGCCGAAATTTTTCCCTAAAAATGGTCCAAGTGGCACGTATTCCCAGCGTTGAATATCGCGCGCGCTCCAATCCAGCAGCACAACAACTCCAAATACATGATCAGATGCTAAATCAATAGAAATAGGATAACCTAGTTCATTGCCAGTTCCGATAACAAACCCCAGCTCAACCTCTGTATCAAACTGACGCGTTGGCGCACAGATAGGCGCATCTTCACCAATTTTTAATTGCCCTTTCGGCCGCTTAATTTTTGTACCACTTACAACGATTGCACTTGCACGTCCGTCATACCCCACAGGAATATGTTTCCAATTAGGAAGCAACGGATTTGTTGGATCACGAAACATTTTGCCAAGATTTGTTGCATGCTCAAGTGATGAGTAAAAATCGGTATAGCCACCCACATGCACCGGCATTTTCATAAGTATTTGGCTTTGTGGAATTAAAAGCTCACGTCGTAATGCTTCATTGTCACGCAAATCTGGCGTATCAACCGCAAGCAAATGGATTAAAAATTGGCGCACAGCACTCCAACAAGATTTTCCCGTAGCTAAAAATGCATTAAGCGTTGTATGGTTAAAGACTTTTTTTCCATTTAAAGCGCCAACCTTTAATAAGCCTTTTTCTTCTAGCAAAGTCAGATTCAGAACATCGTCGCCAATAGCAACACCTATGGATGTTTTTCCTTTATGTTCAAACGCACCGTACGGCAAGTTGTATAAGGGAAAAGGGTGGCCAGAAGGGATTTCAATAAATGACTTTTGCATGAGAAAATAACTTAAAAATTATTATGCATACCCTAGCTTAATGAAAGGTTTTGGTAAACTATCTGACGTGACAAATTATAGCACTGCTAAGCTCTGGAAAAGTTTCTTTATGATAATCACCTCCAAAATGTCCTTGATTTTTATATTCATGATATTCGCACTGAAGCTTTTGATGAATATAACGCGGCTGATGAATTGGTATCCATGGGTCATCTTGCGAAGAAAATAAAATCGTCCATTTTTGATTGCGTTTAATTTTTTCCCAATTCCAAACGCCATCAAAATAACCCGATTGTTTTTCTGCTTCTATACCAAGATCTGTATGATAAACACCTACTAATACTGAACCCAGAATTGGTTGCTCTTGGGCAAACGCCATAGATGCAATCGCCCCTGATGAATGCCCCACTAATATAGTGTTTTCATCAACCTTTAAAGTATTTTTTAAAAAAGGTAACCAATAGGATTTTCTTGCTAAGACAGGATCGGGAAATTGAGCTGTAATAACTTTTAAACCTTCTGATTCAAGTTCGGATTTCACACTTGGAAACCAGTTATCACTGGTTGTGGAGCCTCCGTTACCTGGGACAAAAACGACCTTAATCATCAGCAATGCTATTGTTATTCTATTTAGAAATTAGAATATGATATTGCTTACTGAAATACTAGACAGATTGGCAGAGGACTATTGATATTAGAGAAAGACGAATTTTCATACCGCTACATCTTCACAAGACCACGTAGTAGTCGTGGTGATCCAACTATATTAATTCTATATTGATATCATCCATATGTAAGTGATAAATAACACTTATTTTGCTAAACAACGTGTTACATCGACCATACGGTTAGAAAATCCCCACTCGTTGTCATACCAAGAAACAACCCGCACTAAACGGTTATTAACCACTTGAGTTTGAGTTGCATCAAAGCTTGAACTAAATGGTGAATGATTAAAATCTACCGAAACAAGTTGTTCCATGACATAGTCTAAAATACCGTGCAGTTCATTTTTTGCAGCTGCTTGCATAAAACTATTAACAGCATCAATAGTTGTATCCCGAGATACCATGACTTTTAAATCCACCACCGAAACATTAGCAACGGGTACACGAATCGATGTGCCATCTAGCTTTCCTTTAAGTTCTGGAAGAACTAAACCAACTGCTTTAGCAGCGCCTGTTGTGCTTGGAATCATTGACATGGCAGCAGCGCGAGCGCGACGTTGGTCATTATGTAATGTATCGACCAAGCGCTGATCGCCTGTATAAGCATGGATGGTTGTCATGTAACCGCACTCAATACCTAGTGATTTATTTAATACCGATGCTATAGGCGCTAAACAGTTGGTAGTGCATGACGCGTTAGAAATTATATGATGAGAATCGTTTATTTTTTCGTGATTAATTCCATAAACAACCGTGATATCAGCGCCCTCACAAGGAGCCGAAACAAGCACTCGCTTTGCACCTGCAGTCAAATGCTTTGCTGCGGCATCACGTTTTGTAAAGCGTCCAGAGCATTCCAAAACAACATCAACACCCATTGCACCCCAAGGCAAGTTTTCAGGATTTGGCTCTGCTAGTACTTTAATAGGTCCGAGCCCCACATCTAATGAATCATCTGACACAGTCACATTTCCTTGGAAACGCCCATGGACGGAATCGTATTTGAATAAATGCGCATTATCTGCCAGAGAACCGAGATCATTGATCGCTACAACTTGGATATCCCTTACGTTTTGCTCAATAAAACTTCGCAACACCATTCGTCCTATGCGACCAAATCCATTAATGGCAATTTTCATGATCTTCTCATTTTTATTTTATCGATTTCGTTATATAGTGACAGATGATGAGCGAAAAACAACCACAAAAAATTGAAAAACTTAACCCGCATTTGGTTAACCAAATTGCGGCAGGTGAAGTTATTGAACGGCCAGCAGCTATTTTAAAAGAATTAGTTGAAAATGCGCTGGATGCCGGAGCTTCAAAAGTAGACATCACTGTTGAAGATGGAGGGCGTGCCCTGATTTCGATTCGTGATGATGGTCATGGAATTCCGCTTGATGACATTGCACTCGCTTTTGAGCGTCATGCTACATCTAAGCTTTCCCATCAAGATTTATTTGCCATTAATACCTTTGGATTTCGAGGCGAAGCACTACCAAGTATTGCCTCGATTAGTCGCACACAAATGATTACTCGAACCCACATAGATGAGCATGCTTGGAAAATGACGATTGAAGGAGGCAATGCCTCTGCGTTACTGCCTCATTCGGCATCAGTTGGGACAACACTTGAAGTGCGTGATATTTTTTATGCAACGCCAGCACGGTTGAAATTTTTAAAAAATGCCAGTACGGAGTTGGGGCACTGCAAAGACATGGTCAGCCGTATTGCAATGGCAAATCCAACGGTACATTTTACGTTAAAATCTGATGGAAAAACAGTTTATGATTGGCCCGCGGGAGATTTGAATACGCGCATCACACAAGTGATGGGTAAAGAATTTTCTCAAAATACTGTACCTGTACTTTTAGAACGTAATGGATATAGGTTGGAGGGGTTAGTGAGTCTTCCAACCTACTCTCGTTCCCAGGCAAATGATCAATATATTTATGTAAACAATCGTTGGGTACGTGATCGAAATGTTGCTGGCATACTGCGTGTTGCGTATCAGGATGTACTGATGACAGGGCGTCACCCGATGGCTGTGTTGTTTTTTAATCTTGATAGTCATGAAGTTGATGTGAATGTGCATCCGGCAAAAACGGAAGTACGGTTTCGTGATTCTGGTTTTGTGCGCAGCTTTTTAATTCAAGGGGTAAAGCAGTCTTTAACTGCAAGCCAGCATACATCATCTCCTGCTATGGGAAATCTTGTAGCTCAAGCGTTTAATGTTTCTGCATCTAAAATTTCAACAAGTTCTCAGTTTGATTACAAAGCAAACTACAAACCAATTTTGCGAGATAGCTATCCATCAGCAAAACCTGATCCTATTGCTACATTTGCACAACCTTCTTATATTTCTGCTCAAGAAAAAGAAGAGACTCTTGATTACCCCATGGGCATTGCTAAAGCTCAGTTATTTGAAACATTTATTGTAGCTCAAACTGATGGTGCTTTACTGATTGTTGATCAGCACGCGGCTCATGAACGTATTGTTTATGAGGAATTGAAAGCCGAGTGGAATGCTAAAGGTGCGCTTCCATCGCAATCCTTAATGCAGCCCGAATATATTGAACTTAACGAAGAAGATTGCGCGCTGTTTGAGCAAAACCAACATCTTTTTCAAAAAATTGGGTTTGTGATAGATATATTTGGCGGCAAAACATTGGTGGTGCATTCCACACCTATCGCTTGTCACCTTGAAGGTTCGAAAGAGTTTATTTTAGATGTTTTAGCTGATATTAAAGCGCTTGGGGAAGGAGTGAGTGCAGAAGAAGTTTTGTGGGAAAAACTAAGCAGTAGAGCGTGCAACAATAGCATTCGCGCTGGAAAAACTTTAAGCCTTGCTGAAATGAATGCCATGCTTCGCCAAATGGAATTCACCCCAAAATCGGCCCAATGCAACCATGGGCGCCCTACTTTTATTAAGCTTGATAAAAAATCCCTTGAGAAGTTGTTTGAGCGGTGAGATTTTCCGAAATCTCATTCTAGATTATTGACATTTTTCCGGAATTATATTCCGGATTATTGGCATTTTTCCGGAATTATATTCCGGATTATTGACATTTTTCCGGAATACCGATATATATACTATAAATAGAAAAATCTAGTTTTACCTGATTTACCTAGATTTTAGGAGATAATTCAATGCAATATACAAAACGAATTTATCCACATATTTTTCCTAAGGGGCAAACTATTATTTTATTGGGACCTCGAAAAACAGGTAAAACAACATTTTTAAAAAAAGACTTTCCAAATAGTCTTTTTATTGACTTACTTAATTCAGAGATTGCAAGTAAGTATTCAAGCCACCCTGAGCGTCTACGACAAGAACTCATGTTGTTAAAAAAAGAGCAACAAGACCTTCCTATTATTATTGATGAAGTACAGTTAATACCTGAATTACTTAATGAAATTCATTGGCTGATCGAAAATGCAGGATTACATTTCATCCTATGCGGTTCGAGCACACGCAAGCTTCGTACTGCTGGCGTAAATTTATTAGGCGGCAGAGCCTGGACATATCACTTTTTTCCCTTTGTTTATCCAGAACTCGAACCCTATAATCTCGAGTATGTACTTGAACGAGGCACCATTCCAACCCACTATCTTTCGTCTTTTTATAAAGAACATTTAAAAGCTTACGTACATGACTATTTAACATTAGAAATTCAACAAGAAGGTCACGTTAGAAATTTACCAGCCTTCCGGCATTTTCTAGAAGTTGCTGCATTTTCTAGTGGTGAGTTAATAAATTATGCAAACATTGCGCGCGAAGCTGGAGTTACTGAAAAGACAATTAAAGCTTATTTTGATATCTTGGAAGATAGTCTTATAGGTACTCGATTGCCTCCTTATAAAAAAATTCAAAAAAGAGAGCTTATTTTTAAAACCAATAAATTTTATTTTTTTGATGTAGGCTTGGTAAATGCACTAAAACGCACTACGCCATTTTTGCAAGCGCAAGAAAATAAAGGTCATATTCTTGAATCATATATTTTTCAAGAGCTGAACGCTTATAGATGCTTCAAAGGCAATGAAATGTCTTTAAATTTTTGGCGCACCACAACTGGCTTAGAAGTAGACTTCATTTTAAACCAGCAAATCGCCATAGAAGTTAAATTAAGCCAAAGTATACATGATTCTCATCTAAAAGGACTTGTGGCCTTTGCTGAAGAAAACCCAGCAACAGAATTAATTGTTGTTTGCTGCGAGCAAACGTCACGATTAATTACGCATAAAGGACACCAAATTAAAATCTTTACAGTGCAAGATTTTTTAGACCGATTGTGGAACAGTGAATTCATTTAATTCGCCTCTACCTTACTTGAAAAATTGCCAAATCATTATCAAAACAGTATAGTGGAACAAAAATTGAGACGTTTATGAACGTGGCAGAAAATAACATTATTGATTTTGAATCTTCTGGAATTACGATTGATTTAGCTGAAATTCAGGCTCTTATTCCACATCGTTATCCGTTTTTATTAATTGATCGCATTGAAAATGTTCACTTGGGCGAGTCTGCGGTTGGCATTAAAAATGTGACTTTAAATGAATGGTATTTTCAGGGGCATTTTCCTGATCACCCTATTATGCCAGGTGTGCTGATTATTGAAGCTTTAGCCCAAACTGCGGCAGCGCTGGTAATGAAAACGTTGACTGTACAAAATGGCGGTGAAAAACCAGGAAATATAGTTTATTTCATGTCAATTGATGAAGCAAAATTCCGCAAGCCTGTTGTTCCGGGTGATGTGCTGCACTTGAAAGTGACTAAGGATCGTTCTCGCGGTCATATATGGAAATTCAAAGGTGAAGCACACGTTGGAGATAACTTAGCTGCAGAAGCAATATTTACAGCAATGATTTCGCAAAAATGAAAATACATCCAACAAGTATTATTGAGCCAGGCGCTAAAATCGGAATCGGAGTTTCTATTGGTCCGTTTTGCTGTATTGGCCCTGATGTTGAATTGGGTGATTACGTTGAACTAGTTTCACACATCTCGATTAGTGGAATTACAAAAATTGGTGAAAAAACAAAAATTTTCCCATTTGCTTCAATTGGCCATCGCCCTCAAGATTTAAAATACGCTGGTGAACCATCAACAACTATTATTGGTGCAAATAACACTATTCGTGAATATGTCACCATTCAACCAGGAACGGCCGGTGATGCCATGAAAACAGTTGTGGGTGACCATTGCTTGTTTATGGTAGGAAGCCATGTTGCGCATGATTGTATTGTTGGTAACCACGTGATTATGGCAAATAACGCGACATTAGCAGGTCATGTGAAAATTGGTGATTATGCAATAATTGGTGGTCTTGCCGCTGTTAAACAGCGTGTTCGCATAGGTGATCATGCAATGATTGGCGGTATGGCCGGCGTTGAGCACGATGTTATTCCTTTTGGTATGATCGTAGGTGAACGTGGTTGGTTAAACGGCCTTAATCTTGTGGGCATGAAACGTCGTGGCTTTAATAGAGAAGCCATCGGAAAACTTCAAGAAATTTATATGAAGCTGTTTATGACAGAAAATGATAAACCTCTCAGTGAGCGATTTGATGCATTGCGACACACATATGCCAATGATGACGACGTTCGTATTTTCCTAGATTTCTTAGATGAAAAATCAAATTCTTTATGTCAGCCAAAAGCAATATAAAGGCTAAAGAAAAACTTGGGATTATCGCTGGATCAGGCGCCTTGTTTCCTCTTATTTGGAATGAGTCTTTAAACCAAGAATATCAACCTGTAGTTGTTTCATTCAATAGCTTAGAACAGCAATTGGACAATGGTCAGATAATCCCCCACTTACAAACCACTCTTGGAAAAATTGGTGAAATATTAAATTTCTTTAGCCTTCACGGCGTTAAACGTTTAATTTTTGCTGGCCGTATACAGCGCCCTTCTTTTACTACTTTAAGCTTTGATGCGGTTGGTCTTAAGTGGATACAAAAACTTGGTATAAAAACATTTGGCGGTGATGATGTTTTGCTAAAAGGCATTACAGAGCTTTTAGAACACGAAGGTTTTCAAATTATTAGTCCAAGGGATTTTTTGCCAAATTTAGTATTAAAGCCTGGCATCTATGCTATGGCTTTGCCGAGTGAAGCAGATGAACAAGACATTATTCGTGGCCAAGATGTATTAAGCGCATTATCAAGTGCTGATGTGGGACAAGCATGTATTGTGCAAGAAGGGTTGGTGCTAGGTGTTGAAGCCATTGAAGGCACTCAAAAATTAATTGAACGCTGCAAAGATTTAAAACCCCATGCAAAAGGTGGTGTGCTGATTAAACTTGCAAAAGAAAATCAATCTACGCTTGTTGATTTGCCAACAATCGGTCCTGATACAATTGAAGAAATGCATATGTGTGAATTAAATGGAGTAGCCATTTCCGCAAACACTACTCAGGTTTTAAACTTTAAGCGAGTCATTGAGTTGTGTAATAAATATAAGATTTTTTTAAAAGTGGTTAAGGGATAGAGTATTTATGAATAGTTGCACTGGATCACCACGACCACTTCGTGGTCTCGTGATGACGGTCGCTGCGTCATTGCGAGCCTTGCAAAGGCGTGGCAATCTAGTGAATAATTTCGTAACCAAGAAGTAGGTACTATGACAACGCGTATTCTTTCAGGCATCAGACCAACTGGGCATATTCATTTAGGAAATTATTTAGGGGCGATTCGCAGTTGGGTTAGCATGCTAGACCAAGTGGATGAACGTCTGTTTTGCATAGTAGATCAGCACGCTTTAACAACTGCCGAAGACGCCAAAGATTTACGCAAAAACACGCTCACTATTGCTGCCGCTTATATTGCAAGTGGAATTGATCCTGTAAAAAATCATATTTTTGTGCAAAGTCACGTGCCTGCTCACACTGAACTTGCATGGTATTTCAATTGTATTACGCCCATGGGTTGGCTTTCACGCATGACGCAGTTTAAAGATAAAGCGGGAAAAAACAAAGACCAGACAATGACAGGTTTGTTTGTGTATCCAGCGCTTATGGCAGCAGATATCTTAATTTACAAAGCAACCCATGTGCCAGTTGGGGAAGATCAAAAACAACATGTAGAATTAACTCGGGACATTGCCCAAGCGTTTAACAATTACGTGGAAAATAATTTTTTTCCTTTGCCTGAACCAATTATAAAAAGCGAAACAGCACGTATTATGAGCTTACGTGATGGTTTGAAAAAAATGAGCAAATCAGATCCATCAGATTATTCACGCATTCATTTGCTTGATGATAATGAGACAATTGAGCTTAAAATTCGCAAGGCAAAAACAGATACAGATCCTATTCCTGGATTAGTAAATAATCTAGAGCAACGACCAGAAGCTAAAAATTTGCTGAGTTTGTATGCATTATTTACTAATAGTTCTCTTGCAAAAGTTATACAAGAATTTGAAGGTAAGCAGTTTTCAGAATTTAAACCAAAATTGGCAGAAGCAACAATTAGTCACTTGGCACCTATACGAGATGCGATGATTAAGCTTTTGGCAGATGAAGCAATGCTATTGCAACACCTTAAAAAAGGCGCTGATGCAGCAAATACTATTGCAAAAAAAACCATTAAAGATGTGCGTTCTGCGTTGAATATGGTCTAACCAAATTAAATTGTTTTAGCCATTTCATGGTGGAACATTGACGCCATTAATTTTACTTGCCAGACTTTTAAGAGTTGCCAATTAAAATTTAAAGTATAGTGAGTATGTTTTTTAAAAGATGTCTTTTCATTTTTGCTTTATTAAGCGCAAGCTTAATGGCTGATTCCCAACCTGATGGTCCTGACAGAGATACTCGGCAGATTTACACTGGAGTAAGTGGCCGAGATAAAGCATGGTATGCATACTTAGGATCTGTAGGAGCTATAAATGGAATATTAGATCGCTCAGGATTTCGGTATGATCTTTTCTTAGGCTATGGAAAATATAAATACAGCGATTCAAGTGCTGCTAGTCACAACGGCATAATATCAAACGTTAATGTGGGAGCAGGATACGAAGTAGTAAATGAGAATAATAGATTTTTCTTAAGTTTTGGTCCTTATTATAGAAATAACAAAGTTTCACCAGCTGATTCTGCAAATCATTCCACAGGTTCAAAAATTGGCTATTACCTCGCCTCCGATAGCAATATCTGGATATCAAAAGAATACACCTTTGAATTTAATCTTTCCTATGGATCCATTGTTGATGAAATTTGGACTCGCATTAGACCTGGGTACACTTTTGATCTTGCACGTACAAAAGTTGGTCCGGAATGTACCTTTGAAAAACAACGTAATTTTAAAGAATTACGTTTGGGTGGTTTCGTAGCATTTGGGCATTTTAGAAACGCAGAAATTTGTTTGAATGCAGGTCATGCAAATTATAAATTTAAATCAAATACTCTTTCTTCTCCAAGGAAAAAAGGAGCGTATGCAGGACTGAATTATTCTTATCGTTTTTAGCGCATTAGTAAATATCAAAAGCTGCTTCACAAATAAGCTTTAGGATTTTTAATGAAAAAAACTTCAAGACAGCAAATATTTAGACATGCATGCGCCATTAGCTTGCTATTAGTTTTGTTGGGGTATGTTGCGTGGCGATTTACAATCATTAATGAAAAATACCTATTGCTATCTTATTTATTTTTTTTCACATCATTAATCACTCTTATTAGTTCTATTTTTATTATTGTAACCACGTGGAATAGTGCAACACTTCCTTTAGGATCTTTTTTATATTCTAAAAAAATTGATGTTCTTATTCCTACGTACAAAGAGCCAATTAATATTATTGAGAAAACGCTAAAAGCAGCTTCAAAACTAGATTACCCGTGCCAGGTAATAGTTCTTGATGATGCAGACAGAAAAGATGTTGAAAATCTTACCAAAGAGCTAGGATTTAAATACCTGTGTAGAGGCAATAATACTCATGCAAAAGCTGGAAATTTAAATTTTGGATTAAGCCATTCAACAGCAGAATATGTTGCTGTATTTGATGCCGATCATATCCCACAAAAACAAGCACTTACTTTGCTGATGCAGTATTTTACAAGCAATGATGTTGCTTTTGTGCAATCCCCACAAGATCATTTTAATACTGATGCCCTACAATTTTTAAACACAGAACATGAAAAAAAAATTTGGCATGACCAATCGGTATTTTATGATTTAAACCTTCCAGCGGCAAACACACATAATGTTGCTTCGTGCGTTGGAACGGGAGTTGTTTACAGAAGAAAAGCCATTAATGACATAGGCGGCATTCCTTGCGAAACACTAACGGAAGACACTCATACATCATTAAAATTACACATGAATAAGTGGAAAAGCGTTTATTTGCCAAAGCCAATTGCCTATGGTGTGTCACCTTCTGATAATCGTGAATACTTCAAAACACGGCATAGGTGGGCACAAGGAAATTTTCAAATGATAAAAAATGAAAAAATTTTCACGAACAAAAAACTTAGCCCTGCAAGTAAGATTTTTTATCTAAATTTTTTAATGCAATCTATTAATGAATTTCAGCTATTAATATTAATTTTTTTACCTATTTTATCACTGTTTTTTGGGTGGCAATCATTTGTTGTAACGCCTTTAAATATTTTATTTTTACTTGGGTGCCCGGTTATTTTTCATTTTTTGCTAAAAGAAATCACCCATGGTTATACCCAATTTTGGAAGAATGAAGTTCTTTCCATTATGCGTTTTCCTACTCACATCAAGGCAGCATTTGGTTTATTGAAACTCAATATACCTTGGCATTCATCAAACAAGAATATAAAAGGAAAAATTGATTGGAGCTTGCTAATACCTCAAATATCTATCTTATTTTTTTGTGCATTATCTGTTTTGTATGGCGCTATAAAGCTATACCCTGACTTTAAAGCAGGACCAATTATAGGTGCTTTGCAGGCTTATTTTATTCAACCAAGCAATCAATCGATTGGATCACTTAAAAAATTTTTTAATACACCACTTGATGATGGCTATTCATTAGAGCTTTTAATCATGTGCGGATTTTGGTCATTTTTCAGTATTTTTAGGGTTATTTCTTATCTCAGAATTTTGCTTAAAAAAGTAAAAAATAGTTCAGAGAATTTTCGATTTAAGATGCATCTTCCAGTGTCTTGCAATGACTGTGCACCCAATTCTGAAATGCTTACGAATAGAATATCGGAAGACACAATTACGATATCTACTAAAAATGTAAAGCTAGACAAATTGATTATTGATCAAACATATCTTTTGAAACTTCTTCTTCCAAGTGGGTATTTAGACATAGAAATGAGGTACGCGGGTATTGATGGGAGAGAGCATATTTTTGGCATTGCAGCTAAAGATAAAAAATCTAAACTTATTGATGCATTATATTCGGTTGCGTGGCATCGGTATTTGTATTTTGATGCAGCACCTTTTAACACTTTGTACTTATCTTTAAAGCGCCTATTTGCAGAACACAAAAATTCAAGAAAAGTAGAAACGGTTATTTTTAAAGAGAAGCTTAAAAAAAATTCAGACTATTTAGGCTTTATAGAAAGTTATGGAGAACATTTGCATATATTTAGCTTTTCTTCACTTAATGATGGCTCATTAATTACTGTTAAATATGCTGAAAATGGCAAAATAAGAACATATAAAATAATTGGCAAAAATGAAATTAATAAGATACTTCATTTAACAAAAAATTTAGATGACACAGAATGTTATTATTATCGAGTTAGCTGTGCGGATTAGTGCTGAATATGGTGCAATAAAAAAACCCGATGGGAATTTCCACCGGGTTTTGATTAGAGTATTTCAGCTGTTTAGTTTTGAGAACCGGAGTATTTTTGCCTTAAAGCCATTATAGATGGAGAGAGATCATCTCCTTTTCCTTCCCAAAGTTTGGCCATATCTGCTCGCATTGCTTCTAATCGTAGTAGCAATCCATCAGAATGCTGATCTTCTTGAGTTTCAGATTGATAACCGCGTAGCTGTTCTTGCATTTGGCTTACTTGCAATTGCAAGACTTGATTTTCTTAAAGTGCATTATTTTGATTTGGAGGATTATACAGATTTAGCGCGTTTGCAAAATCCAAAGCTCGCACTTGAACCTCTTGAGGGACTCATTATTATTGATGAAATTCAGCGTATGCCAGATCTTTTTCCGTATTTACGCGTGTTAGCCGATAGGCCCAAAAAGCCAGCTAAGTTTTTAATTTTAGGAAGTGCTTCTCGTGAGTTACTGCGCCAATCATCTGAATCCCTTGCAGGCCGAATTGCGTATACGGAAGTGAAACCTTTTAGCTTATCTGAAGTGGGAGATCAAAAAACTTTATGGGTGCGGGGTGGATTCCCTCTTTCTTATTTGGCTTATTCAGATGAAGCGAGTCAGCGCTGGCGCCAAATTTACATGCAAACATATTTTGAAAAAGACCTTGTTGATTTGGGTCTAAATTTGCCACCACAGCGTATAATGCGGCTATGGTCTTTACTAACACAGTATCATGGCGCTTGCATTAATTATGCGAACATGGCTCAGTTAATGGAAATTTCTGTGCCTACTCTTAAAAATTATTTGGCGCTTTTAGAGGGGACATTCATGCTGCGAGTCCTTTCCCCTTGGTATGAAAATAAAGGTAAGCGTCTGGTAAAAACTCCCAAACTTTATATTCGAGATGCCGGAGTGTACCATCAATTGGTGAATATTCGATCTTACGAAGATTTAATCTTGTCTAAGGATTTAGGAACTTCATGGGAAGGCTTTGCGCTAGAGGAAGTTTTAAAGGCGTCCCAAGAGCAAGAATGTTATTTTTGGTCAACGCATCAGCAGGCAGAATTGGATCTGTTCATAAAGTCAAAAGGTAAACGACTTGGTTTTGAGTTTAAAGCGACAGATAAGCCTACTATAACGAAATCGATGCGTAGTGCTATGGAGTATTTAGAGCTTGATAAATTGTATATTATTACTCCCATTGAAGAGAGTTTTGCTTTAGAAGACCAAGTAGAAGTGCTTGCACTTAGTGAATGTAGAAAGGTTTTTCAATAACAATCGCCTTCTTCATGAAAATCACTAAATATTATTATTGATTTTCATGAAGGGTAATCGATAACTATATTTAGTGTGCCCAAGAGGCTCCCATTAGGTCAAAGACTCCACCTGTAGCGCTTGGCACTTTACCTGAAGCAAGAAAATCAACCATATCTACAATTTCTTGTACCTTGACCGTTTGACCTGTTGGCATGGAAGAAAGACACTGTGCTTTGACATCAGGCTTCAAACTTTCAAACATTTTTCCTTCAACAGGCCCTGGCGCTACAACATATACAAAAATGTTATTTTTTGCATTATCGCGCGCAATGTCATAAGAATATTTAGTTAATGCGGCTTTTGAATCGGCATAAACATAGTAACCTTTTGGAAGGCCTCGATAGGCTGTGCGACTACCCATGTTAATAATAATTCCCGTCTTTTTTTGTGCATTAAAATGATCAATGGCATGGTCGCAGACAACGCGTTGAGATAGGTAATTTATATTAAGAATCCGCTGAGTATCAGCTAATGATTGTTCTTCTTGCTCAATTCCTGCTGAATTAATCACCACATTAACATGATCGCAACATTTCAAAACTTCTGTCCAAAATGCTTGTATGGTTTCAGGTTGGCTAAAATCGGCTTGTATTAAATGAACTTGCACTGGAGATGCTTGCTGTAGTTTTTCTAGTTCTTGCTTGTTATTAAAATAATGACAAATCACCGTATCACCCTTGCCAATAAAGTGTTTCGCAATTCCTAAACCGATATCACCACTAGCACCGGTAATAAGCACAACTCTTCCTGAAGCACTGAGCGCAAAACCTAAGGTTATTACGATTGCGTAACATAATTTTTTAAACATTTACTTTTCCCTGAATCATGAAAATTTTCTTTAGTTATCTTCTGCTGTTTTAGTAAAGTCAACATAGTAAAACTTAATGCTTAAGACTTGCTCCTTCATTGTGGCCGGCGTATCATGCCTAAATACAAATTAGAAATTGAGCACTCTGTGGATCGCGCCCAAGTAGCAAAAGAATTAGAGCGTTTAGCAAAGCTTATTGCTCACCATGATTATCAATATTTCACGCTTGCAAACCCCGAAATTAGCGATGAACAGTATGATGCACTTAGACGCCAAAACCAAGAATTAGAAGCGCATTTTCCTGACCTTAGAAGGCTTGATAGCCCAAGCCATCGTATTGGCTCACCAGTGTCATCACAGTTTGATAAGGTGAAACACCGTAAGTCTTTGCTCTCGCTTGATAATGTTTTTAATGAGAAAGAGTTTACTGATTTTGGTAAGAAATTTAGGCGTTTTCTAAAGATGCCAGAGGATGTGGTTATTCCTATGCTGGCAGAGCCAAAGATTGATGGTTTATCGGCAAGCTTACATTATCAAGATGGTCAGTTTGTATTGGGTGCTACGCGCGGTGATGGCCAAGAAGGCGAAAACATTACAGCTAACCTACGCACGGTTCGTGACTTACCACTGGGACTTTTCGGCGATAATGTACCAAAAAATCTTGAAGTACGCGGCGAAGTTTACATGAAAATCGCTGATTTTGAAGCTTTAAATATGCAGCGAAGGCAAAAAGAAGAGCAAGCATTTGCGAATCCTCGTAACGCAGCAGCGGGGTCTCTGCGTCAGCTAGATTCAACGATTACGGCAGCACGCCCTATTCATTTTTTTGCGTATTACGCACAAAGCTTAGAAGGAAATGTAGCGGAAACCCAGGAAGAACTCTTACAAAAACTTCAACAGTGGGGATTTGTGGTAAATCCTTATCATCAATTGTGTCAAACCCATGATGAGATGATGCAATACTATCAAAACATGCAAGAAACCAGAGAAACACTAGATTACGAAATTGATGGATTGGTCTTTAAGGTTAATGATCTGCGCTTGCAAGAAAGACTAGGTGTTGTCGGAAGAGCGCCTCGTCATTCAATTGCCTTTAAGTTTGCAGCAGAACAAGCAGAAACAGTTGTTGAGGATATTATTTTGCAAGTGGGACGCACTGGTGTTATTACGCCTGTTGCTGTTTTGCAGCCCGTTATTGTAGGAGGAGTAACTGTTAGTCGTGCTACTTTGCATAATGAAGAAGAGATTCGTCGAAAAGATATCCGAATAAAAGACAGCGTTATTGTTCACCGTGCAGGAGATGTTATTCCCCAAGTTGTGCGTGTTTTGACCAGCAAACGCTCAAACGATTCACAAGTCTATCATTTCACGGAAAAATGTCCGTGTTGTAGTTCTTTGTTGCATCAAACTCCAGGTCAAATTGCGAAACGTTGCCTTAATGGCTTTGGCTGCGAAGACCAAGCCATTCAACGCCTTATCCATTTTGTCAGTCGAGATGCACTAAATATTGATGGGTTAGGTGAAAAACATATCGCTAGGTTTTATGCGCTTAGTCTTATTACAACGCCCGTTGACATTTTTACTCTTGAAGAAAGAAGTAAAACTCATCAAGAACCTTTGGAAACATGGGAGGGATGGGGAAAGCAATCGGCACAAAATTTATGGGATGCCATTCACAAAGTTCGAACGCTTCCACTTGATAAACTCATTTTTGCGCTAGGAATACCTCAGATTGGTCAAACAACGGCAAAATTATTAGCAAAGCATTTTGTTGTGTTTGAACGCTTTCTTGAAACCATTTTAAAAGCGCATCAAAACAATTCAGATGCACATAAAGAGCTTATGCATATTGAGGGTATTGGCCACGGGATGGCACGAGACATTGTTGACTTTTTTCAGCAAAAACACAATTTGCAGATGGTTGAAGGTTTGCTGAAGCACATTGCGGTGTTACCTTGTGAGGTGGCTGATCATTTGTTGCTTAGCGGGAAAACAGTAGTATTTACAGGAAGTTTAGAGCATATCAGCCGTAGTGAAGCTAAAGCTCAAGCTGAAAAGCTAGGCGCAAAGGTAGGTAGTGCAGTATCGGCGCAAACTACATTTGTAGTCGCCGGCAAAGATGCGGGACAAAAACTCAAAGCAGCAAAAGATTTGGGCGTTGAAATTATTGATGAAAGCGCTTGGCACGAAATGGTATCTACTGCAAGCTAAGAGTAAAATACCTACTCACTTAAAAGCTAAAAATTAAGCTTCTGGACTTTCAATCCACCGAGATGAAAACGCTGATATTGCCCCATCTAAATGTTCCCCTTCACTGTCATCATCTTCAAGGTATAAATTTCGATTGTTTGCCGCATCTAAAGTTACGCAAACTTCAGAAAAAAATAGAACTAATGACAAGATAATCATTTTAAATGATAGTTGCATATTCCATTCTCCTTTCGGAAAAGTACCAAATTCCCTAACCAATTAGGATTGTAATTAAAATTGGTTAACAAAAAGTTAATGAAATATATTTTATTTATTAACTAAGTAATAAAAATTAACACATAATAAAAAAATATTAAGAAGATAAGAATTTCTCGATTGCTAGTTGAATTTGTCCTATAGCACTTGGATTTGTGCCACCTGCTTGAGCCATGTCTGGTCGGCCTCCACCGCCTTGGCCGCCTACTACTTGGGCAGCAACTTTTACTAAATCAACGGCACTAATTTTTGATGTAAGATCATCTGTGACACCTATTACTAAGGATACTTTTTCATCATAAGTACTAGTTACAACAATAATTCCGGAGGTTAATTTTTTCTTCAGCTCATCAACGATGCTCTTAAGATCTTTTGCGGGAATATCTTGCAGATGCTTAAAAATAGCTTGGATTCCTGCTACTGAATCAATTTTTTCTGCAGTGCTTTTTCCACCTACTGCCGCATTACGCTTAGTTTCAGCAAGCTGTTTTTGCAAATATTGTATGGTTTTACGAGAACTTTCTTGTTCTTGAGTAAGTGTTGTTTGTAGCTCATAAAGTTTATCAATAATGCTTGCGCCAGTAATTGCTTCGATGCGACGCACCCCTGCTGAAACGCTTGATTCATTCACAATTTTTATAAGACCAATATCGCCAGTACGTTGCACATGTGTGCCACCGCAAAGCTCAACAGAAAAATCACCAAGACGAAGCACACGCACTACATCACCATATTTTTCACCAAACAACGCCATGGCTCCTTCTGCTATAGCTTCATCGGGTGTCATTAATTTTGTATGCGCTTCATGGTTGCCGAGAATTTCCTGATTCACGAGCACCTCGATTTTGCGCAATTGCTCAGACGTTACCGCAACTGAATGAGTAAAATCAAAACGCAAGCGATTAGGACCAACCAATGATCCTTTTTGAGTTACATGATCACCTAAAACGTTGCGCAAGGCTGCGTGAAGTAAATGGGTTGCCGAATGGTTTGCTGCTGTTTTAGAGCGAGCTTGTGCATTAACAGTTAGTCGAACATTATCACCAACTTTTAGAGATGAGCCCTCACGCTCACTTTGTGAGCTCAGGGAGACGGAAGAGCTGATTTTGTGTGCATGAAGGCTTCCAACCATTTTTTGGCAATCAAGTACATCGAACGTACCTTGATCCGTTTCCATGGCGCCTATATCACCAACTTGACCACCGGATTCTGCATAGAAAGGCGTTTGATTGCATAATATCCAAGCATCTTGCGTACTTTCAGATAGCAATTTTCCATCTTTAACAATGGCGAGTACTTTAGCTTCAGAAATTAATGAGGTGTAGCCCAAAAATTCAGTGGCTCCATGCTCTTCTTTTAGATCAAACCAGATTTTTTCAAAGCCTGCTTCGCCTGAACCTGCCCACGAGGCACGTGCTAACTTTTTTTGTTTTTCCATGGCTACGTTAAAGCCATCGGTGTCAACGCTTTGGCCTTCTGTTCGCAGTACATCTTGTGTGAGATCCAACGGAAAACCATACGTATCATACAGACGAAACGCAACATCACCCGAGAGAGCTTGTCCGCTTTTTAAATGGCTAGCCTCTTCTTTTAAGAGTTTTAATCCGCGATCAAGAGTTTGACGGAATTTTTCTTCTTCATGAAATAAGGTTTGGGTGATTAATGATTGCGCACGCAACAACTGCGGATAGGTATCAGCCATTAGATTGACGAGTGTTGCAACAAGTCGATGCATCAACGGATCTTTAGCCCCTAACATATGGGCATGACGCATTGCACGACGCATAATGCGGCGCAGCACATATCCACGGCCTTCGTTTGAAGGCAAAACACCATCAGCGATTAAAAAGCTGCAAGCACGTAAATGATCAGCGATTACATTATGAGACTGTCTCATGCCTGCATTGCCGGTTTCGCTTTTTGAAGCTTCAATTAAACTTTTAAACAGGTCGATGTCGTAGTTGTTGTGCGCGCCTTGTAAAAGTGCTGCGATGCGCTCTAGCCCCATACCGGTATCGACAGAAGGTTTTGGTAGGTTGATGCGCGTACCATCAGCAAGTTGTTCATATTGCATGAAAACCAAATTCCATATTTCAATGAAACGATCACCATCCTCATCAGCAGAACCGGGAGGGCCACCTGGGATTTTATCGCCATAGTCATAAAATATTTCGGTACATGGCCCACAAGGCCCTGTGTCGCCCATGCTCCAAAAATTATCAGATGTAGCAATTCGAATAATTTTATCGTCAGAAAAACCTGTGAGCTTTTTCCAAATGCTTGCTGCTTCATCATCATCGGCATATACGGTTACGAGCAAACGAGTTGGATCAATATTGAAATGCTTAGTAACCAATTCCCAAGCCAACACAATTGCACGTTCTTTAAAATAATCTCCAAATGAAAAATTTCCCAACATTTCAAAGAAGGTATGATGGCGCGCTGTATAACCCACGTTATCAAGGTCATTATGTTTACCACCCGCACGTAAGCATTTTTGTGAAGATGCTGCAGTCTTATACTCTCTTGTTTCTTTACCAGTAAATACATCTTTAAATTGCACCATGCCAGCTGCTGTAAACATCAATGTTGGGTCATTTTGAGGAACAAGCGGACTGGATGCTACAATTTCATGACCATTAGCTTTGTAATAATCAAGAAAAGTTGAACGGATAGACTGCAGAGATTTAAGAGACATGGCTCAAGTGTTTAGATCTTATGTGGCTAGAGTACCATACTCAAAAGAGAATTTAAATAATGACAGGGGTGAACTGGTATCTCCTTAAAAACATCATTGTGCTTAAGAAAATACTTGGGCAAAATTTACACCTTAGCAATAAAGAGGATAAAGTTTATGTCAAAAGTTTGGTTTATCACAGGTTGCTCAAAAGGTTTTGGCCGGGTTTTGTCAGAAGAACTTCTTACTAAAACAGATTCTTTAGTTGTAGCTACTGCACGTGATGCATCTACGCTAGATGAACTTAAAGAAAAATATGATGATCGTGTGCTCACATTAACGTTGGATGTAAAAAACGCTGATCATATTAAGGATGCGGTCGAGAAAACGCTGCAAAAATTTTCACGCATTGATGTTCTTGTTAATAACGCTGGGTATGGACTTGGTGGGGCTCTTGAAGAATGTTCTATGCCGTCAATTCGTAATATCTTTGATGTCAATGTATTTGGCCTTATAGAAATGACCAAAGCAGTTTTACCAAGCATGCGTTCCCAAAATTATGAACATCTTTTTAATATGTCGTCTATTGCGGGCTTAACCGCAACGGCGGGCATGGGAATTTATAACAGCACAAAGTACGCAGTAGAAGGCCTTTCAGAAGCGCTCGCACATGATGTAAAAACATTTGGAATTAAAGTGACGATTATTGAACCTGGGCCTTTTCGTACTGATTTCTTGGGCGCATCTTTGGAATTAGCGCCGTCCCTTCCCGCTTATGAAGGTACAGCCATTGATCAAACGCGCAATTATTGCAAGCAGTCTAATCATCAACAAAATGGCGACCCATTAAAAGCAGCACAAATTATGATTCAACTTGCTGCTATGGAAAATCCACCACTGCGTATGCCTTTAGGCAATATTGCAATGGATCGCATTCACGTAAAATTAGAAGCGTTAAAAGAAGAACTGACGAAATTTGAAGAATTGTCACGTTCAGCAGATTATTGCTAGATTTAGTAGCTGGTAATAGTTATGGCTGGGGTACTAGGATTCGAACCTAGGAATGCCGGTACCAAAAACCGGTGCCTTACCGCTTGGCTATACCCCAATAGATTAGGTAAACATATCAGAAATCATTAAAAAATCAAGATGTTTGGATCGAAACATTTAAACACAGTGTATTGTTACAGGAACAGAAGCAAATCAAACGGCAAAAGCAAAGGTTTATAATTTTAAATAATTTGATTTTTTCGTTATATTAGTATATATGTAGACTATATATCTTGTAAAAATATTACATGTTTTACGCATTTTTTATTTCATTATTATTTAATTTACTTAATGCTTGTGAAATAGTTGAGACTCTTTATGTTGAAGACTCAGTACTTCAACGTAAAATGACAGGTAAGCAAGTACAAGCATATAATACAGCTACTCTTACAGAAATTTCTTCTTTTTTAGAAAATAGAGACCAGACAACATTAACAACACTTATTGAGTCAGCTACCTTAGAAGACAGAGATCAAGCAATAGCAACAGCAGCGATTATTAATCTTGCTATTTTAGAAAATAGAGATCAAGTAACCTTAGCAACACTCATTCAGTTCCTAGCAGAGAGAGATTCGTCGACAACATACCAGGTAGCTCTAGGAAAACTTATTAACCTTGCTATTTTAAAAAATAAAGATTCGTCAACTCCAGTAAAACTTATTAATTTTTCGACTTTAGATGACGGAGATCAGATAACTTTAGAAGTGCTTACAGGTAAACATTTGGTGTGGTGCGATATTCACATGGCAAGAACACACGGAAATATAGCGCTAGAAAATCTGATAAAGAAAGCACAAAAAGAAAAGTTTAGACTACCTCCTTTTATAGCAGTGACAACTGAAAATTTATACTATCAGCGATCATATGCTGAAAAAAGAGGCTTTATACTAGGACGCGACAAAATTAAGACTCAAGCCCACATAAAAAGTGTATTACAGTTTTGTGAAACGACTTTAGGAGCTAATTGGATAGAAATTCATACAGGAATGCCCCTTCCAGTGCCAAGTTCACCTAGAATCCCGCTCAGCATCAAATCTGAAAAAAGAAATAGTTATGGTTTATCAAGCTCTAAAGTTATACCTATTGACACACAAGACAGTACGGGATTAGATATTCCCGTTGCAGTTGCTGTAAAAAAGACAGTGCCTGTGCAAAAAGCTGAAGCTACACCTATACAAGGAAATGAAGTTGTTGATTTTATCGCACCAGCCCAAAGTCCTCGCGAAGGCCAAATTTCCTCGTCCTCAAAACATTTTAAGAGTCCTCGGGCTGCTACCGTTAATGACAAAAATCTAAGTGAAACTACTTATGATGAAACATTTTTCGCGCAACAAGACGCTAATCCTTTGACACAAAGTCCTCGCTTAGTCACTAATGACAACACATCTGCAGGAAATCAGCTTTCCTCAACTCAAGCACAATTACCGAAGGAACAATCTTCTGTTCAAGATTACTTCGATCAATTTTGTGAATATATGGCAAAGCTTGGAAGTTGTTTAGCCAGACTGGCGTAGACTTAACCAAAAGACTCCCCTTTTGCCATTGCTTCTGTTCTGCCCAAAAGGTTGTCTTTTACGCCTGCGTAGTAGGTGCGCGCTGAAATGGCGGCATCTTTGGTAGCAACACTGAGTTTCTCAACTGTAGGAATTGGCAAATGACTTCCTATTAGCATTTCTTTCATGCCATCAAAAGTTTGTGCGAAATGAGTATTCATTTCATGTCTTTTTTCTTCATCCGCGGCACTAGCTTGCAGCGCAAGAATTTCAAGCGTTAATACTACTTCCGCTACAAACAAATTATTTCTAACCCCTAAATAATAAACTCGAGCAGCTTCAGCCTCTTCTTTTGTAGCTATACCTCGAAGCACGATCAGTGAGCTTTCTCCCTGATTTTGCCTCATCTCTTCAAACTGTTGTGTTAATGAATCATTTGATTCTGAGGCTTTGCTTTCATTTTCAATTACAAATTTTGCAAGCTGTGCAAATTTTCCTGCAGCAGAAGTTCGTTCGTGAATTTGAGCTAGCTGTTGCTCTAACTGCTCTTTGTTTTCAGCTGCAAAAAAACTACTAGTTACCATGATTCCTAGAAAAGCCAATACTTTAAACATAAAAATTTACACAAACTTTATTTATCTATTTGTATTTTAGTCATGAGTTGTTAATGAAAAGTGAATAACGCTCTCTCAAAAATTAGAAGTAGAATTTTTTCTAAAATTTATCTCCATGCTTCAAATTGGGCCTAGACTCCAAAAGAATTTTTAGATATGTTTATTGGAGTGCCGGCTTAGCTCAGCTGGTAGAGCAACTGATTTGTAATCAGTAGGTCGCGGGTTCGACTCCTGCAGCCGGCACCAGTTAAACTGCGAGGTTTAAAGCAATTTCAAATTTATAAAATTCCTTGGGGTTACACCGGGGTTACTTTTTCAAGTAATTTTAGTTTCAGTTCAGTGTAAAAGTTTTCTAATTCTTGTTATTAACGAAAAGGGTTGATTTTGCTCTCGCAACAAATTGGGCTCGTGGATACCCCCCTAAGGATTGGGATAGTAAGTATTTTCTAGATAAAGTCACTTAATCGAGCCAAGTTAATGGATAAGTCAAATTTAGTGAGTCGGTTTTGCGATGAAATCAAGCCAAGAGATTTATAAGAGCAGCCCCCACAACTAATAGTTAGAATTTACGGAAGCACAAAAGGATTTATTGTTCTCCAATGTTCCGGATATGATTCAGTCTCATGTAGATATTTCATCAGATTACGCTGAATTCCTTCTGGGTGACTCATAAAATGGCCGTCTTTATACCTTGGCAGTGGAGCCACCACTATAGCTTTTGGATTGCAGCATAAATATGCGGCCCACCAAGAAAACGTGGAATTAGCAATAATCAGGTTTTTACATTGAGTCATTAAGTAAAATTCTTCAAGATTTGTTGCAGTGCCATCGCCTGGTGAAACGATAACAACATTTTCCAAATTAAAAAAACAATCTTTTACAAAGGCAGGGTCATCTGAAAATACAAAAAACTTTACATTTTTTTGTTTTGAAAAAAGCTGCATCGCTTGCATATAATAGGTCATCGGCATAATTCTATCTGGATAATTTCTAAAATCTCCACGACGAATATGAATTGCAACGCTGTTACATGTTCGTATTTGAGGCAAATATTTTCTTATAAAAGGAGTGCTTGTCTTTTTTAACGAGAAGATTTTATTAATATCCTTTGCGCTCTCTTTAAAAAAGATTTCAGACTCAAAAAAACTGCCAATAAGTATTCTTCCTTTACCTTTTAAGGTATTGAAGTCATTCCCCTCCCAAACAAATATAAAAGGTTCTTTATTAAATTCTTCTTCAGAGATAACGTCGACCCCATCTAAATGGAAATCTTCCTTATTGATCCTATATTTTCTATCATTAGGATCTCTTAAATTGCCTCTTTCATTATTGCTAACAATAATCTTAAGATCTGCATCGATAATTTTAGCCAGATTGTATGCAGCAGCAAATTGAAACATCTGATTGCCAATGCCTGAGTCTAATTTTACAAAAACAGTATCCTTCGAAAATAAAGCCGCGGAAAAATAAAGAAATAATAAAAAATATTGCATTAGTGGTAGTTAATTTAATTTGTATAATTGAGCTTTAAGAATAAACATGATTACTCTCAAAATCAAGAAAAATGAGCTTTTACTTTTGCGTAAAAGCCTTTTTATATTCCTCACCTATCATTTTTTATTATTATTCCATATTTTTAATTGTTCATCACTTGGCCAAGCATATGGATCCTCTGGAGGGCCCATGTTTGGAATATCACTTGCTAAGATTTTTCGACAAATATCCTTAAGATCATCCTTATAAAAATCAACCGCTTTTTTTTCTTCATCATCTAAAACCAGTAATTCTTCAGGTGAATATTTTAGTCGTTTCTCATCTTTAGGAAATTCTTCTAAATCAGACCACATTGCTTTTAAAGATAAAAAATCTTCTTCACTAATTTCTTTGCAATAAGCTTCACAAGCTTGTAATACATTGTATATTACTACGCATGCATTACATATATCTGCCGATTCATCTAAAACTCCCTGAACAGCTTCTAGCATTAGTTTGCGAAGGTTTTCTTTACGTTCAGACTTTGACATCTTAAATAACTGTTCACTTCTTAATCTATTTAACATCTTTCACAAACTCCTTTACTTTTTCAGCTACTCTTTGACCAGTTTTAATATTTTCCACCCAATGAGTCTGAATTGAGATTTTGTGGTCTACATCAAAGCTCGTGCTGCTTTTTTTGACCCAGTCTTCAGCTTGACCACCATATTGCTCCGCAAATTTTTTAGCATCTCGAAAAACTTTTTTTCCTGTTGGAGTTATAACCACTCCGTCTTCCTTCAATTGTTGCTCTTTCGCAAGATATTCTTTCAATCTTTGCGTTAGCAGAACTTGTTGCAGAATTGCTGGGGTATTCAGCCTCATGCGCCTTGATCTTCACTCTCGGCTGAACACTCTTAAATCCAACTTTTTCTGCTGCAGAGGCAAGTTTGGCATTGGTTGCTCCATAGAGTTCATTAGTTTTTATTTAAGAGGTTTTTTATATGACTAATGTTTTCCTCAATTGTTATTTGATCTTGTTCTTCCATTGTGCTCTTTTCTAGAGATGATGCATAAGCAATCTCAAGTGGCCACCAGTAATCAAGAATAATCTTTTTAAATACCTCTTCAGTAATGTTTTCTCCACATTCCTCAATTCTTTTAATTAAGCTTCCTAATGATAATCTTTGATTATCGTAGTCATTGATAGCTTTTGAAATTTCATCAAGTAAACGCTTATCTGGGTTATTTAATTTTAATGATTTCATTTTCCAAACCTCGCAGTAACGACACGTCCATTTTCCGTAATAACAGTAACATTATTTTTTGCATCATAATGAGAAATTCTTCCAACCACTTTGTTTGGCACTTTTACACCATGAGTTATGGCTTCTTTTACTACAGAAGGAGGTATACCTCTTTCCATCAACCTATCAAGAGCATGACTAGAAAATTCCATGTCTTCGATTCGCTTTGGTGAATTATGATATTTTTTTAATGGTTGCATTTGGGTTCTACTACTTCCCACTGGTAAGCTTGGATATGCATTGCCATCATTGATCGTATACTGCTGTACTACTGTTTTCTTTTCTCCTTGTAATATTGCATCTTCCGCCTCTTTTGCTTTCGGCATTACTTTTGTTTTGCCACTCTTCCACCCCACTTTTTCTGCTGCTGAGGCAAGTTTAGCATTAGCTGCTCCATAAAGTTCCTTAGCTTTTCCAAGGGTTTGTGCTGCTTTACTGCCCGTAATCTTGGCAATGATCTGCCCATACTTTGGATAATTGCTCATCAGCGCTGTCCACGCAGCTGCAGCGCTTGGGTAGAACACCGTTCCTATTACATAGCCGGCACCTACTGTTGCTAAGGTCACAACCCCCATCACTGCTAACTGCTGTAGTGCCGCTTCTGGCCCTTGAGTACGATAGGTATCATACACCTCATAGGCACCATATGCTGCCAATCCCAGAGTAATAACCGTACCAATGGTTGGTTCCCAATTGTGGGTGCCCGCAACGCCACCAATGTGAGAGGCTAATGCCGCATCTTGGCCAAGAAGGGCAGCAATCGCTGCGGAGGATAACTGGGCCGTACGTAATTCAGAAGCGAGATCTTCCTTAACTGCTGCATTAATTTCTTTGATTTTTTCAGGATTGACTAGGGTACCGTCTTGCTTAGCTTCTTCCATTCTGGCAATGGCTTTTTCTGCTAAATAATCATTACGCGCTTCTAAAATGGTTTCGGTTACTGCAGCACCAATGGCACCAGAGATAAATCCTTTGGCGGTGCCATCCATAACAAACCCCATCGCACCACCATTGAGGCTGTGGAGGACTTTATGCAATGTATAGGTGTCTTGATGGTGAGTTCCCTTGTACCAATCTCCAATATGAGCAGCTCCATAGGCACCTGCTGCGCTACCGACAAATGACAAACCTCCGCGCTTTAAAATATCGCCCGCTTCTTCGTTAGAAAGAGCTAAATTCATTGTGGTGGATACGCCAGCTTGTAACCCCTCAGTTTTAAGGTGATCTACCAGTTCTAAAGGTTTTGTATCAAGGGGAATATCCCATGCTTTAGCGAGCTTATTAGTTAATCCAGCACTTGCAATGCTAATTGCTAACCCACGCAATGCACGATCAGAAGCTAAGTTTTTTAAAGTTCCCTCTAAATCACCTGTTTGCGCAAAGCTTGTAGCGGCTGAACAGATTAAATACTTTAATCCTGCAGAGGCCATTGTGGCTCCAATCTCTGACCCCAAGGCACTTGTAAAAAATGAGGTACCAACGCCTTGAGTAGCAAGGCTAACCGCAATAGCAATTACCGATATTGCCGCACTAGGAATAACCTGATGGTGATGTGCCCAACTTTCTTGCCATTTCTTTAAGATATAAACGGATTCTTGGTATCTTCCTAAAATCTCGACTCGTTCACGATCTTGCCAAACACATGAGACAAACTCCATTTCTCCCGGAGAGGTGACATCATCAAAACTTGCTGAGCGCACAATACGGCGCACATTCAACGATGTTGGAGCCATTAATTCTTGACCACCTCGAGTACCACAGTTACTGCTAGATAAAGGCGTACGCGAAGACGTACTCATTTCATAGCGCATTTCCCTGACAGTAGGGCCAAACTTTGCACCTTTCCGTGAATGGTCTTCTATGGTATCTGCGGTAATTTCAGTGCCTTTTACACTAACCGTATCTTGTCCTTCAAAACGAATCGTATGGGCATTTAGCATATTACGTACAAAGGTTGGCATTTCCATGAGACTTTTTGTCGTGCGACTGCTAGAAGTTCCTTTTGTTGTCGAAGTTGTTTGCGTACGATTAATTCCTACTCCCGCATCAATAGACAAATTCTGAGAAGCATAGGTTAAATCTTGGGCAGCATGTTCTTCAACACCTACTTGAGTGACATTTTTCCCAACAACTCGGCTACTAATGCCAGCGATAGCTTTATTTACCAAAAAATCTGATGACTCTGCTGTTGTTACAGTTTTTTTGGTGCTTCCAAAAAATCCTCTATCCTTTTTTTCTGTAGTAATTGCTCTTTTGTGAAGCTCAAGCGCTTTAAAAAAAGCATCGCCTTCTTCAGATCCACGCAGCATCTTGCCACCAGCACTGCTGACACTTCCAACTTCTGTATAATCTTGTGTGCTAACGGAAGTAAGGTCTCCTTCCTCACAAATGAATTGCTGTTGAGGTTTAGCTTTTTCAGAAATAGTTGTCTTATTGCCTTCTTGCAAAATTTCCACATATTTAGCCGTATGACGTTTCATTTTTCCTTTAGCACGTGCTTCAAATGCTTTTCTTGCAACGATACGTGAACTTTCATGCTCTTGATCACCAGAGGTAAGCAGATGGACTTCCTTGCCGTATATATCACCTGAAGATTGGTAAGGATTCACAAACTTCGCTGGTACTAATAAATGAGGAATACTAAGCATTGTCTGTTGTACTTGTCGAGCCACCATAGCAACAAGTGGTTTTGTAGCTTTTGCCACCAACTCATCCAAACTCATTGTGCTTCCACTGTCACGACCATTACGGAATAAATATTCCTGTAGTGCCATTGAGCTTTGTTCTTCAAAGTTTAAATGTCCAACGCTTTCTGCAAGAGCTTTTTGTAGCGCAAATTCAAAAGCTGTTTCGCTGATCGCACTTTCTTCTCTTGCGCCAATTGTTGCGATATCTAAGGACTTCCAAGAAAACCTTGATGTAATCGGGTACAATGAGTCAACTTGACCAGTATCTTGCAAAGCAAAAAAACCACCTGTTTGAGACTGTGCCACTTCGTATAAATCAACAATCAAGAAGTTTTCTGATTGAGGTGCTCTAGTATGGCCCACCATCTTTGTCACAATGCTGTTTACATCAATGTGTACCTTTCCACCAGCACTCATACTTCCACTAATAGTAATAGCATCTGGTCCTTGGATAAGAATATCTTCACCAACTTTAAGAGAAGCTGGTGTAGTACCAAATATATTAGAAAAACTACCTCCTACCCATGACGGGTTTGACCCGCATTCCATCTCTTTTCTCGGCACAAGATTAAGCCCAGATACATAGTTTTTACCATAACCAGCTATAAGCTCCTGAAATTTATAAATACCTTTTCCTGCGCTAATGTTGCTATATTGAATATCTACTTGTGGTACATTAAACCAAATGTCTTCTAACGCTGTTGTTTCACCTGCGTCCGCACACTCTAAAAGATATCGTATACCTGTGTACTCGCCACGATTATGGGTACCAAACCACATTTGGTTGGGTCTCGTACATACATATCGATCTCCATAAAAATAGGCGCTATGACGAGTGCGTATTAACCCAGAAATATTGCGAATAAGATTGCCGCATATCGTCAGAGCATGATTTGCAAAGACTTCACCGTAATCCAAGCACATCTCGCCAAAATATCCTCCTAACTTCATGGAGCTATTACTCGAAACAAAAGCGCCATTAAAAGTTTTTTTAAGATAAGTAGGACTTGTTAGTAAATTAGAACAACCGTTATATATCGTTGTCATATTGCCTCGAGGTACGTGAGGCGTAATAACTTCTTTCAGTGACCCTACTAAAATATTTCCCTCTAAGGTTTCAATGGCTGACTCTTTATCACTAAAAATTCTACCAAACCTATTATCTATTTTTCCTTGAGAATAAACGTTGATCGCTCCTTGAGTTGCCGAAATTTCACCAAGATGATCATTATCTGTTCCATTGGTAAATTCGTCACAAAGAAGTAGTAAGTCACCCAAGATCTTGCCCTTATTCCAAAACTTCTTCGTTCTTAGAATAAGTGGAGACTCAACACTTAACTCTACTGTGTTGGTAAAATCCGCATCGTAATTTACCTGTAAACTCTCCGCCATAATTGCTGATTTTTGCAAGGCATCCATCAAACTTATAGGTGTATCGACAGCAGAATGCAGAATAAGCTGTGCCGCATTGCTGTCATCCTCTTGATCTCTAAAATACCCAGAACTTATTTGCGTAATTACATTTTTATAGTGTTTTTGTAAAAGTGGTTTTCCTAAACCTTGATTCTGCATAAAATGCTTGGCAAAAGCATCGTAAGTCTCTTTATAGAGTTGCCTCACAGATTGTTGCTGCTGATAAAAGCTTTTACCAACACCCGTAGCAATAGTGTCTATTGTTGTGGTGTTCTCAGCAGAAATACCTTTCAGATACTCTAGTCCCCAAGCACCAGTTAAAATATTGATAATTGCTTTATCCATTGCCACAACAACAGCTGGAATATCTGGGTAAGCTTTAAGATACTTTGCCTCAATGGGTACTTCTTGATGATCCCAGAGTTGTGCTTTTACTTCGTGTAACAGCTTGATAATTGATATTGGGTCTTGGCTATAGCCTAAGTGTGAGAGGACCCTCGTCCATTGGTTGCGAGTTTCTTCTAAAGAAAGTTCTGTAAACAGTCGTTTTGGGTGCTCTTCAGAAAGAGCTAGAAAACCTATGAGTCCTGCAACAGGATTACCTCTTACGTTAGCTAAATAGGCCTCCTCATCTCCTGTTGAGCTTAGCAAAACAGCATCTTGAATTTCTGCAAAAAATGCAGAGGGCATCGTCGCTGGGTAAGGTTGAGCATGATCGGGAAGAATATACCAAATTGCCTTATCATCAATAACGAATTGACCCAATCCTTCTGAAGGATTTCCTGTAATTTTTACACTTTGGGTTGCATAAAGTGCTCCAGCATTTTTATAGCGCACAACTTCTGTACGTTTACCAAGTTTACAAACAGCCTCTTCTGCGTTTGTAAAATCTTCAAAGAACCAATGACCAGCCCCTAGATCCGCATACCCCAAATTATGAAAAGATTGCAATCGTAAACCTTTACGTAAAACTTCCAAATGTCCAGTATTTTGAACTTGGTCAACACCTCGCAACACTTTTGTTATTATTTTTCCTGCATTATTTAGAGTACGATCTGGCTGCATAAGCTCTAAAGCAGAACTCTCCACAATGCCTTCAACCGCATTGGTAAAAACACCATCTATAGTGGTTTTTTGTTCTGCAGCAATAGTTCCAATATTGTGTAAATGGTGACCTCTCATCAGGACCGTTTTACCTTGCAAATGCCCCGTATTTTCAAAGTTTTCTGCTTGGTAGGTTACTCTAAGTTCTTGCTGAGCTACGTATTTGTATAAATCATCAACATCCTCAGCTCTTGACTGCTCTGAACTCTCCTCTTTTTTGGTAGCTATCAACTGTTGCAGTTGCTCGAGGCGTTGAAGTTTTTGCGCATTTTTAGCAATTTGTCGCTTAATTAAGGTAGATTCTTCGGTAAGATTTTTTAATTCCTGCTTCTTTCTTGCATGTTCTAATCTAATCGGCTCAACACAAGCACGTAAAAATTTCTCGATAGGAAAGCCTGGTAGTTCTTCTAAAAGATTTCTCTCCGCAGCAAAGTGATCATACAGTTCTTGCCAACGGGTACTGACAACACTTAAGCAACTCTCACGAGCTTCTTGATCCTCTAAAACCTGAGTTCGTGCTTCACCTAAGTTTACTTCTACTTCATCAAACAACGCCATACGTTCTCGAGGTGATAGACCCATGATAGTGTCCAAACATGCAGATACTGATGTATTCAAAGTGCCCAGTTCATCATCCAAAATGAGCGTATTGAGTTGCATGTGTTTAATAGTATCAACAATGCTTTGTTGTGCCAGATTCAGACCAATAGCGATAAAAGTTAAATCTAGCGAACTTGCTTGAATTGATTTACCACCTAAAGTGTGAACCTTAACTATCAAATCTTTAGGAGATTGTATTGCTTGGAGTAGTAATGCTTTTGCCTTAAGAGTAGCTCTATTTTTAAATTTTACCAATTCAGGAGGCAGCTCTAATCGTTGCTCTGCTTGCCAATCAACCTCACCTAATCCGGGAGTAATTCTGCTTATCGCTAAACTTCTAACCTTAAAAACAGAATCTTGAGAAAAATCTAATGTATCGACCCGAAGATCCGTACCAGCTAACTCTAAATGAAGAGTATCTCCTTGAAGAATGTCTAATGCTAAAAGGCTATTATCTCCATGACTGACAAGCGATAGCCTACCACCTTCAAATCTAGCTTTATCACCCTTAGATAAAAGCTGCTGAAAAGCAAATTCAAGAGTTGATGCTTTAAAATGCCCTTGACCATCCCATATGTTTGCAAAAGATTTAAGGTTCTCAGCAACAATACGTCCTTTACCTGTGAGGTTTTGCCCTGCAACATAAGTACGAGAACCTTTTAGGACTCCCTGATTAGAAAGCCCAGCTAAACTAATTACCTGCAAATCAGCCGTACCAGTTATACAAGCATCTACATCATTAACAAACTGATTTTGCGCGATAATATGAGTTGACGTTGAAGTAATTGTTTGATGATTTAAAAACTGCAGTGCACCTACAGCAAAGGTTATTGCGGAAATTTGTCCAAAATTTTCAAAGAGCTTTAAATCAGCAAGGCGTAATTCGCTATCATTTGAAATTGTTCCCCAATTGTAAATTTCACTACCCTGCAACCTTAAAAAGGATTTATTAAATCCAGAAACCTTATCGAGGAATAGACTACCCAGGTTCACAAAATTTCCGTGAAATAGTAATTCTTTTAAACGTAGAGAACCTTTTTCGCCAATGAGTAAACTACCAGCTGCTTGACCTGATTCAATTTCAAAGTTTTCAATATCGACAGCATTGTGCACAACAACTTCTGGACTCTGTAGGTGTAGGTGTTTTGCTCTATATGCTCCCAAGTGAACAGCAGGAGCAGCAATACTACAGCTTCTTTGATACCGTGGTGTAACGGCTTGATCAATAATAACGGCACCGTCTGGGCGTATTTGCAGCGATACCAAACCATAAGCACTTAAGTTCCATGACCACCCCCTTAAAAGGGCATCTGTTCCAATAATAGGCACAACAAAGCTTGTGTCTTTGTTGTGGTTAAAATCTGTCCCTAGATAAAACCTGCTTATTAACCGATCTTTTTGCTGTAAGGAAACAAAAAAGTGTTTTTGATTGTCATCTCCAATATCTTTAATGCTGATTCTAAAATCGACTTGGTCTTTTTTGTCTAAAGAAAGGTTTCTCGGTAAATAGAATTGAGGTTTTAGCAAGGGTTCAGATGGTGACATATGCTCATGATGAGCATGAAACCTGGGCGCTGGAGGAGGAAGAACTTCGGCTGTACTTGCATACACGGGCGAAATGACAAAACTCAATAAATACGCATACAAAACAACTGAAGAAATGACTTTGCGTATAAACGATGGTGGTACAGCGTTTTCAAGGTCTTTGGTAACAACAAATTGTTTAAACATTTTTATCTTCCTTCCCTGCTTGGGTAGTCATTTTAAAAAAACTTAAATCTACATGTACGATCAAGCCGCAAAACTATAAACTTTTTGAACATACATGTTCCCGTTAGTTTCTGTGCACGCACAATATCTTTCATGTAGTCATTAAAAAAATAAAACGAGGGGTTTTTGAAAAGTTTTCGTCACCTCCTATTTTAGGTAGGCAAGCTTTTATTTTGTATAGCCAGTGATGTACTGATCTAAAGACTAAAGCTGATTGCATCATGAGAATCCTCAAGCTTTTTCTTAGCTGTCTTTTTTTATACCCAAACTTCAAAAAAATAAACCTGGATAATTATACAGGTATCGATAAAATTTTAGGGATTTCCGCTTATAAGAGATGGCGATAAAAGCTTTTGAAATCCTATCTTCATTCTTTTTAGTCATATTTCAACACCCTCAAGTTTCGTGTCTTTATTCATCTAGCTCTTCGGGCTTTTTAATCGTTGGAATAAAATGCTTTGTGTAGTCTTCAAAGGGACTAAAAAAAGTGAAAATTTCGACTTTTACTTCATGCATTCTCTCAAACGCACGAAGTGAAGCTCGAAGATTATCTGAAACACGTTGAATTTGTTCTTCAATCGTATACATACCTGCATACTGTTCATCTTCACGCAATGTCCGAGCAGCATTCTCCATCCTTCCCATAAAAGCCATGACTTCTTCTAAGCAAATGCCAACTTTAGGCCATGTGGTAATACGAGATTTTTCTTGTTCTGGCTGCACATTATATTTCTCGGACATCATTTACCTCCAACGACATGTTAGAAGTAAATCACCTTATTCTTTGACTATTGTCAAGTATTTATTTTTATACTCTTGGTTCATAATTCCCCTTGCTATGAAAGACCTCACTGAACCTCAAATTGTTGCTCTTGTTCTGGATGCAATCAGCACCAGACGTAAGGAACTTGGTTTGTCTATCCTAAAGCTTGCAGATCAATCACGAGTCCATTATTCGACGATCAGCCTTCTTGAACACAAAAAACGCAACCCAAGCTTTTTGGTGATCTTAAGGCTGTGTAAAGCACTAGATCTTTCTTTGCTTGATCTTCTTAAAAGGAATGAGAAGTAAAAAATTGATATTAAATGAACGAGCGAGATTATAGAAGCCGCTAGAAGTTGCTTATTAATTGGCAAAAAGTCAGTGATTAGCTATATTCAACAATTAAATATAAACACTTAAGAAAAAATATGTCTCTTACATTGCGAAACATTGAAGGCAAGGTCGCTTTCAATGAAATTGAATTACATATATACCTTCCCGATTTTAATGATTTAATAAACATGAAAGTTGGTCCTATCAACAGTCATTAAAGGAAACTTTCTAAAAGGGTATGCTAATTTGTTCCAAGACTGTTTTATTCCATCCCAAGAGCTAAGCCCAGCATACCATTGATTGTCATTTTTTATGTTATTGTTCTTTTTAAAATTAGCTCTTTCTGTTTGATACGGGATTACTTGATTTGTTATAAATTTAATTAAAGTCATTCTAGTGTGTTCAAATGCTGCTAAAGACGCTTTAATTTTAGCTTTTCTCTCAGAGCAAGTCTTCAGCCAAGTTGGCAACAAAGAAAGCACAAAACCAAGAATTACTCCGAAAAGTACTTCATTTTCCCAAAAAGATTTATGGCTTAGGTCTTTTTTAGCAAAAGACTCCTTTAGTTCACTTAAACCATTTGCAATGCTTTGAAGAGATGATGCAACATGATGAAAATCTTGTGTTTGAATCCAAGAGTAATAACTCGAAAAGCTATCCATGTATTAGCCTTTTTCCTAGGTTACTTGCGCCTTTCTACTACATTTACTCTAAAAATGATATATATTGTTTAGAATTTTAATCAGCTAATTTTTCCCCTATCTTAAATCTCATTTCTCTTAATCTACTTTCACCAAGCAAAACAGCCCTTTATATAATCAAGAGTCATTTAGAAATTTGCTAAATGCGTACTTATGCGATGTGTAAAAATGAGTTACATTTTATGCATCGATTGGTGACCTACGGCGTTATTTATGACAGTAAGAATGCAAAAATTTCGTGAGAGGAAAAGACAAGAGGGATTCGTCCAAGTACGAGTTTGGGTACCTCAGGATCATGAATTATTGATCAAAACTATTGCGAAAGAATGTCGACCTGGCAAACCTCTTAAACTGCGAGAAAGATACGGAAGACCCGCATCGCCATCACAAATCCGCTTAGCTAAATCATTTGCAACAGCGCATGGTAAAGAACCGCCAGAGCATCTCTATGATCACCACATCAGTTTATCTGCTTGGATGTGGGCGCATGGCGGCAGGCCGTTTGAATAACCTCTGTACCTATAACATTTTATAGGTAGATTTTTGAATCATACTTGAAATACAAAATTAAGTTACTAAATTAGAATATAAAATTCGCACAAGAGTTGATGATGAAGAAAATTCTTACAGTATTATTAGGTTTGTGCTTAAGCATGTTGAGTGCGGCGGCAACTTCAGAAGAGGGGGCAGAAGATGTGCCGGTGCTCAGCTTTAATCCAGAGACTCTTGCAAAACCCAGTGAAATACCGTGTCTACAATGGCTAGAGATACTAGAAGTAGAACGTAACAAGGCTGATTATTTAGGAAATTTCCAAGCTTTCAAATCTTTAACTAAGGAAATCTCAGCAACCATTGGCGGCAAATATGGATTTGCAATTCCTACAACTCAAGATGAAATTGTCACATTAAGCTACTCGATCATTCGCACCCGCCATAAGTTCTGTGGCAAGCTCAATATGCTGAGCGATTTTTATGGTATAAAAACTGCGGTTACCGATCCTCAAACGCAACAATATTTAGCGATGGTCCTTGCCATCGATGCCATGACTTTTGAAGCTGTTGATGAGGAAGGTGACACCTTTTTTGATCAATGGTCTGCCGTCAACGCTACAGATCCAACAACTGAAGCATTTGTTGCTGCAGTGAAAGAATGTGTTCAACTTCAAGAAAAAAAATCATTAATAACAGCACTAGATGAAGCTCTAATAAATTTTCTCACAACAGATTCAGCAACGATTACTCTAGCAAAAGAAGTTTTCGACATCTTCGCTCCCAAAATTACCTTAAAAAAAATCTACACCGAAATGATTGGTGGTGAATACCGCGGTTGGACCGTACATGGCGTCAATGCGTTTGCGTATCCGATTAGTTTGCATCCTGATGATGTTGCGATAAATCCAAAAGTGGAAAGCGATCTACGTACTGATTTTAGGCAGCAGCTTAGTAACGGAAAAGATAGAGAAGTATTGTCTTGTTCTTCAGTTCCTCATTTAGCTTCTGATGGTTCCAAGTATCAATTAGAATATGTCTATGATGATTTGATTTTAGTACATGCTCATAACCTAAGAGATATAGCAACTAAATGCTTAAGGCTAAGTAGAGATTTTAATCCAAAACTAGCTCGACTTGCTTATGCTAAGCCTTCACAATCTCTCACCTTAAATACGTATAAGCAATTACGGAGTTTTTATCGTAAATTAGCTAACAATGGAGTGATGCCATGTGAAGAATTATCTTGGCTTCTAATGTGTGGAAATCCAGAAGTAATTCATAAATATGCGCATTTACTACACGAAGGAGCTAATGGAATATCAAAGAATGTTGCGGCAGCATTGACAAAATATAGAGATGCCGGTGAGCTTGGTTATAGAGGAGCATGGAAAAATTTTTCGGATTGCCTTCTAAATCATGTGTTTGAGTATTTTTATGGTTTAAATGGAATTAATAAAAACATTGATAAAGCTATAGAGATTTATGAAGAAGCCTATCACTTAGGTGGAGTATGGATAAGTATAAGTAATTCTTTAGATTCTATTCAAGATGAAAGAAGTCTTGATTTTTTGAGAGAAGCAAAAAGAGGAGGCTGTGAAATAGCAAGGGATTTTCCACGCCTTCTCGCTATTAAAGCTACCAATCTTTATAATGCAGAAAATGCTTCTTCCACGCATATTATAAGGTCTATCGAACTGTTTAAAGAAGCAATAAAATTGGGATTTAAGCAGTCAGAATGGAATTTAGCAGAAGCAACGAATCGTCATGCTATATTGCTTTTCAAAGGCGAAATGGGCTTTGTGAAAAATATGCCTAAAGCCATAGAAATATTTAGAGAAGCTATAACCTTAGGAAGCGAGCTTGCAGTTAGAAATCTTCCTGTTTTTCTTTGGCGTTATGCGCAAAATCTCCGTTTAGGAGAAAATGGTATTGTAAGAGATATGCTAGCAGCTATTGTTGCTTGTCGCGAAGCTTCAACATTGGGTAATAGAGAAGCCATAGAATGTTTACCTAACTTCTTAAAAGATTATTCTCTTTGGTTGTATAAGGGAGAAAACGGCATCACTAAAGACATTCCTCGTGCCGTGGAAACTTGCCGAGAAGCTGTGAAGTTGGGAAATCTAGAAGCCAAAGGTTTTTTTCCAACACTTTTAAATAACTATGCGGCCTGGCTCTTTAGAGGTGAAAATGGCATTGAGCAAAATCTTGCAATGGCAGTGGAATTTTGTCGCGAAGCAGCCTCTCTTGGTCATGAAAAAACAAGACTAAAATTACCTGTTTACCTAAACACCTATGCTTCGGCACTTTTTGAAGGGAAGTGTAATGTTCCTCAAGACATCCCTCACGCCATTGAAGTTTGCCGGGAAGCTGCTGGTCTAGGTAGCGAAGATGCCATCCGTAATCTTCTTCAAATGACTGCTGTTGCTCAAGCACAGGGGCTTATTTAGTCTTTTCAAGACGTAGATCCACCTACGGCTTGATTTATGCAGAAGCTTCATCATTGCATTGGAGAAAGATAAGAAGATATCGTTGCCTAAGTCCTTTTTTTGCCTTTTCTACACTCTTTAATTTTGCCGTCCGACCGTCCAGTTTGGCAGTTTTGCTTAAGTTTGATGGACAGATGGGCGGTTGGGGTATAAAAACCGGACGGATAACTAATGCTGGACTGATAACCGGACCGATAAAAAAAGCGTGAATACATTGGCATTCCTACAAAGTGGACGTTCGGACGTCACGGACGGCATTTTGGAGGGGGTAAAAGAAGAAAAAATAAGAGGTGATGATTTAATTTAGCGATACCTTTCCCATGCTTCCGTAAACGTATGCTGATCAAATCCTTTACGTTGAATCCCGGCGATTTCAATATTACGACTATGAATGTGGTAGGATGCCAACAACCTGCTTAATTGCCGTGGTGTCAGGCGCTTATCTTGACCACGCGCGTTATACATCGGCCACGGGCTTTCTTCATCCTCACATAAAGCGCTAATCAAATCGACAGTATGCATTTTTAGCAGCGTTTTTTCTTTAAACACCTTTTCAATATCACTAAGTAGTTCTGTACCAATCGGTAGTGCTTCCTTGTCATTGCTTGAAAGATGTTTCGCTGCCTGCAAAGCTTTATCCGTCCACAAATTTCCAGCAAGGTTGGCAATGACTAACAGCGGCTCCCAATTATCAAGGGCGCGATCAGAGATGATGAGATCATGTGGAAACGTCAGGCGTGTATTTTTAATTTTTTCTCCATGATCTTGGGCAAAGCGTAACAGCTTACGCTGCAAAGTGATGAAGACTTGCGTATTTGCATGCCGGAGCTTTTCGGTTTTCTCATGGATGAGTTTGCGTCTTAGAGAAATCACAATCGAGCGATCATGCAGCGTATCGGGAAGACTACCAATAATGGCAATTGCCTTTGCTCCCCACGTACTGAAACGCTTGGGCATATGATCATCACCCGTTGTGCGCACCACATAAGCGGTGGGACGGGTATGGCCGGAATTGATCATGCCGCGCAGTTCATCCGAATCACGAATAAAGGTATCGGCTTCATCAATAATCATCGTCGGTTGCCACAGCTCAATGGTTCGAAATAACGCTGCCGCAGAAATATTAGAAGCTAGCAACGGTTTACACACCAATTGCCCCAATAGTGAAATCACCGTGGTTTTGCCACAGCGCTTTTCCGGTGAAGAAATGGCAAGAATAGGTGATACGTTCACTTGGTCAATAACCCACGTAAACATTACCCATAACGCTATTGCCGTATCCGCATGCGTGGGTAAAATTGCAAAGTGTTTTAAAAGTTGCGTGATCTCAGCTAAGAGATCATTAGCTATAACAGGCGTAGGCCAAGGATCAATGAGCGGAAAAATATCCGTTGCTTCATCCGTTTGGGATTGTTCCAAACGGCGATGTTTTTTTACTTCCTGATCAAGCGCCGAGAGACTTACACCCAATTTCTTGGCTTCCGCTTTTCGCAAACGATCGTATTCGAGAGCAGGAAGATTGGCTAGATGCGTTAAGGTTTGTGTATCGGTATCAATATCTAGTTGCGCTGACTCAGGAAACACTTGCTCATAAGTTAAAAGCAATGGAAGGTCTGAAATTTCTTCAAACCGTTCAAACGTCCATCCTTCCGCAACTGCATCAGCCAAATCATACCCTTTAACTAAGGTCTTGGGTGTGTCGTATTTCAGTAATTGATGTTGATCAAGACGATAATGGGTAAAAATCGCGTTGTTAAAAAATTGAACGGATGTTGCCCCTATAAGCAGGCACTGTGCATATACCTCTTTCCCATAGTGCTGACCAGCTTGGTCATGATCCATGGCAATCACAATATGGCGATCTTTTAAAAGCGTATAATCCGTTTGCTTTGCGGATTGTGCTCCTTGCATGGTGGTGGTTGTAACAAATCCAGGGAATAACTCTTTCGCAGCTAAAGCAGCTTTCTCTCCCTCACAAAGCAATACGGTTTTTTCTAGATATTGGTATATCTGGTCCAATTGAAAAAGCGGACGAGGGCAGCCAAAACCTTTAACCTGCCATCCGTGTTTGTCGCAAGTCCGAATAAAGGGTCGGAATTCTTTTTTAAATGATCCGCATTTTTGCCTAACAGCGTTCCATCTGAGGATGTACCCCAAAAGAATACCTTGCGCATTATGATAGGGGTAATACTGATCGGCATCATCCTCAAGAGTCTTTACCACATGCTGATACGCTCCAGATTGTTTTAAAGAAAGAAGGGATTCATCAAACATTGTGCACCAACACTTGAAGTTCACGCGCGGCTTCAATCTGATTGATGCTGCGTAGATACGCCCACAAGGAGATAAAATCGCCACCTTTATCGCCGGTGGCAAAGTCCGCCCATTTACCAGTGCGTGTATTAATACGGAAGGACCCTAGATGACGATCATGACGTGTTGGGTTAAGGGCAACATACTCAGCGCCTTCCAATATTCCTCGAGGTAGAAAGAGGTGAAGAAAAGCTGGAATTTTAGGGATGAGTTGATGGTTAAGGTGCTTAAAATCAATTTTTTCTTGATGATATGTAGGGTGCATAGTATTCTCTTTTGTGAATTGATGATGAATTCTTGCCCTCTGTCCGGAGGGCAATTTTTTTTTAAATCTCAGTGTAGTTGTTGATCAACGGTACGATCGGCCAAGAAAGTATCAAGATCAGATCGGCGGTATCTAACCAAACGCCCAACCTTAATAAAAGGAAGATGATACCGTTTGGTGCACCGCCACACTTCAAGAGTGCCGGGTAAAACACCAAGATACGCAGCGGCTTGGTTACTGTTCAAAAGTTCTGCATTTTTATTGAGATTAAAGGGAATTAAATGATCTGACATGGAAGTCATCCTTTCTTGATGATGGTTAATAGACCCTCATCATTTCGGGTTTTTAAAAACAAGAAAATGCCTTTAATGGATTTAAGCATGACCAAATTAAGGGTAATCAGAGAGCCTGAAAGCACTGATTTTGTTGGCAAAAAAAGGGTGGTACCCATTTAGTAAAATATTTAGAAAATTAAAATGGGTTTAATCCATTTTTTAGTGTTAAGTAAAAATTCAAGATGCTCCTATTGGCAAAAAATCCATCATGAGCTCTGTACCACTGTCGAGCAATTTTAGGTTTGAGACAGATATCCAAAAGCCGGTAATTTTTCAGAGTTTCATTGTAATGAGGCTAGTTTTTGATTTTGAATATAAGCTCAGCTACTGCCATTTTATTCACTGTTATTACATTAGTAATGTTTAATTAGCCAGTTTTTTGCTATGTGTGAAACATTAACTCCATAAATGAAGGCCAAATTGGGCAATTATATTCTTACCGGTGCGGGATTCAGTAAAAACTGGGGAGGATGGTTGTCTCAGGAGTTGTGGAATTTTCTGATAGGTCATGCTGAAATTCAACAAGATGAAGAGCTGAAAGAGCTACTTTGGAATAATATAGATAATGGATTTGAACATGCCTTATTTGAAGCAAAACAGAGAGCAGAAAATAATACTGAATGGAAAAAACGCTATAACACTTTGCAAAAAGCTGTAAGTCAAGCTTTTAAAGAAATGAATGCATTATTTAAGGATATTGCTAATTTTAATTTTGGTCAGGGTGAATATGCTATAGAAGATTTTCTTGCTCGATTCGATGTTATTTTTTCGACAAATCAAGATATGTTGGTAGAAACTAGATTTCAAAATTTGCTCAGTGGAAATTCTCATAAAAAAATAGGTCGAGATAACATTTCTAGTGTTGGAATACCTGGAATGTCTCCTAAGCCTGATGCATCTGTATTTGAATCTATGGATCGAGAAAAAGTTTGGTATCCAACAGGGAAAAATAGTATTTCGTACAACCAGGTTCCTTATATTAAACTTCATGGCTCTTCAAATTGGTTCACCTCTCAAGGAGGGAATGAGCTGATGATTTTAGGAGGAGAAAAAGCAGCACAGATTGTTGGAAATACTCTTATAAAATCGTACTTTAATATTCTGCGAGAAAAACTATTTGAACCAGAAAGTAGGCTTTTAATAAAAGGTCATAGCCTTCTAGATTTTCATATAAATAAGATAATTTTTGAAGCAATTAAAAATTATGGGCTTAAGTTTTACATCTGGAATAATTCTGGACTCAAAGGCCTAATGAAAAATTTAGAAAAAGACTCCAATTATGATGAGCAGCTTTTTAAGCAAGGTTTGATAGGAGTAAGCACAGCATCTCTTCAACACATACTTAAAGAAGATTCTCTCAGGGAATTTGAGCTTGCAAGAATCAAAAGAGAATTTTTTGGAAAGGATTGAAATTCATATCATATTGTTTATGCAACAAATAAAGAAAATACGCTTTATAAGGAATATAAATGCGAATAAAATGCTTTAAAAAGCATTAAAGAGCTTCATCACAAGCAATGAAACAGCTTTTTAATTTTTCTATGTCAATTTCTTGAAGACCAGCTTCTTTAAACTGTTTGATCCATTCAGCTTTTACTTGCTTCTGTATGGAAGTAGCAAGATTTTTTGCTTTATCAGCAGATAAGCCAAAGCTTATGCTATCGCTTATCGCATTTTTTAATGTTGCCAAACGTCCCTCTTTGCCAACACCAATAGCAAGATCTCTTTCCAATGCGACTTGTAACATAGGCACAATGTCATAAGCAGGAGATAGTCTCCACCCTTTACCATCCCACAAAAATCCATGATTACGTAAATGATCATCGGTATTATTACACAAAATATTAAAGACCATCCTCTTCCATAATTCTTCTGCATCTTCTTTTGGTTTTGATCCATATAGGCGCAACTGTTGAGCTAAGCGAGCATAGCTTTGCTGAGAAGATTCCCCCTCATGTGCACCTATAATTGTTAGACCAGAAATAAAAGGTAAACGCTTAAAATTTTCATTATGCGGCTCTCTATCAAATCTTTTAATTAAATAAACGTCTTTTTCTAATATCTTTTCTAAGCGCACTGCTGGCACGTTTAATCCTATTGCTGCGGCTAGCTTCATTGTTGCGTATTCAGTGCGGCATACTGGGTAACGATCTTCCGTGCGACCAAATTTTGCAATCCATGGCTGATTATCTAAGATCGTGGTCGCTTTTGGTCTTGCTCCGCCAAGAGAAGATCCTCGTACTAAAAAACGCCTGTATTCAACAGGAATATTATCATCATTATCATAAGCTTCTGCTATTTGTAGCATCATTGAAAGATCAAATGATTCTCCTGGTAATTTTTCTTCAGGCCAAGGTGTCATACGTTTAGGTCCAGATAAGTCTGAACCGAAGGCTAGGGCGCCAACACGATCATCGCCTGTGGCAACAAGATAATCATATTCCGATAAGATTTTAGAGCCAGCAGCACGGTCCATTAAATGGCGTCCCCACCCATCAGGCGCAGCATCGCGAATACCATTAAAAAGGGAAAATCCTTCTGGTGCCTGATATGTACGAGGTGTATCTGGTTCATGTAACGGTAATTGCACTGGATCAATAGCGAATCGATCTTTTCGCTGTAGGTAAAGGTTTCCGTAACGAAAGCTAGCAGTAGCTTCTCGTCCTTCACCTATGGTTTCCAGTATACCTGTTGGTACAAATCCTTCCTGAATATATACATAAACATAAGCTATAGCCATTTTTTCTTACTTTCAAAAATTATAGTCAGTTGATTGCTTTTTGGTTTGGCGAAAATCTCTTGGTAAGCGCGCAAGATCTTGTTGCATGCCGACTGTATCACTTTCTGGTGAGACTAAATCCCCTAAACGACGTTGCATACCAAAAATCCATAAAGCCGTTGCGATAATCCCTATGCTAACGGAAGGATCCCCTTTTTCTAAGCGCTGTATTGTATCGATGCTTACCATCATTCGCTCTGCCATGCTTTTCATAGACATCCGGCGTCGTTTACGAGCAAAACATATATCTTTTCCAAGCTTCTGTAATTGATCAGAGAGAAGAGGTGATAAAGCTTGGAGAGATAAACTTGCCCTCGTCATATCATGAACTCGTTAATCTAGTTTTTTATTATTATACCGATATAACCATAAATTAAAAGTTAAAATGCTGCTATATCGGTATTTTTATTGAGATATTTATAAATATGTATTAAGTTGCTATTAGAACTAGAATGCTTAATTAGCATTGGGGTATTAGAAAATGACAAGAGAATATATACAAGAAAATGGGATATTCATCCCCTCTGATTTGACATTGAATGAATGCATTGAAAGGTTAGAAAAGCGAAATATTGATAGGTCAGAACTTATTCTTAGTTCTTATTCAGATAAGCAAAAATGGAAAACAATGATTAACTTTCACCTTTTGGCGTGGGTGTATCGAATAACAGAGCTTGCAAGAGATATTAAAACCTTAATAACAAATGAAAGGTTTAATACTGCATGGACATGCACCCGCCCTTTTTTAGAAGCAATTATTATTTTCACAGACTATTTGCGCAGAGCAAAAAATGCAATAGATCAAGATAATGATAAAGAAATAGCTCTACTGTTTATTACGATATTTTCAAGAACAAAGCATGAAGAATTTTTGGACACCCAATGTATGGATGTTTCTGTTGATCCTCACATGGAAGTAATAAAAATTAAATATGGGATAAATGAAGAAGAATACATTAAGGCTCTGAAAGCTCCTAATAACCAAAACGTTATAGATTCTTTAAGTGAAAAGACGTTTTTTTGAAGGTTATTTTGGATCGGATGCTAAGAATATGAAAAGTGAATATGACGTTCTTAGTGAATACACACATGCCTCTGCTTTATCAACAAGTGGCCATTATATAAATTATATCTACGCTAACAATAAGCCAAATACCATCGTTTTGACCCGTACTGGGGTAGATTCGGAAGGATTAAAAAGCCATATAGAGAAATGCTTACAATATATTTTTGTTTTTGAAAAGGTTTATGAAGATTTTTCCGCTTTAGAATCTTGTATTGCTGACAAGCTTTCTCAAATCGTCAGTAAAAATAAATCAACTAACAATGCCGAAACAACTACAGTGTAAGACCATTAGCATTTTCCATTCTGCTTTCTCCTAGCATGGTACTTCTTGCCTTCTTTTTGCTCGGCAAGACGAATGAATTTAGCAAGATAAGGAATATCAGACGATGAAATATCTAGTTGATGCTTTTTGATGTACTCTTCAATAAATACTTGAATACTGTCTTTTGCCACTTCTGCTAATTTATCTTTTCCGTGTTCTTCATAAACAGCATTTAGTACCTGCAACCACGGGGTTGTATAAGTATTGAGATTAATTAAAGACGATGAATTACAAGGTGCGGAGGATGACTTCGGAGAGGGTGGTGCATTAACGCTACTCCTTACTTCTTCTTCCTTAAAATAAATACTCCCATAAAATTTACCTATAGAGCGAAGATCGCCACAAGCTGCTCCATCTATTAATAGGCGATACCAATGTATATCATAAGACCAAAATTCTGCGGGTAGCTCATGGTAAGCATAATCTGATAATACATATGATTTAAACTGATTTCCCGATAGCATACTTCGACATTGATGCATAACCAAGAATTCAAGCGTATCTTGCATAAAGGAATTCTGATCAGGGTATGCTTTTTGTACGTTATCTATCTTTAATAATTGATATCTTTCATCATTACGGATTGCGATCTTTAAATTTAAGAGCTTAAAGTGCAGGGGATATTTCTGCTTTTCAACTAGGTAATCCATGACGTTTGGATGCGCAACATCAAACATTGAATATGCATGATAGTCATCGGTGATTTCTTTTCCAAACTCTGCTGGGGTAATTTTTGATATAATTGGCTTGGCGAATCCTTTTCCTACCAAGTAAATAAGTTCATATATATTTATGTAGCCGGGCGCAGATCTAATACTAACCATTATTGTTCCTTTTTAAGTAATGAGATTTCTTTGATGTACGTCAAATCATCACCGTAAAAATATTATAATTTATTGGCACATATATCGTTGAAATCAATAAATAAACATCAGATTTGGTAACATAGGACTAATTTTGATTAAGTTTCATAAATGAATCAAGAGCAAAAATATGAGCGGGAAGAAGAATAAGTTATGAGGGAATCTTGTTGCTTGTCCTTAACGATTTTTGGAGTACATCATAATGAGTTTAAATATCATTCTTAACAAAATCCGTCTGATATGGAATTAGCTACCATATTTGCCGAGAAATATTTTGGATCAGCATGCTTACTGGCTTATCATGATAACATAAACAATCGCATGATTAAGACGTTTAAATTGTATTTTCGATACTGAGTTACGTTTCTAATTTTTATGTTTAAATGACTCTAGGCTAACAAGCTGCTTTATTCCTCCTGCAGCTAACATGGCACCAGTTGCACGATTAACAGATTCACGTACAGGATCTAAATCTAGCCGTGCATAGATTGCAGTCGTACTTGGTGATTTATGGTTTAATGATTTACCAACTATCACCAGTGATGCACCTGTCTTTGCTTGCCAACTTCCCAGTGTACGCCGCAAATCATGAATCCTTAGGTTGGCAATTCCAGCGCGTTCTAATAGACGTTTCCAGGCCTTTTTTGGCTCAACAAGATGACCGGTAACACCAGATCCAGGAAAAACCCATGGAGAACCCTTATCTTGCCTTGTTCGCAAGATTTCAACAACCTCGGGCGTCAGAGTAACTGTTTGAGAATCACCATTTTTAGTAATGGGTATGCGCCATTCTCCACGTTCTAGATGTATTTGAGACCATTGCATTGCTTGAACATTAGAACGCCTAGCTCCAGTTAATAGCAAAACAAGAAAATAGTCTCGCAACGTGTCATTTGGTTCTTTAGCTAGTGACTTAAAAAAGTCAGGTAATTCATCGGATTGCAAAAAGCGGTCGCGCTTAGTCTCGGGAAATTTTTTGATGCCTTGTGCTGGGTTACCCCCATTAAATAGGCGATGCTCAGAGGCATAGCTGAACAAACTAGATGCCATTGCTATAACACGATTAGCAGTAGTTGGGTGATCAGCACCAATCTCAGTGTGTAGTTTAATAAAATCTGTATCTTTAAATTGGGATAATTGTCGTTTATTCCATTTTGCTAGATACGAATTAAAGTCATATTGATACGTACTTTTAGTTTTTTCAGAAAGGTATGCCCCTCTCTTATTACGGCGATGTTTAAGAAATTGTTCGAACAACTCCAGTAAAGTTGTTTCAGTTTTTAGTGAACGCACGTCAGAGTTCGGGTTAATCCCTTCAACAATCAATGCATTAATCCGTGCTGCTTCTTTACGGGCTTGCTCGATAGACATATCGGGATAGCGTCCCAGGGTTACACGCTCAGGGTTACCTTTTTTAAGACGTTTAAAAACACAAAACGTTTTTACTCCAGTACTGGTGACGCGTATCTGTAGGCCGTTTGTTTTTTTATCATGATAAGATTGACGTTGACCATTAGCTGGCAATGGCAGGATATCTAAAACAGCCTTAGTAAAATTGATTTTGTTGTCTAACATATTTTTCTCTAGCTTATCTGATTCATCTGGGGTTACACAGGGGTTACAAATTGGATGAAATTTAGCTTGTTTTTATGCAACTTCATTAAACTAACAATAAGAAATAATCCTTTGTAGGTAAAGAATTATTAAGTAATATTAATCAAGAAAAAATGATAGACCTCCAAATTTGTAATCAGTAGGTCGCGGATTCGACTCCTGCAGCCGGCACCAGCTCTTCCGTTATTGATGCCATCTCTCCCTATTTATTTTAATACAGCTAAGCAAGTCGCGAATTTTTAACGTAAATCATTCAAAGTACCTTCTTCACCTTCAAGTTTGATAAACTCGCTAAGTTATGACACGAAGTAAAATTATTTTTTCCAGAGGAAAAATTTAAAATTTTGACGTAGGCATAACTCACTTAGAAACCACACTATTGCTGTGAGGATGTAACTGAGTAGATAGATAGCCATGAAGAAATTTAAAAATCTTATTCTTGCATGCGCCTTACTTGCAGGATTACACGCTGGAGAATTAAAAATCACAAACAGCACTATAATTCCTGTAACGATTACAATAACTACAAAGAAAAATAAGAACTCTACCGATATTCAATCTGAAAACATTGAACATGAAGTGCAGGCCGCTGTTATTTTACCAAATCAAGAAATTACTATAAATTTGGATGACAAAAAATTCAACGATAGTACTTTTTTAGTTCAAGGGACTATCATTACGGCCCCTCCTATTGTTCCTGTAGTAAGCAATAAATGTATGATAAATGGTTACAGCGGTGACGTTATTTTTACTCAAAAAAATTCACAATTGATCTGTAGCGTAGTTCAGATAAGTGCAAATTATCCTTTACATAATCAAGAAGATAAACGCTAGTGGATATGAAACACTAGCGCTCACCTAATTACCTACTCCCCAGAAATACTGTTTTCGGATGAACCTTGAATTCCTACAGGAGTACTTACTGAAGTATCATCGATTAGCGTAATATCCTCATTCGATACGTCAACTTTTTTTGCATAAGAAAAACCATCAGTCCCTTCATATCTAAGAAAGACAATAGGACATGGATTAAAATTAATAAAACTTTCCACGCTATTAGTATTTGCTGTAACCAACTCAGTTTGCTGATAACCAACAGTATCACTCTGCTGTGTAAACAAGACTATTCTTTCAATTGCATTCAGCGGATTTCTAATTAAGATCAAAATTTGTTCTTTGGCAGAGCTACTGTAAAAATATATAGGCAAACAATCGTAATCTAGGTGTAGCGCTTGAATTTCGTTGACGCAATTTGCTCTTCTCATGCTCTCCTCTTCAGTTATTTCAACAGCGTAATAACCTATTGCCTTCACTACACCAGAAGGAGGAGAATTGTACGCAGAAGATCCACCAGGCCTAGCAGGTGCAAAGCACTCACTCATCATTAAAAATGAAAACATTAAAATAGTAAAAAATTTGATCATTTATTCCTCGTGTATAAAAAACTAAGTTCTAAGCGTTTATAAAAGCACTCTTTCCATTACTTTGTTCGCAATTTTGTCTTAGTATACTCGACAATTTCTTCTACTACCCCATCAATTGCGCTAGCTAATGAACCACCACATACTCCGCTACCTATTTTACCTTCTACCTGAATTTTTCCGATTTCTTTACCATTTTGCGTGTTATCAATAAATTTAACTTCTACAGTTGTAGAGCCTTCACCACAATTGCCTATACCACCTGTCATCCAACGCGCAAATCGGTTTCCTTCGTTCATCTGCAAAAATCTATATTGCAAGATGATGTCGTCTCCTTCGATAAATTCAGCTTTTTTAAATAGTTGGTCGTGCAAGTATTCTTGAAATGCTTTTTCCACAGAAGGATCAATCATTATCGTATTTTTTTCTTGCTTTAACGTTATTTTTTTGACTTCTTTTTGATATTCTAAAGGTTCTAAAACCATAGTTTTTGTTGCTCCACACCCTATAAGAGCAAGATTTGCCATTAGCAATAATCCATATAAAAATACTTTTTTCATCTTTTTTTCATCTAAAAAAATTAATAAAGTACCTTTAACAAAAAATATAAAGAAAAAGCTACCTATAAAAAACTATAGGTAGGTGTAAATTTTATGGTTTTTCAACTGCTTTCCAGCTTTTGGAATACTCAGCCCACTCAATAGATGCAACATTTTCACCGGGCTCCAACGCATCACGCGTATCAACCATTACGGCAACTTCATCGGTTTCTTTTCTAGAGAATTGAGTAGCAGTTGCAAATGCGCCTGGGTGTGGGCCATGAGTGAAACCGCAAGGATGCAGCGTTGTCATGCCTGGGTGAATATTATCACGGCTGAAAAACTGCCCACGATGGTAAAAAATGAATTCATCAAAATCATCATTATTATGATAAAAAGGCACCTTTAAGGCACCTGGATCGCTTTCAATAGGGCGTGGTGCAAAAGTACACACAACAAATCGATGCGCCACAAAAGTTGTGTGCGCTGACGGAGGCAAGTGATAACGATGACTCATCAATGGGCGTATATCATCTACATTAATGCGTACAGGCGCTAGGTTACCGTGCCAACCCATTGCATCTAAAGGATTAAATGGATATGTTACCACACTGGATTTTCCAAGTCTTTTTATGTGAACTTCCCATTCATGATTTGCATCAACCTGCTGTGCTTTGAATTGATCATTAATTTTCGGCGTATCAAGCATTGCTGGGTCAAAAATTGCATGGGGACCTACAATACCTTTGTCAGGCAGCATGTAGCTGCTATCAGTAGCCTCTATTAATAATATGTGTAGTGGCTCAATGACATCTAGACGCCACATGGTAGAGCGTGGCAATACAACATAATCACCTGTTTTAATATGCAAGTGACCGTAGTCACAAAATAGATCTGCTTTGCCTTGATGGATAAATAATAATTGATCACCATCACCGTTGCGCGCCAAATGCGTCATTGATTTAGAGAGTTGCCACCACCGCATTTCTGTGTGGCGATTGTGTAAAAAAATATCCGTTTTAAATGGACAATTTTTTTCCTGATTCCATTTGTTAAGATCATAAGCTCTGGGGCGAAGCGGTCCTTCCCATTTTGTCCAGGCTGTTGGCGCATGACGGTGAATCATATGCGTGCAAGGGCCAAAAAATCCTTCTTTTCCTAATTCACGCTCATAGGTTTTTGAACCATCTTCTTGAATGGGAAAATCCGCATGAGCTTGACGACTAGAAACACCTTCAACAATAGGAAATTCAATCCACTTACGCATATAATCTTACTTTTGTAATGTTGTCACGATCATAAGGGAAAAAGCCCCAAGAGAAAAGTAGCTGATGGTTTAAGGGCTATTGTATTTTTCTCTATCTAAAAGCCCCTCGGAATGATCCACACATAAGGCAACCGTTGCATCACCTGTAATACTAATTGTCGAACGCATCATATCAACAATACGATCAATTCCTGCAATTAATGCAATACCTTCGATAGGGAGGCCAATTGAGCCTAGAACCATGGGCAGCATCACAATAGTTCCTCCAGGAATTCCTGCGCCGCCAATCGAACCTAAAGTGCCAGTTAAGATAATGCATCCATAATCAGCTACTCCCAGAACTTTTCCTGTGGCTTGCGCGAAAAACAGCGCACAAAGACTTATGTAAATTGCAATCCCATCCATGTTAATTGATGCACCAAGAGGCAATACAAATGATGAACTGATAGACGATATTCCAAGGCGTTTTTGACAAACTTTGATTGTGGTCGGTAAAGCTGCTTTTGTACTGCTTGTAGAAAAGGCAAGCGCTTGGTACTCAAGGCTTTTTTTAAAAAATGGAACGGGTGAAAGCTTTGTCCACACATAAATAATCAGTCCAAAAATAAGATACTGCACACCAAATGCCAAATATGCACATCCGACTAGCTTTAGAAGTTTTTCCAAAACCATCATTCCTTGAGTGCCAACAATCCACGCGGTAAGAGCGCATGCAGCTATCGGTGACAGTTGAATAATCAAATGCACCATTTTAAAAACCATTGAAGCCAGTAAAGTAAATATGCTGCTTAAACGTTTGGATGCTTCATTTTCCATAGTGTTAAGAGTAATACCTGTAAACAAAGCAAAAAAGACAACCTGTAAAATTGTGCCTTGAGCCATTGCATCGATAGCGTTTTCAGGAACGATATTTAAAAGGGTATCAAATATTTTAGCCATACTGGCATCGGCAATCTGAGGTGCTCCCTCTCCAGTAAAGTTCAGAACAATCCCACTTCCTGGTTCAAATATTGTCCCAACACTTAAGCCAATAACGATAGCAAATAAGGTTGTTAGTAAATAAGTGATGGAAGCCTTTATACCAACTCTACCCAAAGATTTAGAATCTTGCACACTAGAAATACCACTAATAATTGCGAAAAAAATCAGTGGCACAATAATCATTTTAATAAGGCGAATAAAGAGATCACCAAAAGGTTTTAGATAAACTACGTTCTCTTTTAGAGTTAATCCTAAAATGACACCAAGCACCAAACCAATTAGAACTTTTTTCCATAATTTCATCGACAACAAAACCTCATAAATCTTCAAATTAATTTTTTACATGCATCAAAGCCATCAAACGCGTAATATGGGGGAAGTTTTTAAAGATTCCTATTAAATAAATTGAACTCTTCTTGGACTCCATCATCTGAAAGCACTGAAAATAGCCTACTCACCGAGTTTGCAAAAAATATTTCTTATTCAAATTACCATGATTTGCATAAATGGTCGATCGACCATATACCTGAATTTTGGAATATGGTTTGGGATTTTTGTGAAGTAATTGGCGATAAAGGAAGCAAAATTTTAGAAAACTCTACAAGTGTTGAAAACGCTGTTTTTTTCCCCAATGCACAATTAAATTTTGCCGAAAACCTATTGAAACAGCGCGATGACCATATTGCCATTACTTTTGTTGGTGAAAATGCCACCAAGCGACAACTAACCTACCAAGAACTTCATTGGGTTGTTGCAAAAATTGCTGATCATTTTAAGCAATGGGGAATCACAAAAGGTGATCGCGTTGCCGGATATTTGCCTAATATTCCAGAAACTGTTGCTGCTATGTTGGCTGCGACTTCTCATGGAGCAGTGTGGACAGCATGCTCTCCTGATTTTGGTATTCAAGGCATTATCGACCGCTTTAGCCAAATAGAGCCAAAGGTACTTATTACCGTTGATGGCTATCATTACAATGGAAAAACGTTTTCATGTCTTGAGCGCTTACCTGAGATTTTGACGCATTTACCAAGTGTCGAGCGTGTGGTCGTTGTGTCGTACCTAGGCCTTGAACATAATTATTCGCGCTGGGATCAGCTGCTGATGACGAGTGATGCCACTGAGATTACATTTACACCTGTAAATTTCAACGATCCTTTGTATATATTGTATTCATCAGGTACGACTGGTATTCCAAAGTGCATTGTTCACGGTGTTGGCGGTACACTACTAAAACACCTAACAGAACATCAATTACAGTGCAATATTAAGCCTACTGATAGAGTATTTTACTTTACAACGTGCAGCTGGATGATGTGGCATTGGCTGGTTTCAGCATTGGCTTCACATGCGCATATAGTACTTTTTGATGGATCCCCAACTTATCCGAACCCTACTTTCTTGTGGGACATTGCCAAAGAATTAAAAATTAATTTTTTTGGTACATCTGCCAAATACTTAAGCACGCTGCACAAATTAGACGTTGATATCAGCAAAACCCATAATTTAGAAGAACTGCGCACGATCGGCTCAACCGGCTCACCTTTGGCCCCAGAAACTTTTGATTACATATGGAATTCTATTAAAAAAGATGTACAAATTAGCAGCTTATCAGGCGGCACAGACATTGTGTCGTGCTTTGTGATGGGCAACCCTATAAGTCCTGTGCATCGAGGAGAAATTCAAGGTTCTACTCTAGGTTTGGCAGTTGATATATTTGATGAGAACGGAGAATCTATAAAAGATGGCGCTGGCGAATTAGTTTGTACCAAGCCATTTCCCTGCAGGCCCATTGGTTTTTGGAAAGACAGAACAGGGGAAAAATACCACAATTCCTATTACGCAAGATTTCCAAATACTTGGCATCATGGGGATTTTTGCGAGTGGACAAAACATCAAGGACTGATCATTCACGGACGATCTGATACTACCTTGAACCCAGGCGGAGTACGCATTGGCACCGCAGAAATTTATCGCCAATTAGAGAATATTGATGACATAACAGAATGCCTGGCAATTGGGCAAAAATGGTTGGATGACGAACGTATTGTTTTATTTGTAATACTTCAAAAAAACAAAATATTGAGTGACGATTTAATTCATCAAATCAAACAACACATTCGCAAAAACACAACGCCGCGCCACGTACCTGCAAAGATTATTGAAGTTGCGGACTTGCCTAGAACTAAAAACAACAAGCTAGCTGAAGTAGCGGTTCGCGATGTTGTGCACGGCAGAGAAATAAAAAATAAGGAAGCATTGCTGAACCCTGATTGTTTGGGAATTTTTGCTGAAATAGCTGAGTTGCAGGTGGAGTAGAAGCGCCCTACTCTTCACCATGCGCCTTGGTATATCCAGCCTTACCATCGAACACGTGCAGCTTTTCAATGTGAGTCCACGCAGCTTTTTTAGAAACGGCATGTATAAGTTTTTGAATAGTTTCTTCATTCAAAGGCTCATTACTAACAAAACGTGCACATACGTGATCTGTGAGATCCAGCTCGATTCCTTCAGTGGCTGGGTAAATTTTCATGCCTCGGCTTGTGATCAGCTTTAACTTCACAGAAGCTTCACTTGCTGCTACCTCCATTAATTTACCAAATTCTTTGGCAGGTTGAGTGCTTTCAAAAAAGATATCAACCCCTTCAACAAAACGCTCTTTAACGTGCACAGGTTCAGTCGGAATTTTGGTATGGCTGATACTAATTGGTTTATAGGCACGGTCTTGAATACCTTCATAACGTTTACCAAGGTTTTTAATGACGGTTTCGGTAAATAGGGTTGTAGGAGCACCTTTTTCATCACCCACCACATCACGCGTTAGGATTTTATCGACAACACACGTAATGTATAGTGCGTGTTCAATATCAAGAGCTGCTTTAAATTCACCCAAATGACGAAGCATCATGATTGCAGACAAAATAACGGCCATGGGGTTTATAACATTTTTACCCGCATATTTAGGCGCGGAGCCGTGCACGGCTTCAAAAATACACACATTATCTCCGATATTAGCCCCCGGAGCAAAACCAAGCCCACCTATGAGTGCTGAAGATAAATCACTTAAAATGTCCCCGTTCATATTAGTTGTAACAATGACTTCAAATTGCTCGGGCTTTTTAACCAACTGATGCGCGCAGTTATCAACAATAATATGGTTTGCTTGGATATCTGGGTATTCTTTAGCGATATCTTCAAAAGTACGTTTTAACATACCTTCGCTAAATTTCATGATGTTTGCTTTGGTAGCGCAATGAATGGTTTTGCGGTTTTGACTACGCGCAAACTCAAACCCAAGACGAACAATTTTTTCGCAACCCTTCCTGGAAATTAGCTTCAAGCACTGAGCCACCCCAGGCGTTTGCATATGTTCAATACCTGCATAAAGATCTTCAACATTTTCACGCACGATGACTAAATCAATATCACGACCACTGTAAGGAGTAGCTACGCCTGGAAATTCCTTTACAGGACGAATATTTCCGTATGTTTCAAACATTTTGCGAAGCGTTACATTGGCGCTTTTTTCACCAAATCCCACGGGCGTTGAAAGAGGTCCCTTAAGAGCGATTTTGTTCCTATTAATAGAGTCCATTGTTTCTTGTGGAACACCCGTTGCTATACCCTTCTTAAAAACTTCTGCGCCTGCTTCACAAACTTCCCAATCGATTTTTACACCAGTAGCATTAACAATTTGGCAAGCAGAAACTGTCACTTCAGGGCCAATACCATCACCAGGGATTAAAGTAATTTTATAAGACATATTGAATTTAATCAGAAATTAACTAGGGAAGCTTAGCACATAGATTAGCAAGGAGGAAAAGAGCATTTTTCTAAATTATCATCTATCTAATTGCTGAGAATGTTAATAAAATTTTATTTTATTGAAATATATTGACTTAACATTGCTTTTTTGCCATAAAAATATCTTGTATTAACCTAAAAGTTCAACTTTAAGACTGAAATAACCATGAAAAGACTTTTTTTTATTCTATTTGTTTGCACGTTTGTTTTTCCCATTATTGGAATGGATGCAGCTGAAAACATCGACGCAATTCCCGCACCCGCCACACCGGGCGGCGCTGTTATTCCAAAAGTTTCTGCTGCAACGCTACACCTTAATGCACCTGCTATATCTAATTTATTAGTGAGGAGTATTGAGCAAATTAATAATGTGCATAGAATCTTTTCTGGAAATTACAAAAAAGAAGATCAACCCAAAATTATGGTGAAAGCTATTCAGGATCTTCTTGAGGAAGGATTATTGAAAAATATTTTTGTTCCTTACTTTGCAGCACCTAGAAGTAAACATTTTACTCCTGATTGCAAAAAATCACTAGGAACTCATTTAGATGATATTGATGGCAATTCACCAAAAACATTTTTAAAAAAAGGAAGAGCAGATTTTATGAAGTCTGTTGATGATGATGCTTTTTATACATTTGATACTCATGAGCAAAATACTTTTTTTATTCAAAAAATGTTATTAGATCCGGAATATGGCTTTGGACTTTATAGAAGCTGTAATAATACCCTCTTCTTAGGTCTGGAATATGGCGAGTACAACGTAATGAAGCTTTTAGGAGGAAACAATCCAGAAACTCACAGTGGTGTGGTAGAGCTCCATCACGTATATCAAAATCCAGAAGTCGTTACTATTGTTCCTTATGGTGAACATAAGGGAAATACGCTTCGATATCACAAATCAAAGAAAGACAGCAGGATTGATAGGACAACTTGTGCTTCAGAATTTTACTACCTCAAAAAACTCTTAGGTCTTCTTCAAGTAGCAAAAATGTGCACGCGTGTGCTTCGTGATTGTGATGGATTATCTGAGGATGTCTTGACTAATATGGCATATGTTGAGAATTATACCGGAAATTTAGGCTTAATTGCTAACCCCAGAGCTGCACTTAAGCAAAATAAGAAATACACTATAGAAGAAGCTTTTTTAACACATCAGGCTTTAGCAGGACATGATCATGATAGGGATGAAGATAGTACGGACTCTCAATTTTCAGGTGATGAAAGAAGCGCTAGTACTGAAGGGCATACTAGTAGTTCAGATCTAGATGACAGTCAAGCACTTATCAACGGTACTACTTCTTCATCAATGGAAGTACTTACCCCAAGCAGCGGAGATAAAAAAAGAAAAAGAGGAATTTTCACGCAAGCAACAGGAAAAGAGAATGATAATACAGATTCGGAATCAGAAGATGAATTTACAAATATGTTCTTGAGAGAAAATCCGCTAAAATCCCACAACAGCAGTGAAGGAAGCAATACAGAAGAACAAGGAATACCTACAATTTAAGCAGCGTCTCTCCCTTCACCAAGAGCCGCTAGTATGCGAGCAACAGTGCGAATTTCTTCGCACACCTCGCGGCTTAGCTGTTGGCGTCCTGCTGTGACATCGTCGTGAATTTTGGCCAACTGTGCGTCTAGGCTTCGCCAATATTTTGTTGTTTCTGCTGACACTTCAGATTGACGACCCAAAAGTTGCTGCATATTAAATTGGCTTTGTGCAACATTTTGTAAAGCTGTTAGTTGCTGGTTTTGTTGATCAGCAAGCATGTTAAGTTTTTCCGCAAGCTCGCTAAGGCTACGCATATATTGCTGACGACTTTCCTCGCCCCGTTGCAATTGCTGAGCTAGAAGTTGCATACTTTCAGCTGCTTGTTCAAAAACACTTTGCGAATAGGTTTGGCTACCACCTTGTCCTTCAGCATTACCTGTGCTGAGTTTTCCAAGATGAATCCTTTCTTCAATAAAGTAGAAAAAGCCCTGAATTCCTTTATTATACTGAACATCAATAAAACCAATAATTAGCGACCCAAGCAATCCAAATAATGAAGAACTAAACGCAGTTCCCATACCAACCAAAGGTGCACGTAGCCCATCTTTTAGAGTTTTAAACGCATCTTGAATATCGCCTGCTTGTAAATCAATATTTGAAATAACGGAAGAAATGGCTGTAACCGTGTGAGACAGCCCCCAAAAAGTTCCCAAGAGCCCTAAAAAAACTAACAATCCTGTTATGTAACGGTTAATATCCCTACTTTCATCAAATCGATTTTGAATACTTCCAAATGTTGCTTGTAACATAAAGCTTGTTGGGCGAGTTTGCTGAAATAATTGCTGTAAAGGCTTCAAGACTTGTGGTTTTGGCACATTACTTTCATGCTCTCGAGATTTTTCAAAAAACGAGAACCATATAGCTTCACGTCGTAATGAAAAAAACAGATATGCATTGTAGAAAATACCAAACGCAAACAACGCTAGAATGGTTCCATTTAAAAATACATTCGTTAAAAACGCCGATTTGGCCTGAGGGAACAATGCAACAAGCAAGCCTAGCATTATACAAATGAACCAAAGGGAAATAAAAGCACTACGGCGTATAGCAGACATAAAATCAAAAATTCTCAAATAATGCTGTTATTAGATTAAATGATAAAATTTTAACAATAAAGGGGAAAGAAGGAAGATGTTTGGAGGACATTGCATTACTGAAAATCGTTGCATCCATTAGTGATCTGTTAATGATTCATAATTACCATTTAAATTGGACATATTAATCGAGTAAATATTTTATGAAAAAATTCAATACCCTCATACTAATGGTGAACTTATGCTATATTTTAAGCTCTTATGTATACGCAGGTGATAGTAATCAAGAAATTGAATCATCACAGTCAAGCTATTCGCCTTCTGTTGCAGTTCAACCAAAAACAATAGAAGATCTGTTAAATGACGTATCTTTTAGTGATTATGATGACGTGGCAAATTATATCACACCACACAAGGAAGAAGGGGTCTATGCATATTTAATAGGTATGGATTTATATCAGGTAACAAAAAGAGAAAATTGTCTTATAGGCAACATAAAACTTGGACAATTAGTAGAATTCACCTCAACAATATCTAATAAAATAGGGTATTATTTAACAGCAAGAGCGCCTGGACTCATGGTTGATAATACTTACGTTTTTTCAACAGATGAAAGGGGAGAATTATCTTTTTCTGCGATAAGTTATCCGGACAATGCTGATGATAAATTCGTATCTAAGCCACTATCAAGTTGATAGTTAATAAGCCGAGTCATTTTCATGCAGAGACCTTGTATACATCTTCATTCAGGTAAAATCATCCAACTAGGCTTATGCACCTCAATCGGATAGTTGTTCATTGAGATTTCTGTTTTCAGCGCCTCAAGCTTCAATATAGCCAGACCAAAATTATCGTTGATAGCACGTAATTCTCCAACTTCTTGACCATCAGCCCAAAATTTTTCCCCGACTGCGTATTTGCCTGGAACTTTGAAAGTAATAGGGAAAACACGTTTGCGAATTTGCCCGACATAACGAGAGCGTGCAGTTAATTCTTGCCCCATATAGCAACCTTTATTCCATGAAATTGCATGCAGCTCATCCATTCCCCATTCCAAAGGAATTGATTTATCAATAATCATATCTTGGGCACCATCGGGTATTCCAAGACTTAAGCGTAAAATTTCGTAATCGTCACTTGGTGTTTTATCAATAATGTTTTGATCGTAAAATCTGTATCCAAGATCTTTCAATCGTGGATCGGAAAAACAATTTTCCATTTCTAGTTTTGCTGAACTTACCCCGACTTGCCAATTCACATTGATTTGAATAGAAATGTCTGCACGTAACTTAAACAATTGCAGTCGCTGTACAAGTACCTGAGCACGTGTGGTATTTACATCAATAAGCCAAGCACCCTCTACTTGTATAATAAAAAAATCAAACTGAAATTTTCCTTGAGGAGATAACATCAAGCTGTAAAGAATAGATTCACTTTCTAAGTGTTTGACATCCTGGGTAATAATTCCCTGCAAAAAAACTTCTCGATCATTGCCCTTTATTTCAATAATGGTGCGATTAGTTAAACGGCAATAAAAATCAGTGGGAATTGTCATAAATGAACATCTTTCCGCAGTATGGACATTCTACACGTTCATCATTTTGGATATGTAAATAGATGCGCGGATGACTAGGAGTTTCATTACTGGCTGCTCCGTCACACATTACTTCCTTCTCATATACAACTACAGATTCAGTCATTTTTTTTACACAATACCTCAAGCACTTCGCTATCTTTTATAGTACGTTCTTTTTCTGGATGCTCAACCGGCAATGTTAGGTCTTTTATCTTAACTGTATTTGTTTTTGCTTCTTCTTCACCAATCACTACAGCAAAACGTGAGCCTAGTTTATCTGCTTCTTTGAATGCCTTGCCTGGATTTGTTTTATAGATAATTTCGCAAGCCTTACCTTTTTCTCTGAGCATTTTAGCCAGCTGAATTGCTTTGGAAAAATATTCACCAATGACGATGAATGCAATTGGAACAGGCTTTGCAAATACTCTATTTTCTAAGAGCAACGCAATACGATCAACACCCATACCCCAACCCACTGCTGGGATTGCAGGACCGCCCATATGCTGCACAAGCCCATCATAGCGCCCACCACCCAAAACTGCATCTTGTGCACCAAGATCAGTACTTTTGAATTCAAACGCTGTATGCGTGTAATAATCAAGACCGCGTACCAAGGTAGGGTCTAAGGTGTACTTAATATTAAGCATTTCTAAGCCTTGGCAAACTTTTTCAAAAAATTGAGCTGCCGATGCAGTTAAGTGAGCTGAAATTTTTGGCGCATTTTCTGCTATACGTTTATCATTATCATCTTTAGAATCCAGAATACGCATAGGATTTTTTGCTAAGCGTTGCTGGCTATCTTCTGATAACTCATTCTTATATTTTGAAAAGTATTCAACTAGCGCCGTACGATATGCATCTCTACTTTCAACATCACCTATTGTGTTCAAATGTAAGCTTGCGTTAATGTCTAATCGATTAAGAATCTGCTGAGCTAAGTCAAGAACTTCCACATCTGCGTAAGGATTTTCTACGCCAAAAAACTCAACACCAAATTGATGTAACTGCCTGTATCTGCCACGTTGGGGGCGTTCATACCTAAACATAGGACCGTAGTAGCAATACTTTAAAGGCAATTGTTGCGTAAGGCTATTTGACAAAAGTGCACGCACTACAGGCGCCGTACCTTCTGGTCGCAGGGTGATTTCCTCACCACCACGATCTAAAAACGTATACATTTCTTTACCAACAATATCGCTGGTTTCACCTACGGCCCGCTTAAAAACTCCTGTGTATTCAAAAATAGGCGTATCAATGCGTTCAAATCCAAAACAACGTGCAGTTGAAAAAGTTGTATCTTGGATATATTGAATACATCTTGCTAAATCATCTAAAAAGTCACGAGTACCTCTAACGGGCTGTAGTTTAGTCATATTATGCCATTGTATCCAAAGCTTTTTGGAAACGTCCTGCGTGAGATTTTTCAGCTTTCGCTAAAGTTTCAAACCATTGAGCAATCTCATCAAACCCTTCTTCACGGGCAGATTTAGCCATACCAGGATACATGTCAGTATATTCATGTGTTTCACCAGCAATAGCTGCTTTAAGATTATTCGTTGTTGTACCAATGGCAAGACCAGTAGCAGGATCTCCAACTTCTTCTAAAAATTCTAAGTGCCCATGCGCATGACCTGTTTCACCTTCAGCAGTTGAACGAAATACAGCTGCTACATCGTTGTAACCTTCAATATCTGCTTTTTGTGCAAAATATAAATAACGACGATTCGCTTGCGATTCACCAGCAAATGCCTCTTTAAGATTTTGCTCAGTTTTAGATCCTTTTAATTGTGTCATATAAAATACCTTGAACAAATTGAACTCCATAAAATATGAGAGGGAAGCTCTAAAAGGTCAAGTCGTTAATTCTTTAAAAGATTTATTGTATTTTGCAACATTAACAAGATACGTTCATATGCTTTGAGACAACCTTCATGGCTACGAACAGCTTCTCGCATATCCGCCATTTCAAGAACTGCCCTTACATTTGATTCGTACACAAATCCATCTTTATCTGCCGCAGGGTCTTCGGGTGCAAAGACTTTTGGAAAAGGAGCCCTATCTTTTTGAATTTTTCCCAAACCCACAAGCTGCGATTTAGATTTTTTATCAAAAAATGTCTGAAACGAAGGAATACGTCGACCATAAGGCTTTTGACCGGCAACAGTATTTCTAACACCAGCGTTAGCAAGGTTTTCTGCAATAATGAGCATGCGTTTATTTTGTACAATCATCCCGGAGATTGTTGTATACAGTGCACGAGACAGAGTGGATTGCGTCTTATCTAAAGACATAGAGTCTTACCCTCCCCCTTGCGACATACTCAAAATTGTTTTGACCAATTGATGAAAATTCTTAACTGTACTTAAAATAGCATCATGCTCAAGAACTGTTCGTGACATTTCTAGAGTTTCCATTTCGCGAGAAATTTCTGTTTTCGTTTTCACAACATCACCTTTGCCAATTTTTATTAATTTGACTGGAGGAGTATCTTTACTAGGCATAGCGCCATGTCGTTTTAAAACTTGACGGAAATGGCGCATTTCTTTACGGGTAGCCCCCCTAACATCAGCCAATGCAATATTTTCTGCCATAAGGTTAGATCTAGCGCCTAACCAAGTAAGCCGATGATTAAGCAGCAATGAAATCTTATCATTAAAAAGATTCATAAAAAAAAATCTTGCATTTCCACTAGGTATAATAAAAAAAATTGTTTAACATTTAATTAAATTTGTAAGTGGATTAGATATGCTAAGTCTCAGTCGTAAAATTGGCGAATCCATCATCATTAATGATGATATTATTTGCACGGTTTTAGATATTAATGGACGCATCGTGAAACTCGGATTTGAATATCCTCGGACTGCGTCAGTTTTACGTCAAGAACTGTATGAGCGCATTAAGAATGAAAATAAGGAAGCAAGTGATAACGTAGAAGCAGTTGAGGAAGCAATTACACTTCCTCAGAAAGTTCGTGTTGGGGAAAAAATCTAATAAGCTCACAACATACTGTGCCTAACTTATTTCTGCGTCTACCATCATATTAATTAATTGTTCTACGGACACTTCCGGTTCCCAACCTAATGCATTTTTTGCTTTAGTAGAGTCTCCGATTAATAAATCAACTTCAGCAGGACGATAAAATTTCGGGTTAATTTTTACAACAACTGCTCTTGTGTCTCTATTTAAAGCCCTTTCGTTTTCTGCACTTCCTTCCCAATCAATGAATATTCCAACTCTTTCAAATGCTTTTTCTACAAAATATCGCACTGTATTTGTTGTACCTGTCGCTATAACATATTCATCGGCAACATCTTGTTGAAGCATTAGATGCATTGCTTTCACATAATCTCCAGCGAACCCCCAATCCCTTTTAGCATCAATATTTCCTAGCTCTAAGCATTCTTGTGTTCCTTCTTTTATTTTTACAACTGCCTGAGCAATTTTTCGGCTGACAAACTCCTCTCCGCGCAATGGAGACTCATGATTAAATAAAATACCGCAACATGCAAATAAACCATACGACTCTCGGTAATTAACCGTCATACTATGCGCATACTGTTTTGCAGCACTATAAGGAGATCTAGGGTTAAAGGGAGTTAGTTCAGTTTGAGGGATTGCTTTTACTGCGCCAAAAAGCTCAGATGTGGACGCTTGGTAGAAGCGAATTGCCTTATTTGTTTGAAAAATAGCATTTAGTAAATTGCAAGGCCCAGCACCGTCAACATCAAGTGTAGCTGTTGGACTGTTAAAAGATTCTTTGACAAATGATTGCGCCGCAAGGTTGTAAATTTCATTTAAATTAGAATGTTTCCTAATAACATTAAGGCAAGAAATGGAATCTGTAATATCCATTACCTCAATAGACAGTCTTGGGTGCTCATAGCACCCTAATTCCTTTAATCGCCAAAAATAATAAGAAGCATCAGTAGAAGTCCTACGATGTGTTCCTATCACCGTATATCCTAAATCAAGTAAGTGCTTTGCAAGATACGCTGCATCTTGCCCAGCAATCCCTGTAATTAATGCTTTTTTAGAAGTAACGCTTTGCGATTCATCATCCTCTATGACAGAAAAAACAAGCATGTTCGCCATCACGCACACGAAACAAATGAATCGCACTATAAGATTTATTCTTCCAAAGAAAAAACTAAAAAATTTTATAATCATAATATGTCAAATTTAAAAAATACATCTTAAATATTTATAAAATAAAAACACTAATAAAAAGTAAATTAAAATAATTATTTTAAATTATGTATATATCGCCAACATAGTGATTAAATTTTTATTTTTCAGCAATTATATAAAAAACAGACAAGTGAGAGCGCAGAAGCAGTTGAGGAAGCAATTACACCTCCTCAGAAAATTCGAGTTGGAGAAGGCTAATTCAAAATTACTGCTTTTTACCGTAAACAAAACACCGGCTCAAAAAAAGCAGGCCGATTTATTCGTGATTCGCGATACAAAAAATTCACAATTTTATTAATTTCAAGAGTTTCAAGAATGCCTAATATTTTCACCCTACTTCTTATTTCCTCTTTTTTCAAAATGCTTAATTCTTTACAGGAAAATGAATAACTAGAGCGCACCCCATTAATCACCGAAGAAAAGCCAAGAGTTTTGTCGGCACACTCATTCTTTACAGTAGCTCCATAAAATACAGGATTTGGATTAGGCATCCATAATTCATCATCTTGTATACACTCACTCATTAATTGATTAGTTATTAATGTCACAATAATTAAAAATAAAAATTTCACTAAAAACCTCCTGAATGAATTTTTAATATCTATTGCTTACTAAAATGGAATATTAAGGACGTTTTTAAAAAATTCAACTAATTTTACCTGTGATTTTTTGTTGTAATAACATAATTCCATAAATTAATGCTTCTGCTGTTGGCGGACAGCCAGGAACATATACATCAACAGGAATGATACGATCACATCCACGCGTTACGGAATAAGAATAATGATAATAGCCACCACCATTGGCACAACTACCCATTGAAATCACCCAACGTGGCTCTGGCATTTGATCATAAACTCTACGCAACGCAGGAGCCATTTTATTTGTTAGTGTTCCAGCTACAATCATTACATCTGACTGCCTAGGGCTCGGCCGAAAAACAAGCCCAAACCGGTCCAGATCATAACGACTAGCAGCGCTGTGCATCATTTCAATAGCACAACAAGCCAGCCCAAAAGTCATTGGCCATAACGAACCACTTTGCGCCCACGCGGCAACTTGGTCGAGCTTAGTTAAAATGTAACCTTTATTTGAAAGTTCTTGATTCACTGATTGAAACAACTCTTGCTCATTCTGTAATGATTGCGGTAAATACGCCTTTAAATCTTCAAGCTTTGTTATCATATTACCGCCAATCGAGCGCCCCTTTTTTCCATTCGTAGACAAAACCAATTGTTAAAATACCAAGGAAAGTCATCATTGACCAAAAACCAGGCCAACCTATGTATTCTAGCGATATTGCCCATGGAAATAAAAATGCTATTTCTAAATCAAAAATAATAAAAAGGATTGCCACTAGGTAAAATTGCACATCAAATTGCTGACGCGCATTTTGTAAAGGTGTATCAAACGAATCAAAGCCACATTCGTAAGGAGTATTTTTTTGAGGATACGCATTACGTTTTCCTCTTAGCCAAGAAAGCCCCAACAACAACGCAGCGAAACCAAACGCAACGATTAAAAAAATTAAAATAGAAAAATACTCACCAAGCACTATGATGTAAGATTTGAATTCAATTAATATAATCTTACGTGAAATATGGCAGGATACCAAGATATATGAACTTATTTGTAGAAGTTCTCCTGCAAAAATCTTCAGGAAGCTATAAGGATACATTCAATACTTTTAAAAATTTTGCTGAATTATCACGTAGATTTGAGCTTATTCTTCCTAGCTATCCTCATATTCCTTGTTTAGGCATCAATCCTTGGCAAGAAAAATATGCAGATATTTTTCATGCCCCAAGCATGATTCATATAAGGACTAGAGATTTCAGTTGCACAGAAAAATTTGAAGCCTTCCTAGCACAATACACAAAGAAAATTGGAAAAAATATATACGGGCTTCTTATTTTTGGAGATTTATACGGAAATCCCGGTGATTTCGAAATTAAACCCTGGGAAGCGATTGCAAGAGCAAAAGAATATTTTTCAAAAGTAGGTATTGTTGTTAATCCAACCCCTGTTCTTCGTAGTGCAAAAGAAGAATTAGAAAGTTTTGCTCTAAAACTTAAGGAAAATCCAGATTTTATTGTAACTCAATGCGTTTATGATATCGAAACTATGCAAATTTTTTTCAAAATCGCTGGGATTAATCTCAATAAAATTTTCATGAATCTTGGTTATTGGAACAAAGAATCACCTTATTTTAAGCTAGGTATTGCCAATCCAAATAGACTAACTACGCCTCCTCAACAAATTGTAGATCTTGCGATGAATGAATGCCAAGGAATCTATGTTTGTGGCAACATTCCAAGAGTAGACATACTGCTAAAAAAACAAATAGAAAATTCCCTTACGTAATTTGCTAGCATACTCACCATCATTTAGCTTTGCTGACAAAAGAGTTGCAGATTATACTGGACCCAAAGCAATAAACAAAAAATGATGACTAAAATTATTTTCATGGGCACACCAGAGTTTGCCCTTGCTCCTTTAAAAGCTCTCGTAGAGTCAGGGTATAAAGTGATAGCTGTTTACACGCAACCTCCTCGCCCGAAAGGAAGAGGACATGCTGAAACTAAATCACTAGTACATCAATTTGCTTTGGAAAAAAACATTCCGGTGTATACGCCTACAACATTAAAATCTTTAGAAGAACAAGAAAAATTTAGTCAACTAAATGCAGATTTAGCCGTTGTAGCTGCCTATGGGCTATTACTTCCTAAGCCAATTTTGGAAGCTCCAAGGCTTGGCTGCATTAATATCCATGCATCCTTATTACCACGTTGGAGGGGCGCTGCACCTATTCATCGCTCTATTGAAGCGGGTGATACAGAAACCGGCATTACAATTATGCAGATGGATGAAGGATTAGATACAGGGCCAATTCTCTATACCAAAAAAATCTCTATCAAAGCTGATGATACCAGCCAAACGTTGCACGATAAAATAGTATTTCTTGGAACGCAAACTTTAATTGAATGTTTGCCAGATATTTTGGGAAAAAAACTTCAGGCAATTCCTCAGCCAAATGAGGGAATTACTTACGCTCATAAGTTAAAAAAAGAAGAAAATACTTTAAGTTTTGATTGCGATGCTGAACTAGTTATACGAAAAATTCGAGCCCTAACACCATGGCCTGGCACTGCAACCATATTAGATGGCGAGCATGTGAAAATTCTTGATGCAGAAGTTCTAAATTATCCTCATCATCGCAAACCTGGCACCTGGTTTAGCACAAAGGATCATTTGTTGTTAATTTCTTGCAAAATAGGATCAATACAGCCTAAAATGTTACAAAGACCCGGATCAAAACCCGTATCAAGCGGTGATTTTTTAAATGGTTACCGGGGAGTAGATATTATCTTTGAAAAATAGATTAAGGAATTTTTGTGTTAAAGACTCCCAAAGGGAATAATTTTTGGTTTTTGCCACTTGGCGGAGCCGGTGAAATTGGTATGAATCTCAACCTTTTTGGCCACAATAAGGAATGGATTATTGTTGATTGCGGTATTACTTTTGGTGACCGCTTAGGTATTGATATTATCATGCCAGATCCATCAGCAATACTGGAACATGCTGAGGATATTAAAGCATTGGTACTAACACATGCTCATGAAGACCATATTGGTGCGGTGCCATACCTTTGGCCATATTTGAAATGCCCTGTTTATGCTACGCCATTTACGGCACAGGTATTGCGCCAAAAATTAGAGGAAAAATCTTGGGGAAAGCAAGTCAAAATCATTGAGGTACCGCTTTCTGGCAGAGTACAAATTGGTTCATTTGATATTGAATACATCACCTTAACTCACTCAATTCCTGAGCCAAATGCTTTGGCAATTCGCACGAAACTTGGTTGTGTGCTACACACAGGAGATTGGAAAATTGACCCTCAGCCACTTTTAGGTGAAACGACTGATAAAAATCGCTTAAAAGAAATTGGCAAGGAAGGAGTTTTAGCGCTTATTTGTGACTCCACCAATGTATTTGACAAAGGCTCAACCGGATCAGAAGGTGAAGTACGAGACGAATTAGAAAAAGTCATTGCGCAAATTCCAAACGGTCGCATTGTTGCTTGCTGTTTTTCATCAAACGTGGCGCGTGTTGAATCTATTGCATATGCAGCACAAAAAAATGGAAGAAAAGTTGCGTTGCTTGGCAGATCGCTCGAAAAGATGATTCGTGCTGCAACCCTTTCAGGGTATTTGAAAGGATTACCAGGATTTATCACAGCAGATCAGGCAATGGATATGCCAAGAGATAAAGTACTGTTTATAAGCACAGGCTCTCAAGGAGAAGCACGTTCAGCGCTAGCGCGAGTTGCTCAACGTGATCATCAGATCGTTTCATTGGATGAAAATGATACTGTTATATTTTCTTCGCGAGTAATTCCAGGCAACGAACGCGCTATTGCAAACATGCAAAATCGTTTGGTTCATCAAAGCGTGCGAATCATTACTGCGCATGAAGAGGATGTGCATGTATCAGGCCATCCTGCGCAAGAAGATTTAAAAGCGATGTATAGTTGGGTAAAACCAAAATCATTAATTCCTGTGCATGGCGAAGCGCGACATATGCAAGCACAGGCTGAACTAGGAATAGCAAATGGCATTGAGCAAACGCTAGTACCTTCTAATGGTACCCTTATTGAGTTAGCGGGTAATGCCCCAGAAATCATTGATAGAGTAGAATCTGGACGCTGGGGAATTGATGGAAAATGCTTAGTTTCTATGCAAAGCCCAATTCTTAAAGAACGTCAGAAAATTTCTATTCAAGGCATTATCTTTTTAAGCATTCCTGTTGATGATGTTTATCAAATGCAGGGCACACCAACAGTGAGTTCTCATGGTCTTGTAGAGCCAGGTGAAGAGGCTCAAGATTTGCAAGAAGATATGCAAAATATTGTTCGTCGCACCATGCGCCAAGGCCTCAGCAAAGAACAAAACTACGTTGAAGCGTTGCAGCGTGCTATCAGGCAAGAATGCAATCAACGGTTTGGCAAAAAGCCAGTCATTGATGTGCATTTTGTGAAAGCCGTTTGATCTTTTAGCAATAAAAGCTAGCCCTATTCATAATAGAGCTAGCTTTTTCTCACCTTCTAATTTGCTATTTGTGTTACACCACAAATCACTGTTCCATCATTCTTAGGCACAAAAACCACCCTAGCAGCATTACCACTACTAAAGATGCATTCATTAGTTGTTAATGGAACGATACCTGGCCCAGTAACAGTAGTTCCTTGGATAGAAAAAGTTGCTCCCCTAAAATTTTGCTGATCCAAAGCTACTGTAGCTTCGCCACCAGGATTAACAATACGTGAAATAATTATTGGACTAGCAGTCGTTTTGTTTTCTTTGGCTCGTACAACAACACTTATTGGAACCATAGTCTCATTTTTTATCTTTACTCCTCTATCTCCAGCACATGAAGTGCAAAGAATTGTAGTAATAAACAGCCCTAATATTTTTCCGGTGCTCATAGAAAACCCCTTAGCTAAATAAACTCACAAGCCATAAGTGGACTTCTTAAAAGAAGATTCCTACGTTAAAAAAATAAGCCAATAACTCCCACTAGAAGTGGGAGTTTGTGTATGAACCGCTCAAAGCGGATTGATGTTACCTTTTTACCTGTCAAACAGGTTTAGTTGGTCTGTTCGTTTATCGTCTGACTCTTGATTTTGGATGTAGTTTCTGATGACTTTCTCATCTGCACCCACTGTACTGACAAAATATCCCCTAGCCCAAAATTTTTGACCCACAAAATTCTTTTGTCGATTATTTATAGTTTGTGCCACCCATATCGAACTCTTCCCCTTTAAAAACCCCACTATATGTGAAACTGAATGTTTGGGCGGAATTGATATGAGCATGTGCACATGATCAACCATCAAATATCCTTCTTCTATCATGCATTCCTTTTGCTTTGCCAATCGGTGGAATACATCTTTCAGATCTCTTCTGATCACACCAAAAATAGCTTTCTTTCTGTATTTTGGTGTAAAAACTACGTGATATTTACATTCCCACGAACTATGATTTAAATGGTTTGTGTTTGACATTTTCTAATTCCCTTCTTCTTTGCGCCTTGAGCAGCACATTGAATCTAGGAAATCTTTAGTTTATGTCAAACACTTTGATTCCTCCGCAAAATGCGGAGGTTTAGCAACTGGGATAATTATTCACCAAAGTAAGAATTTGATCCAGTAAACTGCGATAAAAAATAGCATTTACTTCTTTAATTAATTCATCACTTCAAAATCTGCTTTAAAGCTTTCTTTCAAAGGTAAAGGTAAATTAGATTTAAACGAATAATAAGGATGATTGATTGTAAGATATGCATCTTCACTCAAAAAGGCCCCGATATTATCTGCTGGCACTAACCATTTCAAAAAGTGCACCGCTGATGTTTTGTGGTCTTCTACGCGGTTTCTCTCATCATAGGGATCAATGCCAACGGCTGGAATTGTGGCGTTTTGCAACTCAAACATAATGTGCTGATCAATGCCAAATAATTGATTTAACACCACTTTACGACGTGCTGGATCATTGATCTCAATCATCATTGTTGCAGATATTTCATAAGATTTTTCACGCTTTACTGGGATCAACGGATTATAAGCAGAGAGCTCATCAGTGATTTGCTCATCACCTCCGTTTTCAATGCGCAGCATTTCTTGAATCTGCCACCAAATTGTTTGGATGTTTTCAAAATAAAAAGTAATGTCTGGCCCAACCGTAACTCGGCGATCTTCTTTTAACTGTAAAATTTCCTTTTGTTTTGAAGAGCGAATTTTTTCAAACTCTTGCACAGATAAAATATCAGCACGTGTTAGCATCACTAAAAATCCTAATTTTAATTTTCGATCATCACACTAGCAAATTTTGGCGCAGGAATCTTGCGTTCTTTCATCTGTGCAAAAAATCGCTTACGAAACTCTTGTCCAAAAAGATCATAAGGATCAGGTTTTATACGCATCGCTCCCTTAAAATAGATAGCTGTTTCAGTAATAGAAGAAATTCCCGTAAGCTCAATATCACTAATAATCTCATTTTTCCATTCAGTACTAGCTCTTAGATCATTAAAGACATCGATATAGATTTCTTCAACTTGTTGAATGTTAGCTTCATGACTCACGGGCACAATAATGGTACATACGGAATAATCACGAGATAAATTAATAAGGCTACTAATTTCAGAAAACGAAATTATCTGCATAGTGCCGTTACCATGACGAAACTCAATGGATCTAAGAGACATCCCTTCAATCGTTCCTATGCTACCATTAACTTGAACTGTTTCCCCTACAGATACAATTCCTTCGAATAAAGTTAGAATTCCCGAGATAATATCTTTTACTAGAGTTTGCGCACCTATGGAGATTGCTAAACCTAAAACGCCAAAGCTATAGATAATCGGCATAATATCTACGCCTATTTCAGCAAGCACAATTAGTAAAGTTATGCAGATTAAAACCCAATGAAGGATTGAATTTAATATAGGGCCAGCCGTTTTTGCTAAAGCTTGCGCATGAGCTTGCCTTTGTGGCGTATAACTACCCTTTATAATTGAACCAACAAACCGACTAGTAAAACGGTTGATTATTTTCCACATCACAGCAAATATCAGGAAAATTACACCAAGACGACTAAGCAATAAGCCTATGCTTACAATACTTTCTACCTTCCATAAATTTTGCAGATCTTTAATTTTGTAGTTACTTACAAATTTTTGAGCAACTACGTCATCAATGTCAGCATCTGTTATTAATTTTTGCCCACTTTTTGTTTTTAGATAGTCGGGGTTGGGAGTAGTAAGTGGAGACTTATTATGAGTAACATTATTTTTTTGGTAAGAAGCACTTCCCACAACAGGATTACTAATATTTTGAGAGGCGTATAGACAGCCTAATCCAATACAAAGTACAAATTTCCACATCGCTTATTAAACAAAAAACGAAGAACTGGGTAATTGTAACTGATATTCAAGAGTTTACCAATGCTGCTTCAAGAAATCTCTATTTTAGAGCAAAGCTCTTGCATAACGCAGCTATCTCTTTTTTTCAAGATTTTTCCTAGTCTGGAAAAATTCTCATTTTTTCAAGTTGTTCTATAACTCGATCTAGCTCATTCAGAGTTGACGTTCTAGAAAGCTTTGCTTGAACAGTAAAAGGTTGAGCATAACGTTTCGCAAATAGCTGTTGATAAAATCGCTTAAATTTAGGCTTAGCAATACCCGTTGGATAAATTAATACAGGTTTTCCCATTACACAAGCTTCACTAGCCATACTAATAGAATCTTCGCACACAACAATTGCATCAACTCCTTTTAGTAAACTAGGGTATGGATTTTCACTTTTTTGATCCCAAATCCAATAAGATGCTCCTTCTAAGTTTCTTTCAAAAATTTTCAACCATTTAAGTGGTGTGCGACGTGACGGCGTAATAATTAAATTAATTTTTCCTAAATCAGATTTTTTGTTTGCAAACGCTTTCAAATCGTTTGCCATCTTAATAGCCAAGCTTTCTTCATATACACCATGAATACTATCTCCTCCTAGTAGAACGCCGACTCTTGGGGAAGAATATTTTTTTAAATATTCCGGAAAAATAAGCTCTTGCGGTTGAATTCCATGAATAGCACCTTGAGTGCAAATAACATTTTTCCCTTCTAACTGATCATGGACAGGAGCCACGACGGCATCAAAGTAAGAAGAGGAAATGCCTGGATCCATTAGAACAATAGTTTTGACCTTGTGTCGCAATGCAAGTGCCACAAGCATCGCTTGACGCCCCGCAGCAACAATAACATCAGGTAATGGTTGTTTTAAATTTTTTATCGCTAAGTTTTTTAAAAATTCAGGCAAAATTATAAATACTTTAGATGGCATCCAACGGCACCAAACAGGCAGTTGAATTGGTTTTTTCTCATAAATTCCAAGCCATTTTGACGCTAATGCTTCTGCTTGCTTCCAAGTCCCAATCTTCAAGGCATCAACACATACCCAGCAAATATATTTTTTTTTCATTTTTTTCTAAATCATCCGCAACAATTCAAACATAGAGCCAAATATAATATTCGTCTAGCCGTAATAAAAAACAAATGGTTAAAAAAGTATCTGGATTTTAACGAAATTTTAATAAAGTTTCGTTTTAATGATTGTAAGGATCATTGGGTGAATTGTACCCAAAGCAATGTATAAATGAGGAATAAATTATGGTCGAAAGTATTCAGCATAAGCTCGACCGGGTTCGCCCACCACGCGTCCAGATTACTTATGATGTTGAAATTGGTGACGCTATTGAGATGAAAGAGCTACCTTTTGTTGTAGGCATTCTTGCAGATTTATCTGGCCATTTAGTTGACCCCCTTCCAGCTTTAAAAGAAAGAAAATTTGTTGAAATTGACCGTGACAATTTTCCTCAAGTTTTAGAGTCTATCAAACCTCGCTTAGCAATCACTGTCCCATATAAACTAAGCGCAGATAAAACAGAGACCTCGATTGAGTTATTTTTTGCAGCAATTGAAGATTTTGAACCATTAAATATTGTTAAAAGAGTTGATGATCTAAGCAAATTATACGATTCTCGCTGTCATCTAAAAGACTTAATGAACAAGCTTGATGGCAATGATACACTTTCTGAAATGCTTTCCGATATTATGGCTGACGCTACAAAACAAAAAGCTTTAGCCGATCAAATTACTGCCGGCTCAGGTGATGATCTTAGTAAACTTTTGACAGATGGGAAAATGGTTCGTGATGAATCTCAAAAACCAATTGTTCTTAATATCTTGCAGGAATTTTTGAAACAAATTGCAGTACCTGATGAGAATGAGCCAAAAGTACCAAGTCATTACTTAGCTTACCACATGGACCGAATTGATAATCTTTTAACAAATCAACTCAATGAAATTATGCATCATCCTGATTTCTTAAAGCTAGAAGGTGCATGGAGAGGATTATCTTACCTAGTATATAAAGCTGAAACAGGCGAGCACTTAAAGTTGAGATTATTAAATCTTACTCGCCAAGAATTGCAAAATGATCTGGATAAAGCTGTCGAATTTGATCAAAGCCAGTTATTTAAAAAAGTTTATGAAGAAGAATATGGCACTTTCGGTGGACATCCTTATTCTTGTTTAGTTGGTGACTTTGAATTTGGTAGATCACCGATGGATATGGATTTATTAGAGAAAATTTCTGGTGTTGCAGCTGCTGCACATGCTCCATTCATAAGCGCAGCTCATCCTATGCTTTTCGATTTAGATAGTTTTGAACATCTAGGAGTTCCTAGAGATTTAAGTAAAGTGATGGATAGTCTAGAGCTGGTAAAGTGGCATAGTTTCAGAAGCGCACCAGATTCACGTTATGTAAGTTTAGCATTACCTAGAGTACTAATGCGTTTACCATATGGGCCAGACACATGCCCAGTTGAAGGCTTAAACTTTAAAGAAGATGTCGGCATAGCTGACAGTAAATTTTTCTGCTGGGGTAATGCAGCTTTTGTACTAGCAGAACGGATGTGTAATGCGTTTAGCTTATACCGTTGGACAGCAGCAATTCGCGGTGTTGAAGGTGGTGGAATTGTTGAAGGACTTCCTCCGTATACCTTTAAAACTCCTGATGGTGATGTTGCATTAAAATGCCCAACAGAAGTAAGCATTACAGATCGTCGTGAAAAAGAATTAAGTGAAAATGGATTTATTTCTTTGTGTCATTGCAAAGGGACTGATTACGCAGCATTCTTCGGCGGACAAACATCGCAAAAACCAAAGAAGTATAACCTTGACGATGCTACAGCGAATGCAAATCTTTCCGCGAGACTCCCTTATATAATGGCAGCTTCACGGTTTGCTCATTACATCAAAGTTATCATGCGTGACAAAATCGGCAGCTTTATGTCAAAAGATAATGTTTCGCATTATCTAAATACGTGGATTGCGCAGTATGTGCTACTAAACGACGGTGCGCCACAAGAAATTAAAGCTAAATACCCGCTTCGTGAAGCGAGGATTGATGTATTTGAGATTCCTGGGCAGCCTGGCTCATATACAGCAGTTGCTTATATTAGACCACATTTTCAACTTGAAGATTTAACGGTCTCAATCCGTCTAGTTGCAAAACTACCAGCACCACCTGCATAAGGAGATAAGATATGTCTGTTTCAATTATGAACATGGATAATGTAACGACAAGAATGGTTACTGACGGAGATGGAGCAAAGTCTTCTTCGGCAGATTTATTCGCCCAAATTGTTTATTTAGGAAATAAAATTACCAGCAGTCAAGTTACAAGTTATACCGAATGGGCTGTTATTAGTGGTTTAAAGATGAATGTTTGGCGCCATGAAAGTGGTGATGTATCTAACTCTGCAACCAATTCTTCTGCAATGCTGGGTATGGATGAAATTGAATTTGCTTTACCATGTAGTGATGTTGATATTACAGCTATACAAGCTATTGCCAATGGTCAAGCAGTAAATATAACGTTTATGAAAACTGGAAATATAAGTTCTCACAGTGTTCCCATTGAAGAATGGGACTTTGCAAATGTGCAAATTGTAAGCACATTCTTTTTCATCCAATCAGCAGCAACACCTTGTGTTACTATTCGTTTTAAAGCCAAACAAATGCAAATCAAACGATCTGCTTATGGCGCTGATGGAAAAGCATCCGGACAAAAAGTTTTCCTCATAGACTTTGTAAAAAATACGAGCACGTAATCGTAACCTTAGTTTTTTGGAATTGATTTTATTGTAAATAAAACTACATAATGGTCGTATTGGCTTCGTTCGTTTGTTAAATGAGCATTTCTGCTAAATCACAAGTTAAGAGTTCTAGTACTTTCTTAAACAAGCCTGAACCAAAACCTAAAAAGGGTAGCAAACTTCCTTTTTTTGACAGATTGATTGATGATGATCTCGATGCATCAAGAGAACACCCAAAGAAAATTCTGCTTAATCGCGCACAAGTTCTAGAATCCATTGTTAATGAAGTTTCACGTTTACTAAATACACGCCTTAGCTCTACAGCAAAAATTTACAGCTTCTATCGTGCTCAAGAGTATGGATTAGGACTACCTTGGATGTATGGAATTCCTGACTTTACGTCTATAGATCCAGCTGATAAAACTCAATGGGTACGCATTAGTGAACTTTTTGAAAATGCTATTAATTATTTTGAACCACGCCTTCAAAAAGTAAAAGTTTCTCTTGATCACTTTGATGGTCAAAGCCAACGTCTCTACGTAAGTATACGCGGTCAAGTTGTTATGAAAGAATTTCAGCAACCTGTTGCCTTCGGTGTAGAAATTAGCAACATAAACTAAAATAAGGGGAAAGATATGGCTATTGAAAATATTCAACTACAAATAAAAATTTTGCAACAAAGACTAGATGGATGGCCAGATGAAACCATCAAACTTATGGACGATAAAAGCGAAATTCTCGCACTAACCGATGCACATTTTAATGCAATAGAAACTGACCTTCAAAAACTTATAGAACAATGCAAAATGCTACCTACAAATGATCAAAATACAGTAACTTCTTCACTTAAAGAGCTAAAAGATTTTGTACAGCATAAGTTTATTCAAGCTGAGAAAGAGCTTATTGTATTAAAAGGTCAAATGAATCAAGGGCGACACCACTTTAAAGCTATTAAAGCTTATACTAGAGCTTAAATAATTAAAATTCAAACTCACGCAGCTAAACTAGCAACAAGATCGTCGTAGCTCATAACATGGTCAACCAACCCAAGAGTTGTAAGCGTTGGTTTACTTGCTAGTACTGCCTTACATGCTGCTTGAACACTTTGCACACTTACACGATTCAGTTTTTCAAGAATTTCTTCCATTGGAATTGGACGGTTAAATAAGTGCATTTGTTTTGCTAAACGCTCACAACGATGAGAAGTGCTCTCAAGCCCCATTAAAAGCCCTGCCTGCATTTGATTTTTTGCACGATTAACTTCTTCATCAGTAATTGTATTTATTGCTTTTTTAAGCTCAGCACACACAACAGGCAACAATTGCTCTACTTCCTTAGGGCTAGTTCCAGCATAAATTGTCATCATACCAACATCTGTGTAACTGTATTGATCAGCTGAAATTGTATAAACAAGCCCGCGTTTTTCACGAATTTCATGAAATAGTCGTGACGCCATCCCTCCGCCTAAAATAGAAGCCAAAATCATGTAATCATAGTAAGCTGGATCAAACATATTAACAGTAGGTAATCCAAGTACTACGTGCACCTGTTCTAAATCCTTTACTTGCCTAAAATCTCCCCCGACATAATTAGCTGGTAGTGGAGTTTGATCACCTTTATCAGTGATTTTAGTGAAATATTTATCAACAAGCTCACACAAGTGAGCATGGTCAACACGACCAGCTGCAGAAAATACCATATTTTTTACGCCATAATGACGATCCATATACGCTTTTACAGCACTCGGTGTAAGAGATTTAATAATATCTTCTGTACCCAAAGTTGCCCATCCCATAGGATGATCACCGAAACATGTTTCTTGAAAATAATCGAACACAACGTCGTCTGGTGTGTCGTTTGAACGTCCAATTTCTTGCAATACAACGCCCTGCTCTCGCTCAAATTCAGCAGCATCAAATACAGAGTTTTGTAAAATATCAGAGAGAATATCCACAGCAAGCTCAACATCTTTACGCAGCACCCTTACATAATAAGCTGTCATTTCGCGAGATGTGTAGGCATTCATGTATCCCCCCACATCTTCAATAGCCTTTGATATATCTAGTGCCGTACGGTTTGTTGTGCCTTTAAATGCCATGTGTTCCAGCATATGAGCAATTCCATTTTCTGATTTTTTTTCATGACGAGTTCCAATATTTAACCATACTCCAAGAGCTACTGTTTCTACATGCTCTATGGTATCGCTAGCAATTCTTAAACCATTTGCAAGCGTTGTTGTTTTTATCATAAATATCCCATACTCTTTCGTGTGTTTTGTTGTATTCTCTCGTCGCCATAATACTCGATCGCCCAACCAGACATACAAATAATGTCGACAGTAACAATGAGCTTATCACTGTGAGGATAACGCTTGAAGTACTCAACTTCAACTGCTTTTAAAAATTCCTTTGTAAGTTGCGATTTTGATTTGTTATGCAATAAGTTTCCTCCCATTGCCTTTATAGCTTTTAAAAGCTCAAACAAGGTACTTACCTTAAAAACATGGCGAGTACGATCGGCAGTTGGCAAATGAAATCCTGCACGCTGCATAAGCATGCCAGCATCTTTAGTAGCAACTGTGGGAAAAAAACGAAGATGATGAGGAAGCCTATAAGCTTCTTCTACACTCAAAAAACAATTTTTTAATTCTGCTAGGCTGTCTTCCCCGATAAAAGCTGCCATAAAAACCCCTCCGGGCTTTAATGCTGCATACCATTGCTTTAATACTCCAGGAATATCATTTGTGAGCATTAATGGCCCTGCACTAAAAATAAGGTCAAAGCTGTGATGCTTAAATGGAAGAATCTCTGGATCGATTTCTATAAAGTTATCAGCAACTCTGCAATGAGTTAATTCATGCAGTACTTTGAATGAAAAATTTCTTGAAAATAGACTTAAACGTTCCTGTAAAGTTTGATTGAGTAAGTTTTGTAGCTCAACAACAACTGGATGTTCATAGTGAATTTTATTTTTTAAAAACTTGTTGTCAAAAATGTTAGGCAACACTTATTTTTAACATTTCTCGCTGCTTTTTCGTAAAGTAACTATAAAATGCAGGAACTACGAAAAGAGTAAATAACGTACCAATTGTCATGCCTCCGACAATAACCCATCCCAATTGTCTACGGCTTTCAGAGCCTGCACCCGCCGCAAGCGCCAAAGGCAAAGCACCTAGCACCATTGCACAAGTTGTCATCAAAATCGGGCGTAAACGAATCTTACAGGATTGTATAATTGCTTCTTCAATACCAACACCTTTTTCATCACGCATTTGATTCGCGTAGGTCACCATCAAAATTCCGTGCTTAGTAATTAGTCCAATAAGCGTAATTAACCCAATATTTGAGTACAGATTTAAACTACCACCATGTAAAAAAGCTAACGTGATTACAGCGCCAGTAAGTGATAGTGGCACACTTAACATAATGATAAATGGGTCACGCCAACTCTCAAATTGTGCAGCCATGATTAGATAAATAAATGCGATCGCTAATCCAAAAACAAGCGCCATCATTGGGCCTTCTGTCAAAAATCGTTTCGCTTCATTCATAAAATCAATGCGGTAATCTGTTGTTGTTAAGTCTTTTGCAATGCTTTCAACAATTCTAATGCCGTCCTTCATACTGTATTCTGGCTTTAAAAGCCCAGAGATCATCGCTGAACGCGCGCGGTTTGTGTGACGTATTTCAACAGGCCCCGCCCTAGAATTCACAACCACAAGCTCTGATAAAGGCACTAGTGTGCCTTCTTTATCTCCTGCTTTCACAAATAAATTTGTAATATCTTCAGGACTTTGACGAGACTCATTTTCAACCTGAACCATGACATCATAAGTTTTGTTATTTTTCTTAAATTTCTCAGCCTTTTTACCTTTAATCAGTGCAGAAATTGTTTCAGCAATAGCGTCTGGCTCAATATTCAACGAGGAAAGTTTATCACGTAAAACAGTAACCGTATAATCAGCTACATCCCCTCGATAATCGCTAAACATGCCTTGAAAATACCCTGCAGCATGCAGTTCCATTTGTAGATTCCCAGACATAGCTTGTAATTCTTGAAAGGGCTTATTAGCACGAATAACAAAATCAACAACACGGCCACTTTCACTGCCGCCACCACCACTTGAACCCGAATCAATTTTTACTTGAATGCCGGTAATTGGCTCTATAGCTTCTCTTAAGGCTGTAGCAATTTCTTCTGTGTTTCTATGGCGCTCAGAACTATTTTTAAGAACTATACTTCCTTCAAAAGACGGATTCGTAATGGTGATAACACGCCGTTCAACTTCTGGAATTTTGCCAATAGCCTCGTCTAATATTTTAATGTAACGCTCAGTATAAGCAATAGTCGCGCTTTGAGGTGATTGGCCTTCAATTTTAATAATCCCTTGATCTTCATAGGGTGTTGTTTCTGCAGGTAGATATTGATAGGTTACGTACCCTAAACAAGCAATACCAATTGCACCTAGCGCAACAATTAATCGCTTTGGCATTAAAATATTCAAAATGCGTTCATAGCGAGTTTCTAAATTAATCATCCAAGTTTCTGTAAAGAAATACTCTTTAAATTTGCTCCAATACGAAACGTTTTTTGCTGTGTCTATTTCTTTTTTTGCATGTTCTTCATCCCCTAACAGACGGGCACACATCATAGGTGAGAGAGTAAGCGCTGCAAATCCAGACAATAAAACAGCCCCAGCAAGCGTAATAGAAAATTCTACTAAGAACTTACCGATACGCCCTGTTGCCAAAGAAACTGGTGCATAGACTGCAACAAGCGTTAACGTCATCGCAACAATTGCAAAACTAATTTCTTTAATACCCTTATAAGCCGCTTCAAATGGCGTCATGCCTAATTCACGATTTCTATGCACGTTCTCAAGCACAACAATGGCATCGTCCACCACTAAACCAATCGCCAAAACCATCGCCATCAAGGTCAGTGAATTGAGCGTAAAATTAAGTAAATACATTAAAAATAATGCACCTATTAAAGAAACTGGAATTGTTACCAAAGGAATAATTGACGCACGAACTGATCTTAGAAAGAAAACAACAACTAAAATAACCAATAAGGTTGCTTCAAAAAGAGTACGATAGACCTCATGAATAGACCGCTCAATAAAAGTTGTTGAGTCACTTGCAATATGAATAGTAATTGTATCAGGCAAATTCTTTTTAACTCTATCAACAACCGCCTTTACCCCACGCGCAACTTCAATAGGATTAGCATTAGACTGTTTAACAACACCGATGCTAATACCTGCTTTTCCATTGAAATAGGTTTTTGTTTTTTTATCGTCTGAATCAATTTCAGCACGACCAATATCACGTAGCCTTACTAAAAAGTCTTTTCTTGGAGCTACGACCATATTTTCAAATTCCTCAGGTTTTTCCAAGGAAGCAATAGTTGTAATTGAATATTCACGGTCTTTTGAAACAAGCTTTCCAGCAGGTTTTTCAATGTTTTGCTTTTTTACCTGATGCAGCACCTCAGAAACAGTTATCCCATAAGCAGCCAAACTTAAAGGATTTAAATAAATTCTCATTACATATTCGCTAGCACCTAAAATATCAACACGAGCAGCCCCACCAACTGCTTCTAGGTCTTTTTCTAATTCACGCTTTGCAAAATCGTGCAATTCTCCTGTATCAAGCGTTGCAGAAGTTAACGCTAAGGTAATAATGGCTTTGTCATCTGCACGAGATTTGGTCAAAATTGGTTGTGATGCTTCCTGCGGAAGTCGATCTTGGCTCTTAGCGAGACGATCACGAATATCGTTAACAGCATCTTCACTTTTTCTTTCTGGGCGGAAAACAATTATAACTTTTGATTCTTCTGAATTACTGATCGATTCAATTTGATCAACACCTTCAATGCTTGAAACGGCATCTTCAATAACACGAGTGAGCGTTGTTTCAACAACTTCAGGGCTTGCACCTGGCAACGAGGACTCAATAGTAACTGTTGTATTAGCAACTGTCGGCAATGCTTGCAAAGGAAGCCTATAAGCACCAACCATACCTAAAAGCACCAGAATAAGCGTCATCACCCATGCAAAAACCGGACGTTCAATACAAACTTCGGAAATACGCATTGCGCCCCACTATAACATTATTTTTACAGATGGATCTGGCATGTTGGAAATTTTAACCTTTGCACCATCACTAAGTTTTATCTGCCCAGAAGTTACAACAATTTGTCCAGGCTGTAAGCCAGCAACAATTTCAACTTGTCCATTTTCACGTGCTCCGGTTAGGACGCGACGTTTTTCAGCACGCCCTCTCTCAACCACCCACACATACTCAATTTCACCAATACGATCTACTGATGATTCATCAACAGTCATGGCATTGCCTTTTTCACCAACAATTAAGCTTACATTTGCAAATAGACCATCACGTAATAAATTATCAGGATTTGGAATCACACCTTTAACTTGAATACTGTGGCTTTCCTGCTCAACTTTAGCATCAACAGCTTCTATCATACCTGTAAATACTTGGTCTTTAAACGCACTTACCTTGACCTCAACTACTTGGCCTGCTCCAACATCATGAATATTTTTTTCAGGAACCTTAAATGTTACCTTGACCGCTTTATTGTCGACAATCGTTACAAGCTCTGTAGCCCCCTGCACAAAGGCACCTGAACTTATATTGATAATTCCTATAGCACCATCAAATGGAGCCCTAATATTTGCTTTCTCAAGATTCGCTTTTGCTTGCAAAAGTTTACCTTCTGTCATTTTTAGCCTTGCACTCTCTTCACCAAGTTGTTTATCACTTGCTGCTTTTTGTGCATGCAATTTAGCAATACGTTCAAAACTAGATTTTGCGTGCTCTAACTCACCTTCAGCAATTTGTACAGCAGCTTTATATTCCGCATCTTCAAAACGAATAATCAAATCACCTTTTTTGACATTGCCACCTTCTGTGAACAATATTTCAGCAATACGACCTGAAAGTTCAGATTTAATAACCACCATAGCATTTGCTCGTAAATGCCCGACCGTATTAATACGTCTGCTAACTGTACCAAGATTTACTGTTTGTGCCTCAATAACACGTACTCTTTGTTCACGATCAACAGATCTGTCAGTGCTCATTGCTGCAATGCAAATCGAGCGAGTGAGAGGCTTACCCACTCTTAAAGAAACAAACCACAACATTAAAAAGCAAATAACAATAGCTAAAGCAGCTAAGATTGCTTGGCTTGGATTTAATGTTTTCAAAAATCGAATATAGCGCATCCGTATATTTTCTTTAACCTTATATGCTTTCAATGGTAACTTAAGGAACTTTAACAATTCCTTAAAGCTCATAACTTCCTTCATGCCAGAAAAAAGGTTGACCTTCAACCGCTAATTAATTATAAACGTATAGATATGTCTTAGGGCCCTTAGCTCAGTCGGTAGAGCATCTGACTTTTAATCAGGGGGTCGAAGGTTCGAATCCTTCAGGGCCCACCAATTTTAGACTTCTGAGTATTTTGAAACGTTATCGATTTATCCTTGAGTATGATGGTTCTCAATTTTTTGGCTGGCAACGTCAGCTACTGAAGCCAACAGCACAACAAACACTAGAAGACCAATTGGCTTTTCTTACAAAACATTCAGTCACTGTGCACGGCGCAGGCCGCACTGACACAGGCGTTCATGCAACAGGACAAGTAGCTCATGCGGATTTAGACTATCCACATGATCCTTATCGACTTCAAGCAGCTCTTAATCATTTTTTGATTCCTAAAGGGCTCTCTGTCGTTGCTTGTGAAGAAGTTGATCAGAATTTTCATGCACGCTACGGCGCTAGTTGTCGTTTTTACCAATATTCTATTCTTAATAGAGCAGCACCAGCCGTTTGGGATAAAAAAGTTTGGCATGTAACACAAAAACTCAACGCAGATCTTATGAATAAGGCAGCACAACACCTTGTAGGTACTTATGATTTTTCTTCTTTTCGTGACAGCCAGTGTCAAAGCAAAAGCCCTATTAAAACTCTTTCACAATTTTTCGTTAAACGTCATGACGAGATAATTGTAGCCACTATTAAGGCTCCATCATTTTTACACCATCAAGTACGCATCATGATAGGAACTCTAAAAGCAGTAGGCTCTGAAACCATTAGCATAGAAAATTTTATTCAAATTCGTGACGCAAAAGACAGAACAAAAGCGGGACAAACTGCCCCGCCTAATGGTCTTACTCTCACACGTGTAGAATATCACGATTAATTGAAATATTCTTAGAAAGCGGCCGCTTTTTATACGACCTCAATATATTTAGTGGACGTCTTCGTCTAAATCAGCAGGAAGGTCACCAAATCCTGGATCTTCCTCTTCTTCTAGCAAGGCCGGATCAGCCACTACTGGATCCACGCTATCCACCAACGCTAGATCAAAGTCATCCAACGGCAATACTGCCTCTTTTACAGCAGTACGTTCACGTTTACCACGGATAGTTGTATGAAGTTCACACGTTGCCCCACACTTTGGACAAATCGCAGGAGATTTACGAAGATCATAAAAACGAGCACCACATGCAGCACAAGTACGCTTCACTCCCCAAGATAATTCAGCCACTTTTTTCCTTATAAAAAAATTCCCTTTGTTTGGGAATGCCATGAAATAGAAATTTTGTCAAAAGATTTATGCAATAATTATTCATAATCAACCTAAAAAACTTTTTTAGCTGATGTTTTAAATTTTGAAAAAAGATTGAAATCTAGCACAGCCCCTTAAAATATTTATCGCGCAAATTTTATAATTCATGCATATTTCCAGTTTTTCTTTGAATTTCTCTTCTAAACAATATATAATTCGACTTCGTAACAAATAAAAAATAAGAAAAATGCAGCTTCGTAACATTGCTATTATTGCTCACGTTGACCACGGAAAAACAACTCTAGTGGATAATCTTTTAAAACAAAGCGGCACTTTCCGCATTAACCAGCAAGTTGCCGAGCGCGCTATGGATAGCAATGACCTTGAGCGTGAACGCGGCATTACTATTCTTGCTAAATGCACCTCTTTAACCTGGAATGACTACCGTATTAATATTGTCGATACCCCTGGTCACGCTGATTTTGGCGGTGAAGTTGAACGTATTTTAAGTATGGTTGATGGTGTTGTAATTTTGGTAGATGCTGCTGAAGGACCACTTCCACAGACAAAATTTGTACTTGGTAAAGCTTTAAAACTTGGGTTGCGCCCAATTGTTGTGATTAACAAAATTGATCGACAAGATGCACGTCCCGAAGAAGTTTTAAATGAGATTTTTGATCTGTTTGTGGCAATGGATGCATCCGATGAACAGCTAGACTTTCCTATACTATACGCCTCAGGAAGAAATGGTTGGGCTATAAAAGAACTTAGTGAGCCACAAGAAAACCTTACCCCTATGTTTGAAGAGATCACAAGACATGTTCCAGCTCCTCGCCAAAAAGCAGAGGGTCCATTTTCTATGCTTGTAACAACTTTGGAATATGATCCTTATCTTGGGCGTATTTTAACAGGACGCGTTGAGACAGGAAGCATAAAAATTAACACCCCTATTCGCGTTTTTAATCAACTAGGAGAACAGGTTGAACAAGGACGTATTGCAAAATTACTAAGTTTTCGAGGACTAGAACGCATCGCTGTTGATGAAGCTCAAGCAGGTGACATTATTGCGGTAGCAGGCCTTGAAAAAAGTACTGTTGCAGACACAATTTGCGCCTTAGACGTTACGCAACCAATTAAGGCTCAGCCTATTGACCCCCCAACTTTAGCAATGACATTTTCAATAAATGATTCACCCTTAGCAGGTCAAGAAGGCACAAAACTTACGTCTCGTGTACTGCGTGATCGCTTAATGCGTGAAGCTGAAGGAAATGTAGCTATTCGTATTACTCAAACATCAGATGGCGATGCATACGAAGTGGCTGGTCGAGGAGAGCTCCAGCTTGGAGTATTAATTGAAACCATGCGCCGTGAAGGATTTGAGCTTTCAATCAGTCGTCCTCGAGTATTATATAAAGTCGATGAAGCAACAGGTCAAAAGCTTGAGCCAATTGAAGAAATTGTTATTGATGTAGACGAAGAATACGTAGGCACTGTTGTTGAAGCCTTAAGCTTACGTAAAGCAGAAATGCAAGACATGTTCCCATCAGGTGGTGGAAAAACTCGAATTGTTTTCCATGGACCTTCACGAGGCCTCATTGGTTTTCATGGGCAATTTCTTACAATTACACGCGGAACTGGTGTAATGAATCGTCTATTTCATGGATATGCTCCATTTAAAGGTACTATCGAAGGGCGCATAAATGGAGTGCTTATTTCTAATGGTACGGGTGAAGCAGTTGGGTATGCTTTATGGAAACTTGAAGATCGCGGCATTATGTTTGTTGAGCATGGCACTAAAGTTTATGAAGGCATGATCATTGGTGAAAATAATCGAGATAATGACCTTGAAATAAACCCCCTAAAAGCAAAACAACTTACTAACGTACGCGCTTCTGGAAAAGACGAAGCAATTCGCTTATCCCCCCCTAAAATAATGACATTAGAACAAGCCATTACTTATATTGAGGAAGACGAGCGTGTTGAAGTGACACCAAAATCTATTCGTATTCGCAAAGCAATTTTAGATCCAAATGATCGTAAAAAATTTGAAAAATCATTCAATAAGTCATGACATTTCGTAGTGCTTGTATAATTTCTGTTCTGGCTCATCGCCAGCATTTCTTGCAAGCACCTCTTCTTTTTTTATGGATTATCGTAATTCTTCATATTTTAGGGATAAATATTGAGCCAATAACAATGCTGTTAATAGGCGCAATTATAACTGTTTATCAACAATTTTCTTTGCATATCGAAGATACTGTAGATGGTTTTTTTGATCATTGCCGCTACAATGGCCTTCATTCTCTTGCCTATGCTTTTGCAAAATCTATTAGCATATGGATTAGCACACTTTTACCAATGACTTTAACATTGTTCTTTCTAGGCACAGGATTTAACGAGTCACTTATTGTATTTTCGCAATGGATAACACTTAGTTCTTGCATTGCTTGCATTCTTACTATTAATTCCGATTCAAATCCTTTTAAATTACTCTTAGGTTGGCTTCCCTTGTTAACGGCTCCTTTCATCTTCCTAATAGATTTTTTACAAACAATGAGTGGAAATAGTCTAATGATTTTGCTTGGATGTGATATAATGTTAGTGAGTAGTGTTTATGTTTCGTCCATTTTTCAAAAAAATTAAGTGAAAAAATGTTTTTTTTAGCTCCTAAATTTTGGCGACAAAATAATATGTTAAGCCGCTCTCTTCGCCCTATTGCATGGGTGTATGAGTATGCAAGTTTATGGTATGCCAAACGCACAAAAACTCAGAAAGTTTCCGTGCCTGTTATTTGTGTTGGTAATCTCGTTATGGGAGGAGCAGGAAAAACTCCCACCGTTTTAGCTTTAGTCGATATATTAAAACAAATGAATCATACTCCTCATATCTTAAGTAGAGGATATGGAGCCGTTATTAAAGATTCCATCCGAGTCGACTCGCAAAAACATAATTATCTGCAAGTTGGTGATGAAGCCTTATTATTAGCAGAAAAAGCACCAACTTGGGCAGGACAAGACAGAGTGCTCTCGGCAAAACTTGCCATCAGTCACGGCGCTAGCGTTATCATTATGGATGATGGCTTACAAAATAATAGCTTGCATAAAGATTTGAGCTTCTTAGTAGTTGATACACTACAAGGATTTGGGAATGGACTTGTTTTTCCCGCTGGACCATTACGTGAATCACCGCAACGAGGAGTACAAAAAACAAATTTAACTATCGCTATAGGTAACGAAGATTTACCAAAAGGCATTCCTCAAGCAACACGAGCTCATATGACTGCCGTTGGCACAGTACAACCAAGACCTGTCATTGCTTTTGCGGGACTCGGATATCCTGAAAAATTCAACCGCACTCTTCAAGATTATGGTTTTGAAGTAAAGCGTTTTATTCCATTTCCTGATCATCATCCTTATACAATTCCAGAAATGGAACGTTTATTAAAAATGACTATCCGTAGAAAAATTGATTTAATAACCACTGCTAAAGATTTTTTACGCATTCCAGAGCATTTTAAAAAGAAAATTTCTGTTTTTAACGTCGACTTACAATTTGAAGATCCCGAAGAACTTCATGCGCTTATAGCTTCTAAAATACAGACTATTTCTTAGTAAATATTACTGAAACAAAACCGAAGCCGCCATAGACTGAGCAAGCTCTAAAAGCTTAAAAGGAAAAATAACCATTCCGCATAAAATAGCAAAAATGAATACTATAAGAATTTTCACAACATACTTTCTTACTGAATGAATCTTATTCATTTTCAAAACAGACTGGTTCAATACAAAAAACCTTAAAACATTCAAGTAGTATGCAGCGCTTATAACAGTTACAGATACAGCAATTATTCCAACAAAATAAGCTGATCTTGTAATAACACTTTCTAGCACATAGATTTTAGCAAAAAAGCCAGGCAATGGCGGAATACCAGCAAATGACAAGATCAAAAGGCAAAATATACTACCCAGCATAGGCATATTATGCATAATACCACTAAGATCTCGAATATCATTTATAGGCTTAAAATTTCTTTCAAATATAATAAGCAAAGAAAGGACCCCCAACATATTTAGCGCATAAAAAATCACATAAATAATTGCTGAACTTAACCCAAATTCACCACCCATTGCAGGACCCATGAGAAGGAATCCCATATCACACATAGAACTATAAGCAAACATTCTTCTTAGATTCTGCTGACGAAGGGCAGCCAATGACCCCCAAATCATTGATAAAACAGCAAGTCCAACAAGCAGATATCGCCAATAAGTAAAAATACCGTGAAACGGATACGTTAAAAGATGAAGCAAACTAAATACCGTGATAATTTTTGGAATAGAAGCAATAAACAAAACAACAGGTAAAGGAGCTGCTTGATACACATCTGGAATCCATGTATGAAATGGAGCAACAGGGAGCTTAAAACACAACCCCATTAAAACAAAAAACATCCCAACAATTGCTCCGGCATGTTCAAAATTATTCACATAGGTTTCAAAGAAATAGTACAGCGTGTTAAAAAAGTTCGTACCTGTAAAACCATAAATAAGGCTCATTCCAAAAAGCATAAAGCCTGTGCTAATTGCACCAATTGTAAAAAATTTAACAGCAGCTTCACTACTTTGTTGATTATCTCTATCTGCTGCCACAAGCATATATTGACTCAAATGGCTCATTTCTAAGCCAATAAATAAAGTCAAAAAATGATTAGAAGAAAGTGCTACAGATCCACCTATGATTGAAAATGTTGCCACAAGAAGCCATTCAAATTGTTTGATTTTGTACTCACTCAAGAATGAAAATAGGCAAAAAAGTGCAATAGCAGACACGCTGTATAGAATAATTTTTGAACAAACAGAAAAAGACATGTGAATAAAAAGACTATTCCAAAAGAATTGTTCGGACTTATCAGAAAGAAGTAAGAGAACACACAAAAATATTAAGCCAAGAATAATAGTACCTATTGTAAGGCGTTCAATTTTCTTTTGCCTGAATGCACCTATCATTAAAGAGATAAGAGCACTTATTGATAAGATAAGCTCGGGAACAGCTGGGATAGATTTTAAAATATTACCTAGCATGTCGCAGCCTAACCTTATTATCTATTTGTATCGGCTTTATATTAGTATGCTCCGTATAATGCTGCTGCATAGTTCTACGAATGGGGGCCATGATGGGTTTTGTATATATTCCAAGTGTAATAATAGCAGCTGCCAAGCTTATCAATACATATTTTTCAAAAGGCTTTAAGCTTAAGTGCAATGCATAGTCATTAATATCTAATCTGGAATCAAGACCCAATTTAGTAGAGAGCTTTCCGTAGAACACCTTACTTACAAGATTCAACATATATGCAGCCCCTAACACCATTCCCAAACAAGCAAATGCAGTCATAACAGGCCTAACCGAAAAGCTATCAATAAGAATTAAAATTTCACCTACAAACCCTGAGGTAAAAGGTAACCCAATGGATGCAAATGAAAATATTATAAACATAATACTAAAACCAGGCATTATCTTTAGTAATCCACCAAAATGACTTAAATCACGTGTATGAAAACGATCATAGAGCATCCCCACACCAAAAAAGAGGGCAGACGATACAAGACCATGACTAATCATTTGTATAACAGAACCAATTAAAGCATTTATTTTAAAAGAAAAGATCCCCAGAGTTACAATTCCCATATGAGCAATAGATGAATAAGCAATTAATCTTTTTATATCTGTTTGAGCAAAGGCGATTAATGACGACCAAACAATCGCTATAACACTTAATATGGATATATAAGGCGCAAATAAATGACTAGCATCCGGAAAAAGCACCAAACAAAAACGTATAAAGCCATATCCTCCCATTTTCAATAGGACACCAGCTAGAATAACCGATCCGCCAGCAGGAGCTTCCACATGCGCATCTGGTAGCCATGTATGTACTGGCCACATAGGGATTTTAATTGCAAATGAGCTAGCAAAACCTAAAAACAACAGGACCTGCAAGGAAAAACCAATATGAAAATCTTGTAAATCAACAAAGCTTAGCGTCTGGGCTTCTGTATAAAGTTTCAAAATAGCTAATAACATAAACACGGAACCAAATAACGTATAAAGAAAAAACTTTATAGTCGCGTAAACTCTGTTCTCTCCCCCCCAAATACCTATAATTAAAAACATAGGTATAAGAATGCCTTCAAAAAAAATATAAAATACAAATAAATTAGTAGCAGCAAAACTACCGATCATGAAGGCTTGTAACGTCAAGCAAGATATAGTGTATTCACGCAAGCGTTCTTTTACAGAATACCAAGTTCCAAAAATCATAAGAGTTGATAACCAAGTAGACAGAATAACAAAAAATAGAGATATACCATCTATTCCCAGCTCGAAATCAATACCTGTGTTTTTTATCCAAAGATACTTTTCAGTAAATTGAAATCCTGGATTATAAGCATCAAAATATAACCATAACCCAGCTGCTAAAACTGAATTTATACCACTTGCAAAACCAGCAATTCGTTTAGCATTTTCACTATTTTCTTTACGAACCAATGCACAAATAAACCCCGCTAAAAGTGGTAAAAGAATCATCAATGATAAAATTGGTATTTTCACAAACGCCCCATAGCTAGTGATAGCTCTTTTGCTATTTGCGGGAACATCTGTATCAAGAGATATGCCCCAAGAATCAAAACAGTTCCTAAAATAGAGATAAAACCATAATGAAATAAGTACCCCGTCTGTGGCTTACGCATGTGGTCTCCCAGGATGCAAGATAATTTAGCTATTCCATCTGGTCCAAATCTATCAATTATCTCACGATCACCTGACTTATAAAGAAAATGACCCAATTTTGTAAGCGGTATAGCAATTTTTTGAGAATACAACTCATCAACATATAATTTTTGTTTTAAAATCTGATGGATTCTTGGAAATCTCTCTAAAATTATTAATGAAACTGATGGCTTATTAAAATAAACATAGTAACAAACAAAAAGTGCTGTACCTGCAAAAATAAGAGGAAGTAATTTTACCCAAAAAGCAACATGCTTAACGGTATTAACAACAATGCTATTATCCCACGAAAAACCAAATGATTGATTAATTAGCAACTCGAATCCAATATATCCCATAATCACCGAACCAAAAGCCAATATATTAACAGGGGACTGCATCATTTTTTTCGTTTTATGAATGTGTGCAATTACATGCTCATCAGCATTAACATTTCCATGAAAAACTAAAAATAAAAGCCGCCACGCATACAGCCCAGTAATAAAAGTTAACAGCAAACACAAATAATAATAACCATATGCGAAAGGAATTTCTGACATATAAATTGATTCAAATATCAAATCTTTTGAATAATAACCTGCAAAAAATGGAATTCCTACTAAAGCGAGTGTTCCTATGATCATCGTATAGTAACTAGAAGGCAAATAAGCTTTTAACCCTCCCATCCTTACAATACTTTGCTCGTGAGACATAGCATGGATAATATTTCCAGCACACAGAAACATTAAGGCTTTAAAGAAAGCGTGCGTAAATAAATGAAAAAAAGCAACTGAATACGCACCTGCTCCGCATGCCATAAACATCATACCAAGCTGACTACAAGTTGAATAAGCAATAACTTTTTTTATATCTGTCTGAGCTAAAGCAATGGCTCCCGCCAATAATCCAGTGAGCAATCCAATAAACATCATTACTTGCTTTGCAAACAGTGCTAACTCAAATAATGGACTAAATCGTATAATAAGAGAGACTCCAGCTGTAACCATAGTTGCAGCGTGTAATAAAGCGGAAACTGGTGTTGGAGCTTCCATCGCATCAGGTAACCATGTATGTAATCCAAATTGACCAGATTTACCCATCGCTCCAAACAATAGGAATAAACAAATAATATTTATCCATAATGTGCTAGGTAAGGATTCTTTTTCAGCTATGAGAGAAAAGAAGAGCTCAAAATCAAGCGTATGGAAAAAAGTAAAAATAGCGCCCAAAGCTAGTACTATACCAATGTCACCAACTCTATTCATTACAAATGCTTTAATTGATGCTGCAGTGGCTAAAGGTCTTTCATACCAATATCCAATTAATAAATAAGAAGCTAAACCCACACCTTCCCACCCGCAAAACAATTGCAACATATTGGGAGCAGCTACGAGCAATATCATCATGAATGTAAAAAGATTTAAATGACCAAAAAAACTCATTTTATTAGGATCATCTCGCATATACTCAACTGAGTACACGTGTACCAGCAGAGAAATAAAAGTAACAATTAATATCATTAACGTGCTCAGCGAATCAAAAAGGAATCCCCAATCTATTCGTATAGTTTCTGATTTTATCCACGTAAAAAGATGAACTGTTTCTGAGAAATGAGTGTTTGCAATATGATAAAAAAGATAACAACTCGCAAAAAAACTAATAGCAATCGTACCAACACAAAACCAATAACCAGACCTGTGGTTACTAAACGCTCTTACATAACCAAAAATAGCCCCAATAAAAGGAGCACCCAAACATAAACACCCTAACTGAAAAGAATTCATTTTCAATTCACTTACTTGTATGTAGTAATCTTATGCTGAATTTTATCCAAATACTAGTAAACGCATATCCAAAACAAAAGTTAAGCAATATATTTTTTCGACAAACGATAGATAAATCCCCAATGCAGCAACTGTATAATTGCGTAAAAGCAACATACAGATGATATATACTGATGATTAAAAAACAACAATGTTGCTAAAAAAGTTAAAAGACAATTCAAACCTAAATAAACAAACGTAACAAGTATATGACTATTAAAAAATTTAGCTTTGTGATGAAATCCATAGTCTCCAAATGAAGCAACTACCGAACGCTTATCAATAAACCTTTTCACAATTGTAAACGCCACATCGCACCATGCAACGCTAAGTGGAAATAGTGAAAACATTAAAAAACTATCATGAGGTAAGATAATGCTAGGGAACTCATGTTGATTCGGCGCTAAAGAAAAAATAATTATAAGGTAAGAAAATCCAAGAATTGTGCTACCTGTATCACCTATAAAGACTCGCGCTTTTGGAAAATTAAAAAATAAATAAACTAATATTGAGCACCATAAAATCCAGAAAATACTGTTAAAAGGTGCAAAAGCACCTAACAAAAATCCTATTGTTAACAACCATTGGCTTGCTAATAAACCATTTAAGCCATCCAAAAAATTACATGCATTTATTAAACTTACGCCTATGAAAAACCACAAAAAATATTCAACTGGACTCAAATTTTGCTGTACTAGCACTAATCCCACAGCAAGCATATGACTGAATAATCTTGTTTTGTAACTTAATTCTTTCCAATCATCCATAAACCCCACAACTGCAAGAATTACAAATCCTATAATTGATGCTAGTGGAGGCACTTCTAGAGAAACTACATTAATTTCTGCCAAAAAGAAAAAAATCAAAAAGATAAAACTGATGCAAACACCGGCTGCCGTTGGTATTGCAGCCACATGGACAGATCGATGACTAGGTATATCCCTTATGCCAATTTTTCTCCATAAAGACAGAAAGCCTGCGGATAGTAACGCAGCAATAAACCATGCATACACAACACAAACCATAATTAATTCAGCACACTTAAAGATATAGATTTACCATTACGCAATATGTCATCTGCTTCCTGGGTAAAAGATCCATCTTCATTATGTAAAAACATACCACTCAAAAGATTTACCCCTCCTTTTATACCCTTTATGCCCTGAACAATCACTCTCTTTGCTGGTTGGTCTTTCGAAGGCCATAAAGGAAAAATACTAATATTACCAACCTTTCCATAAAATAGACTTAAAAGTCGATCAAGCATGTCAGCACGATAAATAAATGTGATTTTTCCCATGGGCTTTAACATTAGAAGACAAAACTTAAACCACATTTCCATGCCTGATTGCTCTTCGTGATTACTAAGCGCTTTTGAGACAAATGGAGATACACGTCCATGATGTGATTCAAAATAAGGAGGATTTGATATGACCTGACTATAACTTCCTCCAGCTAAACGCGGAGGTGGATTTTGCAAATTTCCGTGCAAAATTTCAACGCGATCTCGTAGATTATTCAGCAAAATATTATCTGTCGCTAAGCGAACCAAATCTTTCTGAAGTTCAATTCCCATTACTCGACAATATGGAAAACGAGTCGCAAGACATAATCCCGCAGCACTAACTCCAGCACCAACATCAAGGATACTTTCACCTGGCTCTACAGAAATAGCAGCGGATAATAACAACGGATCAATAGCTACTCTATACCCTTGTACTGGCTGACGTATGATAACTCGCCCACCTAAAAGAGCATCCTCTGTATAGGTATTATTATTTTCTGATTTTTCTAAAAGGGCTTGCACAAAACGCTATCCCAGACATGTTAAACAGGGTAGATTATACTGGAAAATGTTATAGGTTGGATAGGCTGATTTGTTACAAGAATCCCAAATTGCGTTGGATCCTTTACCTCACTTAAAAAATAACTTTCAAAATGACTTACATAAAGTGGATAAGTTAATTCTTGAAAGTGTTTCGACTGGCGAGCCATTAATTGAAAAAATTGCCACAACGCTCATATCAGCTGGAGGAAAACGTTTACGTCCACTTTTATGTTTAGCCTCTAGCCATATAACAGGCATTATTACACAAAATAGCCATTACTTAGCTGCGGCAGTCGAGCTAATCCACGCAGCAACTCTTTTACATGATGACGTTATTGATGAGTCAATTTTACGCCGAGATAAACAAACGGCTAACACACTTTGGGGAAATAAACCAAGCATTCTTGTGGGTGATTTTCTTTTCGCAAGAGCTTTTGAATTGATGGTCAAAACTGAAAATATTCGCTTTTTAGATATTTTGGCAAACGCATCATCAAAAATCAGCGAAGGGGAAATTACCCAACTACGCTGCATTAAATCTCTGGGTTTAAGCATTGAAGATTATTTGAAAGTTATAGAGTATAAAACTGCTACACTTTTTGCGGCGTCCTGCCAAACAGGAGCTCTTTCAGGAGGAGCCAACGAAGACGTAGCCTACCAGCTATATGAATTCGGCAGAAATTTTGGACTAATGTACCAAATACTAGATGATGTTCTTGATTATACTGATGAGAGCCGAGGCAAAAAAGTAGGCGATGATTTTCGTGAACGCAAGGTGACTTTGCCAATTTTACTTGCCTATCAGTCTGATACAAATAAGCTTTTCTGGCATCAATGTTTTAACGATAAAACAGTAAGTAATGCGACATTTGAAAATGTGCAAAAACGTCTTTATGAGCTTGACGCCTTTGATCAATCCTTCGTTATAGCAAAGCAATACGCTCAAAAAGCAAAAGAATCATTGCAAAAATTTGATTCTCCTATTTCAGAAAAAATGAATGCACTGATAGAATCTTTCTTGGACGTATAATCTAAGAAGCAGTTTTTATTGAAATTTTTTTTCTATTTTCCTTAATCATCAACCTAACCTCGCCATCACACATTTGATTGATCATTTTAAATCCTACCTTATTATATGTGCGTAATGCAGCTATATTTGCAGTATCAGGATCTACAAATACCGCATCAAAATTAGGAAAAACAAAAATATCTAAGAATAATTCTAAAGCTTTTGAACCAATACCCTGACCTATACACTCGATTTCACCAATATACCATCTATTGCTGCACAAGATTCTGGCAACTCTATTGCATAGTCATGCTCTCGAGGAAAATCATGCTTATTATAGTATTGTATGTAACCAATTGGTTTGCCTTCTAGACAAATGATATAGGCACTCATCAACTTAGGTCCCGTTACATAAGCCTCGTATTTTTTCTGAATTAACTCCGCTGTCCATTCCACTCGTGCATCCCACCAAGCTTTAACATGTGGTGTTTTTAGCCATTTCAAAAGAAGAGGGAAATGATCAGCAGCAAGAGGATCAAAGGTTATTATCACAAAAACTTTTTAAATCTATTTACACAATCACATAATATCTCATATCATAACATTACGTTACAAGGTGTATTGTAATTTACATTACAATGCTTAAATAGGAATTCGGTACTGCTACATAAAGGCATATTCCGAGGCTGCCCCCGCAACTGTATGTGGAGAGCAATTTGAACACAAAGTCACTGGGAAACTGGGAAGACGTTTAAATTGCTGCGACCCACGAGCCAGGAGACTTGCCGTGCGACATTTTTACTAACGTCGGGCGGGGTGCACCGGTTGAGAGTTTGAGCAACAGTTCTTAGCTTTCATAGCATATCTTCGCCCCCTGACTTAAATGGGGTACCACACGATGAATGCAACAAATGCTTACGACTTTGATCAAAACGGCTACTTAGTAAGTTTTAATCCCTTTCAAAGGGTCGCTCCTTTTCCACAAACTCAAGAGCAAAAGCAGTTATACCAAAAGGCTGCAGTAAAGCCAACGCAACCTAAAATTGACCCTTCCTTTATTCATCTACAATATTCCAGAGACGCTCTATTAACCAATTTTGGCAAGGCAACGCTTGATGATCGCTACCTTTTAGCAGGTGAAGATTATCAACAAATGTTTGCTAGGGTAGCTTGCGCTTACGCTGATGACTTAAAACATGCTCAAAGATTATATGATTATATTTCAAAACTTTGGTTTATACCCGCCACCCCAATTCTATCAAATGGTGGGGCAAAGCGTGGCCTGCCAATTTCTTGCTTTTTAAATACTGTTAGTGACAATCTAGATGGCATTGTTTCCACGTGGAATGAAAATGTACTCCTGGCATCAAATGGCGGAGGAATTGGAACTTACTGGGGATTCGTTAGAAGTATCGGAGAATCAGTGGGCAGAGCCGGAAAAACTTCAGGTATTATTCCTTTTGTACGCGTTATGGATTCTTTAACACTAGCAATTAGTCAAGGTTCTTTGCGTCGGGGCAATGCCGCTGTTTACTTAGATATACATCACCCTGAGATTGAAGAATTTCTAGAAATCCGCAAACCCTCAGGAGACTTTAACCGTAAAAGCTTAAATCTTCATCATGGTATTAACATCACCGATGAATTTATGGAAGCTGTAGGCAATAATCAAGAATTTGCTTTAAGAAGCCCAAAAACCAATGAAGTTATTAGAATGGTTGATGCACGTAATCTTATGTCAAAAATTCTTGAAATGCGTATGCAAACTGGAGAGCCATATTTGGTGTTTATTGATTCAGCTAATAAAGCGTTATCTAAGCATCAACGTGAACTTGGCTTAAAAATTAGAATGTCAAATTTATGCAGCGAAATTTTGCTACCAACAGGCCCTGACCATTTAGGAAATGATCGAACTGCTGTGTGTTGCTTATCATCACTTAATGCAGAAACTTGGGATGAGTGGCATGACAATCCACTAATTATAGAAGATATACTAAGGTTTCTTGATAATGTTTTGCAAACATTTATTGATGAAGCCCCAGAAGGCATGAGTCGCGCCAAATATTCAGCAAATCGTGAACGCTCTGTAGGTCTTGGGCTTATGGGACTTCACTCTTTCTTGCAATCAAAAGGATTGCCTTTCGAAAGCGCTTTAGCAAAGAGCTGGAATATCAAAATGTTTCGCCATATACGAAAAGCAGCTGATGCAGCTTCTGTACAGCTTGCTAAAGAGCGAGGGCCTTGTCTGGATGCAAAAGAAAAAGGTATTATGGCTCGTTTTAGTCATAAACTTGCCATAGCACCTACTGCTTCAATTAGCATTATCTGTGGCGGCACTAGTGCTGGAATTGAACCTATTCCTGCCAATATTTATAATCACAAAACTCTTTCTGGAAATTTCGTAGTAAAAAACCCTCATTTGGAAAAATTACTTACCACGAAAAACTTAAATACTGACTCTGTCTGGCAGTCTATTATTGAATATGAAGGTTCTGTAGCTCATTTAGATCAATTAAATCAACAAGAAAAAGATACGTTCAAAACAGCATTTGAAATTGATCAACGTTGGCTTATTGAGTTTGCAGCAGATCGTGCTCCCTTTGTTTGCCAAGGACAATCACTCAATCTTTTTTTGCCTGCTGATATCAATAAGTGGGATCTTTTAATGCTTCATTGGACAGCCTGGGAAAAAGGCGTAAAAAGCTTATATTATTGCCGCTCAAAATCCATTCAACGCGCAGAACATGCAGGTCGAAAAAAACAAAAATTAGAAGACACCAAAGTTGCGGATACAAATTACGAAGAATGCTTAGCTTGCCAATAAAGGAATATTTATGACTAAAAACTATGCAAATATGAATCCACTAGAGCTTCAAAGAAAAGGTATTATTAGCCTTTTAGATTCATCAGGAACTTATGATATTGATCGATATCCCTGGGCATATCAAGCTTGGAAAAGACAGCAACAAATTCATTGGATGGGTGAGGAAATTCCTTTAGGAGAAGATCTTAAAGATTGGCAATCAACCAAGTTAAATGCAAGTGAACGTAATTTGTTAACGCAAATTTTTCGATTCTTCACCCAGTCTGATGTTGAAGTAAGCGACAACTATTTCAAACGTTACATTCCTATTTTTCAACCACTTGAAATTCAAATGATGATGGCAGCTTTTACCAACATGGAAACAGTGCACATCGACGCTTATGCTCTTTTACTTAAAACTCTGGGTATGCCAAAAACAGAATTCTCTGTTTTTAAAGAATACTCATCCATGCGCGCTAAATCTGATTACATGCATAGTTTTGGCACCAATACCTGTGCTGACATTGCTAGAACGCTTGCAATGTTTGGAGCTTTTACCGAAGGGATGTCTTTATTTGCAAGCTTTGCCATGCTGATGAATTTTCCGCGCTTCAATAAAATGAAAGGTATGGGGCAAATTGTTTCTTGGTCAGTGCGTGATGAAAGTCTACATTGCGAAAGCCTCATTATGCTTTATCATGAATGGGCCCACCAAACAGGTGCTGTCACAAAATCTGTTGAAGATGACATCATAGATGTGGGAAAAACAATGGTATCTTTGGAAGATAAATTTGTTGAATTGGCTTTTGAACTAGGTGAAGTACAAGGTATGACCGCAGATGATATTAAGAACTATATTCGCTATATCTGTGATTGGCGCCTAACTCAATTAAAACTCAAGCCCATATATGGTTATTTTGCAGAAAATGCCGGTGAGTATTCTCAGTGTCTACCTCATCCTTTACCTTGGTTAACGTCTATTTTAAATGGTGTTGAGCATGCAAATTTCTTTGAAACACGTGCGACCGAATATTCAAAGGCAGCCACCCAAGGTGAATGGCACGGTGAAGAAGGAATCTGGCAACTGTTTGATCAACGTAAAAAAAGCGCTTAGGCTCATTCAACCGTCACTGATTTAGCGAGGTTTCTAGGTTGATCTACATCTGTCCCCTTGTGCAAAGCGGTGTAATAAGCAATACATTGCACAGCTACTGTGTAAATAAAACAAGCACTCATAGACGTTGTTTTTGGAAGCAAAATTTTGTGAAATTCTACACTATTAACCGTAAATAAAGGATCATCCGTTAAAACCATGATTGGTGCACCACGAGAAGCAACTTCTTGAATATTAGATGCTGTTTTTTCAAACCAACTATCATTTGGAGCAATAGCTATTAATGGTGTTACTTTATCAACCAACGCTATAGGCCCATGTTTTAATTCTCCTGCTGCATAAGCTTCTGCATGAATATATGATATTTCTTTTAATTTCAGAGCGCCTTCTAAAGCAATAGGATAATTTGTGCCGCGACCAATAAATAAAACATCACGTGTTTGAGAAAGTTTTAGCCCCAACTTATCAAAGAGAGAAATATCTTGAAGTACTTGTGCCACAAGTTTAGGCACATGTAATAATTCACGAACATAATCTGAAATACGGCTCACATCAATTGATTTACGTTGTTCAGCCGCCTTTAATGCTAGCATACAAAGTACCGCCAGTTGAGCAGTAAAAGCCTTAGTCGAAGCCACACCAATTTCAGGGCCTGCCAAAGTTAAAACATGATAATCAGCCGCTCTTACCATCGAACTTTCTGGCACATTAACAATAGCTAAAGTTGTACAACCTTTACTTTTTGCAAGATTAAGCGCTGCCAAAGTATCACTAGTTTCGCCTGATTGGGAAACAAATATACATATATCGTCTTTGCTTAAAACTGGATCCCGATAACGAAATTCAGATGCTAAATCCACTTCGCAAGGAATTTTAGCATATTTCTCAAACCAGTATTTTGCTGTTAGCGATGCATAGTAAGAAGATCCGCATGCAATCAGCACTAGACGAGCATGCTGATCTGCAAAACTAAACGGTAAATTAATACGGGTCTCAAAGGTTTCTTCATCAATTAATGATAAAAATGTATCGCTTAATGTTTGAGCTTGTTCAAAAATTTCTTTCAACATGAAGTGACTATAACCACCCTTACTAGCAGCTCCTGTTGCTAAATTAAGATGCTTAATAGGACGGCTTACTCCTTCACCAGATTCATCGAAAACAGTATAGCTATAGTCGGAGTCATTGCGCTTCATCACCACAACATCTCCTTCTTCTAAATAACAAACTTCTTGAGTCCAAGGTGCTAATGCCCATGCATCTGACCCAAGAAACAATTCGTTATTATTGATACCAAGAACTAGTGGACTACCTCGACGCGCTCCAATTAATGTATCTGGATTTTCTGAGAAAATAATTGCTAAAGCAAACGCACCATGAAGCTTTAAAAGAGTTTCTTGCACAGCGACTTCAGGTGCTTTTCCAGCTTGTAACGCTTGATCAATTAAATGAACAACAACTTCTGTATCAGTTTCGCTTCGAAAAACTACCCCTCGCTTTATTAAATCATCTTTTAAAAGTTGGTAATTTTCAATTATACCATTGTGAACAACAGCAACTCGATCGGTTGCATGAGGGTGAGCATTCTGATGAGTTGGTGATCCATGTGTTGCCCAGCGAGTGTGCCCTATGCCGGTAGAGCCTTGAATAGGATCTTGTTGCAAAAGATCTTTTAATGACTGTAGCTTTCCTTCTGAACGACGTTTGTAAATCGTATTTTTATGAATAGTTGCTATGCCAGCAGAATCATAACCACGATATTCCAGTCTAGACAGTCCATCTATTATGCGTTCCGACACAGGATTGCATGATAAAATACCTATAATTCCGCACATAAGCCCCTCCTAATTAACACGTGCAAGTGTGATTTGTTGTGCTATAAAAGTCTATAGTTGAAATTTTTTGTAAAAAGTAATGAGTAATATTGCAGCAAAAAAAACCAATTTTTTGCGACGCATGTATGACTGGTGCCTTGAGGCAGCTGATACAAAGCGAGCACAATATATTATGTATGCTGTTGCATTTGCAGAAAGTTCTTTTTTCCCATTACCTCCTGATTTAATGCTTATTCCTATGGTGTTGGCAAATCGTGCACTTGCATGGAGATTAGCACTAGGCGCAACAATTTCTTCGGTTATTGGCGGGATACTAGGATATGCAATAGGCTATTACCTGTTTGCAACAATTGGGCTCTGGATTATTGAAACTTATGGATTACATCAAATGTTTGAACGATTTCATACAGAATTTCAAACATATGGATTTTGGATCATTGCTTTAAAAGGGCTCACGCCAATTCCTTTTAAGCTTGTAACCATTGCTAGCGGAGTAGCGCACTTTAATATCACCCAGTTCCTTATTGCCTCTACAATCGCCAGAGCTTTTCGCTTTTATTTGCTCTCAGCACTCTTATACTTTTTTGGCCCTATTGCAAAGCAATATATTGAAAAATATTTAAATGTGGCGCTTCTTGTTAGTCTAGGTATAATTATAGGCGGCTTTATAATTTTGAAGTGCTTAAGTTGATACGGGAAATTTTCAGGAACTCTAGGTATTTCTACTGGTTTGTGGCTGTCTATTTTTTCAGCCTCTTGAGCGTTGGTTTCATGGCGCAATATCTATTTGACATTATGCCTTGTAGTCTTTGCTACCATCAACGATATGTGATGATAGTCCTTATAGTATTATCATTGGGAATTGTTATTTCAGGTTACGATAAGAAGTGCTTTACTAGACTCCTTTGCCTTATAGCTTTTGGAGGTTTTGCGTTAAGTGGCTTCCACATTGGCGTTGAGCAAAAATGGTGGGCAATGCCGAAATCTTGTCTTTCGAATATTGAACTTACAGCAACCGATCCCACGGAAATGCTAAAATCTTTAAATAAGCAAATGAAAAATCAAAAAATTTCACGATGCGACCAAATCAATTGGTATTTATTTTGGATTCCAGCTAGCTGGTGGACTTGCTTAGCATTCGCGTTTGCAACCATTATTATGGCGTGTCGAGAATGGACCATTCAAAAAAAATAGAGCAAATACTTAGAGTCAACCACGCTGGTGAGCTTGGAGCTCGACAAATTTATAAGGGAATGCGCAAAATTCTAGGCAATGATCCAGACTTAGTATTAATGGCAAATCAAGAAGAAGAACACCTTAAAACCTTCACAAAGCTTATGGTTGAGCATAAAGTTAAACCTACTATTTTTCAGCCACTTTGGCATGTTTTAAGCTATGGCATGGGAATTACTACAGCACTGATGGGAAAAAAAGCTGCACATGCTTGCACCATTGCTGTTGAAGAAGTCATTGTTGATCATTACCAAAATCAAATCGATTCAATGGCGCACTCTTCTGAACATAAACCTTTAATGGATATTATTGAAAAATTTAAAAACGAAGAAAATCACCATAAAGAAATTGCTGAACAAAGAGGCGGCAAAGATGCTGCTGGTTATGACATTTTAGAAAAAGTCGTAAAGAGCATTACAAAAACTGCAATTAAGATTTCAACAAAAATCTAAAAACTCATAGCTTATCTACTCACTAAACTACTTTGCATCTTGTAACCTATATAGCTGCTGGTACTGAGCATTTTCTTCAAGAATTTTTCTTGCATCTTCTGCATCCGTTAAGTGATGTAGATTCCAAATGCTAAGAATTGCGTGTTGAAGATCTTCAATTAGAGCTGGATACTTCTCTTTTAAATGAAATTTATACAATCCAAAAAGAGTAACAAACTTACCTAAAACAACATAGTCAGGATATTTCTTGCGCCCAAAATTTGCCCAATATTGAGCTTTAGCTCCTTCAAGATCGTCAGGATTTTCAATAATTTTTTGCGCCAATTCCATAATCATGCAACGCAAATTACTAAGTTTATCAGCAGATGAGAGCAAAATAGCTTGTTGTGAATAGGTATTTAGCTGCTTAGCATAATCTAGATTATCATTAAGCCAATCTTCTTCTTTTGCCCCATCTTTAAGCTTAGAAACCGCAGTTACTGCATAAACAAGTTCTGATATTTTTTGCCCAAACTGCTGATAAATTTCCATAAAGCGCCTTGAAACTTTAAATTTCTTAGGCACTTCAATAGTACTTATAAGGTAAGGCGGCTTATCTTTAGTATCTTCTGGAACATCGTGCAAAAGCCCCGCGATAATAACGTCTATGTCAGCAGGCAAACCATATAAAATAAGAATATTGGAGACTTCAACAGGATGAACAATATAGGGTTCTTTGGTAATCTTCCGTTTTTGCCCATCATGCATCTGCGTAGCGTAAGCTAGCGCACTTTCATATTTTCTCTTGTGTGCTTGTGGTACAGGAGCTGCAGAAAGATTAATAAAAATAAGCGTCAGATAAATAAAAATACGCATCATAAACACCCAATAAAAAACCTTACATGCCAATTATATTAGAGCTATCTTTAATTGAAAAGCCTAACAATATAGTTTGAAATATTAACAAAAAACCCGCTATTATGGGCCGTTGATTTATGTATATATAAAAAATAAAATGAAAACTTCCATTCATGAATACGATCTACCTGCTGATGTAACATTTGGGCAAACTGTCGCTATAGACACTGAAGCTATGGGACTAAATCAACACCGTGATCGTTTGTGCCTAGTGCAATTAACCTTTGATGGAATTAATGTTCATCTTATTCAATTTCCTGAAGCAGACTTTTCCAAATCACCAAATTTAAAGCGATTACTGACAAGTGAAACTCAAAAAATTTTTCATTTTGCTCGTTTTGATGTTGCAATTTTGCAGTACTCTTTTGGATGTAGAATCAAGAACATTTACTGCACAAAAATTGTTTCTCATTTAGTGCGCACCTTTACAAACAAACATGGTTTAAAAGATTTATGCAAGGAATTACTGGGCATTGAGGTTTCAAAACAAGAACAAACTAGTGATTGGGGCACCAAAACATTAAGTAAAGATCAAATACGCTACGCAGCAACAGATGTTTTGCACTTGCACAGCTTAAAATTAAAACTTGATGCTATGTTGACTCGCGAAAACCGCCATCACCTAGCAAATGCAACTTTTGAATACCTTCCTGTTAGAGCCGAACTAGACTTATTGTTTGGACAAAAAGGAGATATTATGGCCTATAAAATTGAGGAGCAAGGATAATGACTATGACTGCAACTACAATTAATGCACATAAAATTCTTGAAGCTGGACGTCAAACCATTATTGCAGAATCAGAAGCGTTATCATTTTTGGCAGCAAGCCTTGATGAAAAATTTACTGCTGCAGTAGAACTTTTAGCCACACAAAATAGTCGCATTATTGTAAGCGGTATTGGCAAAAGTGGCCATGTAGCAAGAAAAATAGCTGCAACGCTTGCAAGCGTTGGACAACCAGCATTTTTCGTACATCCAGCAGAAGCCAGTCATGGTGACTTGGGAATGATCACTCCTCAAGACAGGCTTTTATTATTATCTCACAGTGGAGAAACTGCTGAATTAAAATCAATGCTTGATTATAGCAGACGCTTTCATATCCCACTTGTAGCAATTACTGCAAAAGAAAATAGCAACTTGGCAAGTGTTGCTGACGTTACGTTATGCTATCCAATAGTGCCTGAAGCTTGCCCAATGGGTTTGGCACCAACCACATCCACGGCAATGATGTTGGCTCTGGGCGATGCTCTGGCCATTGCGACCCTTCATACGCGCAGCTTTAGCCCAACTGATTTTCGTACCTTTCATCCCGGAGGAAATTTAGGGAAACAACTTTCCAGGGTGCGTGATTTTATGCATACAGGCGATCGCCTTCCTGTCGTTCTTAAGGGCACTTTAATGAAGGAATGCTTAATTAAAATGAGTTATTTTGGATTTGGGTGCGTGGCAATTGTTGACGAAGATGGATTAATGTCAGGCGTTATCACTGACGGAGACTTGCGTCGACATATGCACACCGAATTATTAAATGATGCTGTCGAAACGGTGATGAATCCAACACCAACTATGATAGCCGCTGATATTCTTATGGCTGAAGCATTAGCAATTATGCAAGAAAAATCAATTACTAGTTTATTTATAAGCGCTCATAACAAGCCAATTGGTATTTTGCATATTCATGATTGTCTCCGCGCTGGAATTATTTAGGTAAGCTGTGGTACCATGAATATTAAGTTGTTAATAGAGTTGTTAAGATGTTTAGTTTACCAGTACGACTTGTAATTTCAGTTACATTAGCGTTTTTTTTATCAAGTCATATTGATGCAGGTGTAGTAAATATCTTTTACACCATTAGCACCGTTCTTAAAGATATCCTATTACTACTTATACCTTTCGTCGTATTTAGTTATTTATGCTCTGCAATACTAAGCCTACAAGGCCAGGCTATTTTTCTAATTTTTGCAGTTTTTGGTTTAGTAATTGTATCAAATATTATCAATGTATTTACTGCCTACGGGACGGCCTACTACCTGCTTGATTTTTTAAAACCAATTAATTTTGAAACTATTCAAAATCCAAATACAGTTGAAGCCTTGTGGCGTATTCCAATTACAACTGTCTTAACTGCTGATAAAGCAATGCTGCTTGGTTTATTCGTCGGATTTATTGGGTTGTTTTTTGGCTTTCTGGGCAATTCAAAAGTAACACACTTCATCACACAAGTAGTTTCAAAATTGAAAAGCTGGACAACTACCGCTTTAAATTTGGCTTTTATACCATTTTTACCAGTATACGTGTTTGGATTTGTCTTAAAAATTGGCTTTGAAGGAGAATTGGGCACTCTTGCAACCGCCTACGCTCCTGTATTCTTTTTAAGTCTTATTATAATTCATGCTTACCTGTTCTTTTGGTATGCAATTGGTAGCAATGGAAATATAAAAGAAACGCTCAAAGCCATACGCACTATGGTGCCTGCATGGCTTACTGGATTTAGCACGATGTCTAGCGCAGCGACTTTACCAGTAACGTTAAAATGTGTTGAAGCCAATACGCACAATCCACAATTAACAAACTTTGTTGTACCAGCAACTTCCAATGTACATATGGTTGGTGACGGTATTAATATCACACTAACTGCTCTTGCTTTACTTGCTATGTCAGGCATGCCATTGCCAGGGTTTACGGCATTTTTAGCATATGTTGGAGCTTATGTTATAACCAAGTTCTCCGGTAGCGGCATACCTGGCGGAGGCATGATAATTTTGCTACCTGTCGTTGAAGAATACCTTGGGCTTTCTGCTGATCTATGCAGTCTTGTAGCAACACTTTATATTCTACAAGATTCTCTAATGACTGCTAGCAATGTTGCTGGAAATGGTGCCTTTGCCCTGATTGCAAATAAGTTATTTGCAAAAAAATTCTCTAAAAAAAAAATTAAAAAATTGAGCAATGCATAAAATCAATTAGCAGTGTGCTTAATGGTATTTTTTGACTTTACAATTAAAGCATCAATCCTTGCAGCTTGTTCAAAGTGATTATCTAAATAAAAATGCAATTCAGGAGCAATTCTAGTCTTTAGCTGTTTAGCAAGGAATTTACGCAAATACCAAGCGTTAGCTCGCATAAATTGGACAACAGTTTCTTGGCCAATTCCTCCCAAAGGCATCACGCCTATTTGAGCATGACGCAAGTCTGGCGAGACATCCAAAGCAGTGATCGTAATTGGCGCCTGGGGCTTTATTAAATCATCATTATCATTGCGCTCAATTGGTAAGCAATCTCGTTGCAATTGCTGACTTAATAGAAAACGTATTTCTTCAGCCACTCGCTCTTGACGGTAGCTCGGTGCTTTTGCTGGTGTAAAAAGTTTTAACATAATTTCTCCCTTATACTTAAGATGGGAATTTTTTTAAAATTTCCAAGAGCACTCCTTGAAAAAAATAAATAACAAAGAATAGAGCAATAGGAGAGAGATCCCACCCACCAATAGGAGGGATAATTCTACGAATAGGACTTAAAGCTGGTTCAGTGATGCTTTGGAGAAAATTGTGAATACTATAAACAACAGAATTATATTTATTCACCACATCAAATGCTTCAAGCCAACCTAAAATAATGTAAATAGCCAACCCTAACTTATATAGACTCAACAAATCATACAAAACATGAAGCAGCGGTGCCAAAATTACCATAAAGAAACCCAAAAGTATTTTTTGCAGTGTAGCCGAGAATCAAGATTGATTCAAAAGTTAATAATCAAACAAAAAAGTAGCCCAAGCCCGCAAACCTTACGCAGATTGGTGTTGAGGTATGGGCTAAAATATTTTTTGCCAAAAATTACATTTCATGAGATCCTGATTTCAGATTTTTAGATCGAGGGAAAAGAGCTCTCCTGAAGATTGAAGAATCGACAAGTCGACTTGAAGTAAAAC
>CANKYV010000002.1 GCA_947487955.1 Alphaproteobacteria bacterium
CAAGGCATTACCAGCCGTAGCATTGGCCTGACCGCTGCTATCAAGCGCCACACCCCAATCCGCTTCTGATGGATTACTAAAAACCAAACTCGGTGAGGCCAATACACTCCATGTCAGTTCAACATTCCCAATACCGGAAATACTTTTTGTTACATCACCATTAAAAGGATTAGCCCCTGGAGGATCTGTATAATATTGGTTTAACAAATCATTAAAAGCGCTCAAAGTAATTCCAACTGCTAAATCAAAATTCGCCACATCCATCTCCGTAGCAACAATGGTTGCTAAGATATAAAAAATTTTCTTTCGTAAAAGATAATAAATTTTCACGCTGCGTACATTTGTTTTTCATAATACAATTTAGGATTAAATAAGAAATAAAGTTAAACTTGTGTTTGATAATCAAAGATCTATTAAGAACACGAAAAATAAGGAGAAGTAAAATGCTACGTAAACCAATTATCTTTGTCTTATTTTTATTTTTTTCAAATGTTTTTCCCACAATCCCTACACACTCTGTTGCTTCCCAAACTTTCCAAAAACTGGAAAAAGAAAAAAAATTTAAAATTCTTTGCCTTGATGGGGGAGGGGTAAGAGGGATTATTCCAGCTCGTATACTTCAGGAAATTGAAGAAAAAACGGGAAAACCGATTTCCCAACTGTTTGATTTAATTGTTGGCACCTCTACAGGAGGGCTTATTGCCATTGCATTAACAATCCCAAACCAACAGAATGCTAGAATGCCTAAATACACTGCCAAAGACATGGTTTCTCTTTATCTTAATCAATCGCAAAAAATTTTTTCTCACTCAATTTTTAGAAAACTAACAACAGGATGGGGGCTTTGGGGAGCTAAATACGATAGAGATGGCATTGATGCTGTTATTCAAGATATTTGCGAAAATACAATGTTAAGCGCAACCATCATCCCCATAGCTATCGTTTCTTATTCGATAGACCTCTCTTCACCACATATATGGACAACCAATGCGGCTAAGAATAATAAACTGCATGATTATAAGCTGTTCGATATAGGAGGGGCCACTTCAGCAGCTCCTACGTATTTTCCTCCTAAAATTATAAAAGGCAACGATAGTAATACAATGCATGAGGCTGATGGGGGGCTATATGCTAATAATCCAGAAACGGTAGGGATGGTAGAAGCTTTAAAGCTTGCGCCAAATTTAACACCAAACGACATCATCATTGTTTCTATTGGGACAGGGGTAGCTAAATTAGAAACGAATGCTGATCAGTTAAATGATCCCGGCGTTATTGGGTGGTTTTTAAAAGCTAATCTTATGGATATTATGTTTAATGCCAATAGTGAATGGGCGGAAATTGAAACCAAAGATTTTTACACATCTACTATTCGACTACAAATTACTTTGCCTGAAAATTACGGCAAAATGGATAATTGTACTTCTGAAAATCTTGAAGGCCTACTTAACATAACAAATGAGTATTTAGTTCAAAATAGACTGTTAATCGAAACCTTATGTAATAGTCTTAATAAAAGGGCTGTACCAAATAACTAGATCGACAGCTTTAACCCAATGCTCTTTAGCAATAACTATTGTCTAATGGAAAAGTCCGATGAGTCGAGTAACCAACTCCAGATGGCTATGTTGCTTAAATCCGTAGAAATTTCCTAGAAATTTTACTCCTAAGTGAAATTTCATGCTTGATTTCTATTTAGGCAACATGGGGACTCAAGACTCATTTTTTCTTCCTGCTACCTATATGCTACCTGAAGAAAAAATTAAAATTTTAATAAAGTCACAAAACCTAAACTCTAGACTGGTAGCGGAGGAGGGACTCGAACCCCCGACACCCGGATTATGATTCCGGTGCTCTAACCAGCTGAGCTACTCCGCCATAAGGCGTAATATAAGATCTAGAGGCCCGTTTGTCAAATATTACATTGATTGAACCGAGAGTTTTTTGTAGACTACGCCTACGTGTATTTTAGGGATTTCTATGTCATTTGAGGCAAAATTAGATCGATTAGTCACTCACCACCTAGAGTTGCGAGATCAATTGGCGTGCCATGATATGAAAGATGCGAAAGAATTTGCTCGCCTTTCGAAAGAATATAGTGATTTAACAGAAATTTCAGAAGTCATTTTGGAATTACGTAAAATACAAAAAGAAAAAGCTGATCTAGAAATAATGCTAGGTGATTCGTCACTTGATACAGATATGAAAGAGATGGCTCAGCAAGACTACGACACCATTCTTCAAACCATCCCAGAATTGGAACAAAAAATAAAAATTTTATTACTTCCTAAGGATGTTGATGATGAACGTAACGCGATACTAGAAGTTCGTGCCGGAGCTGGTGGTGACGAAGCAGGCCTATTTGCTGCTAATTTATTTCGCATGTATCAACGTTACGCTGCAAATAAAGGTTGGAAATTTGAAATTATCGCCCTAAGCGATACTGGTCTTGGTGCAATTCGTGAAGCAAGCGCAAGCATTACAGGCAAAGGTGTATTTGCACGGTTAAAATTTGAATCCGGTGTGCATCGAGTTCAGCGCGTTCCAGAAACAGAAGCAAGCGGCCGTGTACATACATCAACTGCAACGGTCGCTGTTCTTCCCGAAGTAGAAGACGTTGATATTCATATTGACGAAAAAGATTTGCAAATTGATGTATACCGCGCTTCAGGTGCTGGTGGTCAACATGTCAACACAACAGATAGCGCAGTTAGAATAACCCATATTCCAACAGGTGTAGTTGTCACTCAGCAAGATGAACGCTCGCAGCACAAAAATAAAGCCAAAGCATTAAAAATATTGAGAGCTAAATTATATGAAGCTGAGCGCCAACGCAAAGATGATGAAAGAGCGGCAAGTCGTAAGGGTCAAGTAGGAACAGGAGACAGGTCTGAACGGATTCGCACCTATAATTTCCCACAAGGAAGAGTTAGTGATCACCGCATTAACCTAACACTCTACAAAATCACACAAATTACCGAAGGAGAGGCATTGGATGAGTTGATTGATCCACTTATTTCCAATGATCAAGCAACTCGTCTAGCTGAAGCTATTGATTAAACGGAGGATACCATGGCAGGACATTCGCAATTTAAAAACATCATGTATCGTAAAGGTGCACAAGACGCTAAGCGAGCAAAAATGTTCGCAAAAATTGCTCGCGAAATTATAGTTTCAGTAAAATCAGGAGGAGCAGAGGCTTCTTCAAATCCAAGACTTCGCGCAGCACTAGCATCAGCGCGTGCAGCAAACATGCCTAAAGACAATGTAGATAGAGCTATAAAAAAAGCTAGTGGTGGCGAAGATTTAAGTCAATACGAAGAAGTACGCTATGAGGGCTATGGAATCGCTGGTGTCGCAGTAATTGTAGAAGCACTAACGGACAACCGCAATCGCACTGCTTCTGAAGTAAGATCTACCCTTAGCAAAAATGGTGGAAATTTAGGAGAAACAGGAAGTGTTAGCTTTTGTTTTGAGCGCCCAGGTATATTGCATTTTGATGCATCAAAATACAATTTTGACCAAGTATTTGAAGCTGCTGTCAATGCAGGCGCAGATAATGTGGAAACACTAGATGATATACATGAAGTGACTTGTCCAATGGAAAATTTTGCATCTGTACGCGATTCTTTAATCGAAACGCTTGGCGATCCACGCGAAGCAAAGATTATTTGGAAACCTCTTAATACAATTACCGTAAACGAAGATCAAGCAAAAACTTTATTCAAAATGATCGATACGTTAGAAGACAATGATGACATACAAAATGTTTACACAAATGTTGAAATCTCTGATGAAGTCCTAAAAAAACTAGGCTAGCTATGTTTGATGTGCTGCAATTTATAGATAGGTGCAAGCACAACTAATAAAATAAGCCACCAACTTTGCCAAACGCTAATACCTGTTGCTGCAATGCAAAGTGCATTACCCCAAAAGGCTATCGTATAACTATTTGATTTATCATAATGTTTTGTCCAGTAAAAAACCCAAATCAAACAGGCAAGCATCACGCCAACAGTCCCAAGGTCAAACCAAACTTGCAACATAAAATTATGTGGATGCAAGCAATTTTCTGGTGCGCTCAATACTAATTTCTCAGCTCCTTCTAAAATCGTAATATCCTTTCCTTGCACTAACAAAGAACGATAACGAGAACTTCCAAAACCAAACCCAATCCAAAAACGTTCAAAAATTTGCTCAGTTACAGAATGCCAAATAAATAAACGATGCGTATAGCTAGGATCAAGTATTTTCGCTAATTGCACATATTGATCAGGTGAAAATACACGAAAAATAAAGGGTAATCCTCCCCAAACTGCGGGCATCCCAAAGATAAACATTGACCTAAGAAAGACAGGAAAAACTTTATGCATAATCAAAGTTCCTGCTCCCAAAAGAATTCCTAAAGAAGCAGCGTCACTTGAGCAGTAATGCATAATCCAAAATAGCAAAACCAAAACACAGCTTTGAAACCATTTTTCCCAATACTGTAAATTAATCCAAATAACTAAACCACAAGCAACACAACCATGAACTAAAGCTTGGGAAATGTACTGATCTATTATACTATGCAATCCTCCTTTGAATCGAGCATCTATACCAAAAATCACTAGAGAAATTGCCAATAAAAAGCCGGCGATTCGTACAACCATTTGAAATTGTTGACGTTCGTGCTGCTTAAATTGACTATAACGATTCCACCAAAACCAGCCAGAAAGTATTAGTGCACTAACTTTTATCCCCGTATGTAGAGATTTGGAAAAATCATTTGCCCAAAACATACTCAAAAAAGACCATGCAACTAATGAAAGTGCAAAAAAGTTAAACTCTGCATATCGAAAATTCTTTCTTTTAAATTGAAAAAGGCATCCTCCTATCAATGCTAAAAACGGGTAAATATTTCCATGAGGAAGTGGTAAACACAAAAAAACAATAAGAAAAATACAAACCTTATAAAACAAAAAACTCTGAAACTGCATATTTATATTTGATGTGTGTGATTGCGAAATTAATGAAAACTTGATACGTTTACCAAAAGTATTACCCTACATTTATGGCAGAAAAGCAAAACTTACAAAAGCCCCTTGCAAAAAGACTCGTCCACGAACATCTTGCCCCCTATAAAACACGCTTCGGCCAAGCATGCTTTTTCATGTTAATGACTGCCGCTTCAACGGCAGCCTTACCGTTTTTATTACAACCTGTTTTTGATGATGTTTTTACAACTAATAATCCTCAATTATTGTTTGCTTTTTGCTTAGCTGTTCTCTCAGCATTTGTAATAAAAGGATTTGCTTCATACGGTGAAACTGTCACTATGACGCGCATCGGTCAAAGTATTATATCCGATATTCAAAATCGAGTATTTAGCCATTTAATGAGCCTTGATTTAGAATATTTTCATAAACGAAACAGTGGCGAACTACTTTCTCGTTTTACTAATGATATAAGTCTTATGCGCAATAGCGTAGCCAATACAGTTGTTGGTATAGGCAGAGATAGTTTTACGTTGATTTTTTTGATAGGAGTCATGTTTTATAGAGACTGGTTTCTAGCATGCCTTTCATTTTTTATTTTTCCTGCCGCATTTCTGCCCATTATTCGTATCGGCAAGCGCATGAGAAAAGTTACCTTTAACGCTCAAGAAGAAATTGCGCATTTTACAAAGCAATTAACTCAAATTTTTCAGGGTATTCGAGTAATAAAAGCGTACTCAACAGAAAATTATGAAGCTAGCCGTGCTCAAAAACAAATTGAAAAAATTTATAAGCTAGTAGTAAAAACATCAAGAGTTAGATCTTTAAGTCACCCCATCATCGAAAGCATGGGAGGAATCGCCATCATTTCAGTCATCGCCTACGGTGGTTGGCAAGTCATGCATCACAGCCGCACAACAGGAGAATTTATTTCATTTATTGGTGCTCTCATTTTAGCTTATGAACCTTTAAAACGACTAAGTAATTTAAACGCAAACCTCCAAGAAGGACTAGCGGCTGCATCTAGAGTTTTTGAAATCATAGATGCAAATAGCACTATTTGCTCACCAAAAAATCCAAAACACCCAGAAAAATCACAAGGTTGTATCGAATATAAAGATGTACACTTCGCTTACGGACCAGAGAAAGAGGCACTTAAAGGGATAAGCTTTAAAGCGGAATCTGGAAAATGTATAGCTCTTGTTGGGGCAAGCGGCTCTGGAAAATCAACTATCATCAATCTTATTCCAAGATTTTACGACGTTAATAAAGGAAAAATCACTATGGATGGTGTAAATGTAAAAGATTGGAAATTAGAACACCTCAGAAAACAAATAGCATTGGTAAGTCAAGAGATTGCTCTTTTTGACTTAAGTGTGTTTGAAAACATAACATATGGTTGTCAAAATTTTTCAACGCAAGATGTTTATAGTGTAGCAAAATCTGCTGCTGCACATGATTTTATCCAAAAATTACCACAAGGATACGATACAATTGTCGGTGAGAATGGCGTTAGTCTTTCCGGAGGGCAACGCCAACGGTTAGCTATAGCTCGTGCTATGCTGAAAAAAGCCCCCATATTACTTCTTGATGAGGCAACATCAGCTCTTGATACTGACTCTGAAAGACATATTCAATCAGCCTTGAAAAAACTTATGATTGGGCGTACAACCATCATGGTAGCCCATCGCTTATCAACTGTTATTGATGCAGATCAGATCTATGTTCTAGAAAATGGACAAATTATTGAAGCAGGATCTCATCAAGAGTTATTGCAATTAGGCAAACAGTATGCTCACCTATGGAGTAGACAAGCACAAGGCTTAGATTCATAAACAAATTATAAGGAGAGAATCATGTCAATTCATGTAGCTGGCCATCAAATGGATGTTGGCGATAGTTTAAATACTTTCATTCAAACAGAATTGAAAGCTCTACTAGATAAGCATGTTGGTGAAATCCATGAATCCCAAGTACATCTTAGTAAAGATCATCATGAATTTGTTGCTGACTTTGCAGTACACGTAAGCAAAAATCTTGTTATACATTGCAAAGGCCGTGATAGCGATGCTTACAAAAGTGTGAGCGATGCACTAGCAAAATTAGAAAAGCGCGTAAAAAAATACCGATCCAGATTGCGCGATCGCAAGCGTCAAAACGATATTGCAGAAAGCTCTGCTTCTTATTTCGTTGTTAATCATGAAGCAGAAGACTCTGGAACAGACACGCCTGTTGTTATTGCTGAAATGCCTCATGATATTCATCATCTGACAGTAAGCGAAGCAGTCATGAAGCTTGATTTAGCAGATGCTCCAGTTTTGATGTTTAAAAATGCGGCTCACGATGGCTTAAACATTGTATATAGAAGAAAAGACGGAAACATCGGCTGGATAGATCCAAGAAAACATACTTAAAGTGAGAGGACATTATCCTCTCATAAATCTTCTTTAAAAGCTAAGTAATCTTCATAATTTCCAGCTCTAATCCGGAAATGTAGGTCTCTAAGCTTTTTCTCTAGATCATGATCACCAAACGTAAATGATAATCTTCCTGGAAACGCAAATGTGTTGCAGTAGGTATCGCTAATTAAACCAAAACCACTCTCACTTTCTTCATCTTTTTGAGCGGTACGAAAAAGTATTCGCAAGTTGCTGTTGCTTATACACCTTCCTTTCAAGTGACTAACAGTACTAAATGGAAAATTCTCCCAAACGACTAAAAATTCAAGCTCCTTAAAATCAAAATTCTCTTTGAAATAGCATTTTACTTTCTCCAAAGGTCCTTTTTTAGCTTTCACCTGCACACCAACAATAATCTTAAATTTCTCTTCTTTTTCTGGGAAAAAACTCCCTTTGTAAAGTTGCCGATTAAAAACAACACCATCCTCTTCTACGCCACACAATTCAAAAAATAATATACAGAAAAATAAAAAAAACATAATTTTATGAAAAACAAAACATACAAACATTATACAAATATATAATTAATTTTTAATTATTATTTATATAATCATAAAACTTAAATAAAAAAAGAAGTACCTCTTGTTGATTCATTTTAAGAGGATTTATATTTAAACCTAGAGAGATACTTCTTTATCAAAATCACACTTAAATGAGATTAGATCTTGAACAATCCAGCATCACTTCTAAAAATTTTAGCAATAATATCTATCTTTAATTGCCGTTTCTAGCAAAATAATAACTGAATTTATCTCCTATATACTTATTTATAGGTAATTATTCAACCTATCATTTTGTATAGGGGGCAATAGTTTATCTCTTATTTTCTCAGTTACTTAATTTTTGCTTCAGTATAGTATTTACAACTCCTGGATTAGCCTTACCTTGCAATCCCTTCATAACTTGTCCAACAAAAAAACCAAAAACTTGCTCTTTACCAGCTCTATACTGCTCAACTTGCGTAGAATTTGCAGCAAGAATTTCATCGATAATCTTTTCAATAACACCAGTATCAGAAACCTGTTTTAAGCCAAGTGCATCGACAATCTCCGCTGGTGCTTTTCCTGTTTCCCACATTTTTGCAAACACATCTTTGGCAATTTTACCAGAAATAGTGCCATCAATGATAAGATCAACCAAATTCGCCAAATGTTGAGCAGTAAAAGGCAAATCATCAATTGACTTTCCTTCACGATTCATAGCTCCGAATACCTCAACAATCAACCAATTAGCAATAAGCTTTGCAGCACCTTGGCCTTTTGCATGCCCAACTATCTGCTCGTAAAAATCAGCCACTTCTTTTTCAGCAACCAAAACATTCGCATCATATTCAGTTAATGCAAATTCTTGCTTAAATCGGTCGCGCTTAGCATCTGGTAATTCAGGCATGCTTGTTCGAATTTTCTCAATACGCGATTCTTCAAGTACAAGCGGGCGCAAATCTGGATCAGGAAAATATCTATAATCCATAGCATCTTCTTTGCCACGCATTGAACGCGTCACACCTTTTGTTGGATCAAACAAACGTGTTTCTTGAACAACGCTGCCACCACTTTCAATAATGTCTAGCTGACGCGAAATTTCGTATTCAATTGCTTGACCTAAAAATCTCACAGAATTCACATTTTTAATCTCAGCACGTGTACCAAACGGAGTATCAGGCTTATGCAAAGAAACATTTGCATCAACACGCAAACTTCCTTGCTCCATATTGCCATCACAGGTTCCAAGGTAGCGCAAAATTGAACGCAGCTTTTTAACATATGCCATTGCTTCTTGAGCTGAACGTAATTCTGGTTCAGAAACAATTTCCATTAATGCAACACCTGCACGATTAAAATCAATATAAGACAAACTTGGGTGTAAGTCGTGCGTACTCTTACCTGCATCTTGTTCCAAATGCAAACGTGTAACATTAACACGCTTAGTTTCATTGTTTTCCAAATCAATATCAACATATCCACCCGAAACAATTGGATAGTAAAGCTGAGAAATCTGATACCCTAATGGAAGATCGGGGTAAAAATAATTTTTTCTATCAAAAACTGATACTCGATTAATGGTCGAATTTAAACCCAAGCCCGTTTTAATAGCTTGATCAACGCAAGCCTTATTTAAAACAGGCAGCATACCAGGCATCCCAGCATCAAGAAAAGCAACTTGGGTGTTTGGATCCGCTCCAAAATCAGTAGACGCACCAGAAAATAACTTTGCATTTGAAGTCACTTGAGCATGAACTTCAAGCCCAATAACGACTTCCCAAAGTCCTGTTTGTCCTTGAACAAGATTTTTCATGTGCACCCCTTACATGGCATTAAAATGAGGAAATTGAGCGGCTTGTTCTAATGTCAAGCCAACATTAAACAAACGTTGTTCTGATAATTTTGGCCCTATTAACTGTAATCCTAAAGGAAGACCGTCAGCAGACAAACCAACAGGAATAGAAATACCCGGCAATTCAGCCAAATTTACGGTAACTGTGTAAATGTCATTTAAATACATTGCAACAGGATCATCGTTACTATCATGCAACCCAAAAGCTGCTCCAGGAGTAGTTGGCGTTAAAATCACGTCAACCTTTTCAAAAGCAGTATCAAAATCCTGAGATATTAACTTTTTAACTTTTTGCGCGCGTGTGTAATAAGCGTCATAATAACCAGCAGAAAGAACGTAAGTGCCAATCATAATACGACGTTTTACTTCAACTCCAAATCCATCATGGCGAGTGTTCTGATACATTTCTTCAAGCGTTGCACCATCTACTCGCGCCCCATAACGAACGCCATCATACCGCGCTAAATTCGCCGAAGCTTCAGCTGGTGCAATAATATAGTAAGTTGGCAATGCTGCTGCAGTCATTTTCAAAGAGATATCGACAATTTCAGCGCCTTCTGATTTCAGCCAATCAATACCTTTTTGTAGTAGGGCTTGTCCTTCTTGATTTAGCCCTTGTATGTATTCTTTCGGTAATCCAATACGTAATCCTTTTGCTTCAGGCTTTAAATTCGCAACATAATCTGGAATTTTAACATTCAAACTTGTTGCATCTTTATCATCATATCCGGCCATATGCTGTAATAAGTGAGCACAATCAGAAATCGTATGCGCCATAGGTCCTGCTTGATCTAAAGATGAAGCAAATGCAACCATACCCCAACGCGAACATAATCCATAGGTCGGTTTAATTCCAGTAATACCGCAAAAAGCAGCTGGTTGGCGAATTGACCCACCCGTATCAGAGGCTGTTGCACCAAGGCAAAGTCCAGCAGCAATTGATGCTGCAGATCCCCCCGATGAACCTCCTGGAACCAAATCTTTTTTAGGATCAGATATTGATCTCCATGGGTTAACTACAGGGCCATAAGCACTATTCAAATTTGCAGATCCCATTGCAAATTCATCCATATTTAACTTACCAAGACTAATCGTCCCAGCTTTCTTTAGATTGCCTGATACTGTTGATTCATAGGGTGGAATAAAGTTTTTTAAAATATTAGAACCCGCCGTAGTACGAATCCCTTGAGTACAATACAAATCTTTATTCGCAATAGGAACACCATCTAAGGGAAGTGTCTTACCACTGGCAATTCGTTTATCAGCCTCAGCGGCATCTGCAAGTGCATTATCAAAAGTCTCAGTAATGAAACAATTTAAATGACGTTTGGTGGTTGCATGATTTATAAAAGACTGCACTAATTCGGTCGAAGAACATTCTTTTTGTTTAAGCATCCGCAATGCTTTTGTTAATGTAATTTTTGTATCCATGATTGCCCCCTATTCAACAACTTTTGGCACAGCAAACATATCATGCGCAACTTGAGGAGCATTTTGAGTGACTTCTTTTACTTGATTCAAGCTTGTAACCACATCATCACGTTCATGCATTTGAGCCTGTGGAAGATCATTCAAATTAACGTTGCTTATATCTATTTCTGCAAGTTGATTAATCCAGCTAAATATCCCAGCTAATTGCGTTTGCATAAGCTGTTTTTCAGAATCATCTAAGCGTATATTTGATAACCTTGAAATTTTTGCGACATCATCTAATGAAATCGTCACATCTTCCCCCTAAATTTTTAACGTCACTTCAACTGGCGCGTGATCTGAAGCCTTTTCCTTTGCACGCATATATGTATGCACTTCTGTGCGACTCAAGCTATCCGCTGCCTGGGGTGATAGTAGCAAATGATCAATCCGAAGGCCACTACCCTTTACAAAGCCATTTTGTCTATAGTTCCACCACGTATATGGCATAGACCCTTTTGTACTTTGAGCTACCGCATCAGTAAAACCAGCGTATACAATTTTTCGAAAAGCTTCTCTTTCTTTTGTAGAGCATAATACCTGCTCTTTCCATGCGATCGGATCATACACATCCGCATCAGTAGGAGCGACATTAAAATCACCACCAATGACAACTCGCTCATCAAATGTTAATAGGTGCTGAGCATGAGCATAAAGCGCTTTAAAAAAATTCAATTTATAATCATAAGCTGCTGATCCAACTTCTTGTCCATTAGGCACATATATGCTGGCTACTCGCACCCCATTTGTGAATGCTTCAATATACCGCGACGTTACATCTTCAAAATTAGGAATACCCATTTGCACATCTTCAATCGGATATTTAGAAAGAATCGCCACACCATTGTATGTTTTTTGCCCAAACACAGCACAGTTGTAGCCAAAATCTTCAAGTGAATAAGGAAACACCTGTGTTTCGCATTTTAATTCTTGCAACAACAGCACGTCAGGATGCTGATCTTTTAAAAAATCTTCCACATGCGGCAAGCGCGCACGAACTGAATTTACATTCCAAGTAACTATTTTCATAAAATTAAATCGAAAAAGAATTGCCACACCCACAAGCGGATGCAGCATTAGGATTACTTATAACAAACTTTGCACCAGTTAAATCCTCTACATAATCTAGCTGTGACCCATTGAGCAATCCTAAAGAAATGAAATCTACCACAACCTCAATATCATTTTCAGTAAAAATTTTATCATCCTGCGTCAATTGAGCATCAATCAAAAAATTATATTGAAATCCTGAGCACCCTCCACCTTGCACCGAAATACGAAATCTACTGCCCTGCAGCTCTGTTTCAAGAACCTTTTTAATGTGCACTGCTGCATTTGGTGTAACAATAAATGCCGCTTCCATGTTGCCAACTTCTATATAATTTTGTTAACTACTGGTGTCACTATAAATTTTTCACAACAAAAGGGCAATTATGGCAGGCTCCGTAAATAAAGTTATTTTAATTGGAAACTTAGGAAAAGATCCCGAAATTCGTAACGCGCAAGATGGCTCAAAAATTGTGTCATTTTCAGTAGCAACCAGCGAAAGCTGGAAAGATAAACAATCTGGAGAGCGTAAAGATCGCACAGAATGGCACAGAGTGGTTCTTTTTAATGATCGCTTAGGGGAAGTTGCAGAAAAATACTTACGAAAAGGTTCAAAAGTCTATATTGAAGGCAGCCTTCAAACACGTAAATGGACAGATAACAATAATGTTGAACGCTACAGCACCGAAGTTGTACTTTCTCGTTTTCGTGGAGAGCTAACTCTTCTCGATAGCAGAAATAGCGGAGATCACTCAATAGAGGGTGAAGCAGGAACTGCGTTACCTAGTCATTTTGACGAGCTAAACGACGACATTCCATTTTAAAACTTAACGAAAAGGAAAAGGAATCCAACTAAAGATAGCAGGTTTTGTTGGTTCTTTTTCCCATTGATCCTCAGTTTTCCCAATTAACCGATTACGTTCATTTGCATCCAATTCGTGGTCATAGCACACAGGGTCACCCAATGTACGGTAGCAATATAACTGTTGCTTAGGCCTTTTTTTTCTGTTTGGATCATCTGGATCTGGAGCCCAATTAGCACTTTGTATTTCATCAGAAGTTGGGCGAAATGCACCAAACGGATTGCACCCACTTAAGAACAAAAGCATTAAAAAAAACAAGGGCATAATTATTTATAATTTTTTTTTCACAATTAGCATGATGCAAATTTTGTGCCGACCACAAAGCAATGATCCAAAATAACAGCCAACTAGACTACATAATATTAAGCTTTACGTTTTGTTTTCTTATAAAAAAATTCAAATTGATTCATAATAAAAAAAAATAAGTAAAAGCCTTACATGATTTCTCAAACTCACTGGATTACATTTAACGCTTTAATCTGCTTATTTTTGGCGCTTGATTTAGGAATATTTAACCGCAATCAACATAAGCCAGGATACAAACAAGCTATGGCATGGACTTTGTTTTGGGTCGGCGTATCCCTAGCATTTGGTGTCTGGGTATATTTTTATTTAGGATCAATAGCATTTTTTGAATACATAACAAGTTACAAAATTGAAAAAATCTTGAGCTTAGATAATGTCATGATATTTGCAGTTATCTTTAAAAGTTTAAACATACCCGATCAATATCAACACCGTGTTCTTTTTATCGGCATTCTTAGCGCTATTGTTATGCGAGGGTTAATGATATTTTTAGGCGTTGAACTTTTAGAAAAATTTAGCTGGTTATTATATGTCTTTGGAGCCTTTCTTGTTTTCACAGGAATGAAAATTTTCTTTATCAAAGAGAATAAAGACTCTTTGGCTGACAGCACTATTTGGAAATTTTGCCAAAAAATCATCCCCCTTTCTTCAAAATTACAAGGGAATAAATTTTTTGTGATCGATCAACAAAAATACAAGGCAACACCTCTTTTCTTCGCCTTAGTATTAATTGAATTTTCAGATATTATTTTTGCTGTAGATTCTCTTCCTGCAATATTTTCAATCACAACAAATTCTTTCCTTATATACACGTCCAATATTTTAGCTATTCTTGGATTACGCTCTTTGTATTTTGTTTTAGCTAGAGCTATTGAAAAAATAAAATATCTTAAATTCGCTTTAGGGCTTGTGCTTGTAATAGTTGGTTTTAAACTTATCTTTAATATTCACCTGCACCCTGGAATTACCTTTGCTATCTTAGCCATTATTTTTTCAGCATCAGTAATTTTATCGATGTATTTAAAGCCAATTGACAAAAGCTCTTAGTTTTTCCCAGACTTAAGTCATAAAAATAAATTTTTTATGTTATGCAAAAGCCCCTGTCTCCTCATTTGCAGATTTACAGCCCTCAATTGACGTCAATATTATCAATATTACACCGGCTTACAGGCTTAGGGTTTGTGATAGCTTTAATTGTAACTTGTGTTTGGCTGCATGTTTTAAGTGAAGTAGAAGTTGTATACTATAATTTTTGCACGTGGTTGAATCAGCCATTAATAAAAGTGTTTCTTTATTTGATTTTGGCTTGCGTGTATTACCATTTGCTTAATGGAATTCGGTATTTAATGTGGTCGCTTGGCAAGGGGTTTGCACTGCACACTGTTTATAATAGCGGATGGGTCGTTTGTGCCTTGGTTTTCACACTAATCGTCATGACTGTGTTTTTAGTATGAAATCATTCACCAGTCACTACATTTTTCAACGCGTCACGGCCTGCATATTATTAGCGTTAGTACCTTGGTTTTTGTGGAATCTATTTTGCATAAAAAATTTAAGACACCAAGAAATTGTGGAACATTTTGGCACTATGTATTCGGTCCTATTGTTATTTATCTTGTTAATCAGCGGCTTCTATCATGGGTATTTGGGAATTCAGACCATTTGCATAGATTACCTTCCAAATAAAAAGATTCGCTCCGCAATTATTTTTGCAACAGGAGCCGTGCTCGGTATTTTAAGTGTATTTGGAACTTTTTCTCTTGTGCGACTAGTGATGTTTAAATGACCTACTCAATTATTGATCATTTTTTTGATGTTGTTGTAGTAGGGGCTGGAGGCGCAGGTCTTAGAGCAAGTCTTGGTATGAGTGCCGCAGGGTTAAAAACAGCATGCATTACTAAAGTCTTTCCAACACGAAGCCACACAGTTGCTGCGCAAGGAGGCATATCAGCAGCCTTAAATAATACCAATGATGGTGATAACTGGCGCTATCATTTTTACGATACGGTAAAAGGATCAGATTGGTTAGGCGATCAAGATGCCATTGAATACATGTGTAAAAATGCCATTGATGCAGTTATTGAACTTGAGCATATGGGTGTGCCCTTTTCACGTGATGAACATGGGAATATTTACCAACGTCAATTTGGTGGTCACACAATTGAGCACGGAAAATCCATGGCAAAACGCGCATGTGCTGCAGCAGACAGAACGGGACATGCAATTTTGCAAACGCTATATCAGCAATGCTTACGTCACAATACAGAATTTTTCATCGAATATTTCACTCTCGATTTACTAATGGATGATCAAGGTATTTGCCGTGGAGCAGTTGCATGGTGTTTAGATGATGGAACAATTCATCGATTTAGAGCTCACATGGTAGTGCTAGCAACTGGTGGACATGGACGCACATTTTTCACATGTACCGGCGCACACACTTGCACAGGCGATGGTAACGCAATGGTTCTTAGAGCTGGGCTTCCTTTAGCAGATATGGAGTTTATTCAATTTCACCCTACCGGAATCTATGGAGCAGGATGTTTAATTTCTGAAGCAGTACGCGGTGAAGGTGGATATTTAACGAACAGCCTTGGTGAACGATTCATGTTGAAATATGCTCCAAATGCAAAAGATTTAGCATCACGTGACGTAGTAAGCAGAGCAATTGCCGTAGAAATAAAAGAAGGTCGTGGCTGCGGCCCAAATAAAGATATTGCTATGCTTCATATGGAACATTTAGATCCTAAAATTATTGCTGAACGTTTACCTGGTATGCATGAAACCGCTCGCGTATTTGCAGGTATTGATGCAAACAAAGAGCCTATCCCTGTACAACCAACAGTACACTACAACATGGGAGGTATCCCCACCAATTACCATGGTGAAGTAACAAAAGATTCTCAAGAAACAGTTGTTCAAGGCTTAATGGCAATAGGCGAAGCTGCCTGCGTTTCAGTACACGGAGCAAACAGACTAGGTACAAATTCTTTATTAGATTTAGTAGTTTTTGGAAGAGCTGCTGCAATACGTGCAAAAGAAATTATTCGCCCTGGCTCTCCCCATGAAAATCTGAGCGACACAGTTACAAGTATCATTATTAATCGTTTTAATAAAACGCGTTACGCAAGTGGCAATCTAATAACTGGCTGTATACGTACTAATATGCAACAAATTATGCAAAATCATTGCGGCGTGTTTAGATCACAAGAAAATCTTGACTCAGGCATAGAAAAATTATTTGAATGTGCTGAAAGTCTAAATGATCTTCAAGTTAATGACCACTCATTGATTTGGAATACAGATTTAGTCGAAGCACTTGAATTACAAAATTTAATGTCTCAAGCAATAGTAACAATTCACTCAGCAGCTTACCGCACTGAAAGCCGCGGAGGTCATGCTCGTGAAGATTTTCCAGACCGCAATGATAAATTATGGCTATCTCATACTCTTGCCTGGTGCGATGATAATCTTAACGTTAAGCTTGATAAGCGACCTGTACATATGTACACCCTAACTAACGATGTCGATGTCATCCAGCCCCAAAAAAGAATTTATTAATGATGTTGGTGTAAAATTTTCTAAATATACTAGAGGATGTCATGGTTCAATTACGACTGCCCAAGCACTCAAAAATTCAAAAAGGAAAAAGCTTCAAAACCATAAGCAAATCAACTACATTGCGAACTTTTTACATCTATCGATGGAATCCGGAAGATAATCAAAATCCACGGATGGACGAATTTACAATTGATATTAAAGAATCTGGGCCAATGGTTTTAGATGTCTTATTACATATCAAAAACAAAATCGATAGCACCCTAACCTTTAGACGCTCTTGTCGTGAAGGCGTTTGTGGAAGTTGCGCCATGAATATAGATGGCACTAACACGCTGTCTTGCATAAAACATGTTGATGACATTTCAGGTCCTGTACGTATAACACCACTTCCACATATGGAAGTAATAAAAGACCTTATTCCTGATTTACGTCATGCGTTTAATCAATATGCTTCCATTAAGCCTTGGATAGAAAATAACGAGAATCCAAAACGTGAACGCAAACAAAGCCAAGAAGACAGAGCTAAATTAGATGGGCTTTGGGAATGTGTTCTATGTTTTAGTTGCACTACTGCCTGCCCAAGCTATTGGTGGAACGGTGATAAATATTTAGGACCAGCAACCTTGCTACAAGCTTATCGATTCATTGCAGATAGCCGCGATACAAAAACAAAAGAACGTTTAGATGCTCTTAAAGATCCATTTAGCCTATATCGCTGTCACAGCATCATGAATTGCACAAATACATGTCCAAAAGGTCTAAATCCAGCAAAAGCTATTGGACATATAAAAAAGCTAATAGTTACAAAAAATTAATAAATTTTCCTTATAGTGGTTGTAACTGAAAAAAATAATTTTTTTATCATGGTGCTTCATAAAAAATTTTTAAAGCTTTACGAATTAATGGAATCTAAAACCGGACACTATTTTATTGGTTTCATAGTTGTCATCAATGCTATCGCACTTGGCGTACAAACTTTTCAAAATACTCCCAGTTATATCCTTGAAATTTTACACCATATCGACAAAGTTATATTAGGTGTTTTTGTTGTTGAGCTAGTTATCAAATTATTAGCTGGTGGCTTTTCTTTTTTTCATAGCGGTTGGAACATTTTTGACTTGATTATTATTGGTGGGTCATTAATTCATCAACACGACTTTTTACCAGTACTTCGAGTTATTCGTGTTATGCATTTAATGGCAATGATGGATGCCGCTCCTAAAATACGACATATCCTTGGTGGATTTTTGAAGGCTATCCCCGGTGTTGCAAGCGTATTGTGCCTTCTCTTATTATTCTTTTATATATTTTCGGTTCTCGGTGTATTTATATTCCGTGATCTTGGCGCACCAGAATTTCAACATATCGGAATTTCCATGAAAACAATGTTTCAGGTGTTAACGGGTGATGATTGGGCAAATGTAATGCGATCAATCGAAAAGGTAGCAAAATATGCATGGGTATATTTTATATCATTTTATATATTAATGGTTTTTATTATTCTCAACCTTTTTATTGGCGTCGTGGTGGGCGCTTTACAAGCTGCAGAAGAAGAAGTTTTTAACAAAGATGATGATTCAGAACAGTTATTGCTTCTTAAAAACTTACAAAAGCAAATCAATCGTTTAGAAAAAAAGTTAGAAAAGGAAAAATAACAAACAGGGAAAATAATAAAATTTTAATAAAATAAAAATATTTGATTTTTAATATCATAAAAGTTATACACAGTATCCTAATAAAATTTTTTATATTGATTGAAGGATACTGTGTTGCGTTTTTATCTTAAAAATTTTGCTTTGTTAATAATATTTACATTATGCGTGCAATGTCTTTATTCAGCAGTAAATGATGAGAACACACAACCGAGTAACATTTCAAATTCGATACAACAAGCATCAACTAATAAACCCTCAAAAAAACGAAAGCGTGAAACACTAAAACAAGCAGCAAAAGGATCTCTTTCTATTGAAGCGCATTTTAAAAAAATCGCAGAAAAAAACTTAGCAAAATCACTTCAAGCTCCCGATGCAGCACATGATGATATAGTTTTTGATCGCCCTGTTTCCAACGCAGGCAGTCTTTCCGCGCAAATCAGCACCAAACTCGACATAACAACACAAAGCAGTTTCTCTGAAACTCCTATAGCCATGATTATCCCATACGAAGACGGATCTTTCTTAGCCAAAGCTATTATTGAAGAGCGCTCAATATACGAGCTTTTTTATGATTCTCCATCTGCCGAAAGTTGGATAATAAAGATATTTCAAGATCGTGGTATGCCATCTCCTGTACGCGGCGAACCAGTCTTAGATGCTCCCTTGCAAGAGTTTGATCAGGCCAGAGAACAGATCTTAGCAAAGAGGAATCCATTTGCAAAAACCGAAGATAAAATGATATCAGCTTTTGTGATTGATCCTACACAAATATCTCAAATCAAACACCTTGATGATGGACGTTTTCTCGCCAGACTACTTATTAATCCTGAGATACAACACAACGCATTTAAATACTTTGATGATTCTCAATTTGCAAATGATTGGATATCTGCCGTAACTGAACGATATCTAAAAAAACCCGTGTTAACCCAAGAAGAAAAAAAAGGACATAAAGCTCTACGCTCTAAACGGTTGTTATAATTTCATCAATTTTTTGGTTAATTAGCTGCTGACTATCACTGATTCGCTGCTGCAGCTCTTCAACTAAATTTGTAATTTTTTCAGGATTATTTAACATGTTTTTCAAAGTGTTAACCAATTGATCTACGTTCATTTGTTGGCATGGCATTCCTTCAAACAGATACGTCATATCATTAACATTAAAGAAATGTGGCCCCCACAATGGGAATGCACCAATCATCGCGGGCTCCAAGGGATTATGCCCTCCTACAGGAACTAGCGATCCTCCAACAAACGCAACTGAACTTAAGCGATAAAAAACTCCCAACTTAGCCATTGCATCCACTAGCAAAACATCTTCATCTTGTAAAATTTGATCTGTAAATCTAGCAATTTTTATGTTTTTAGCACTCAAAATAATATCTTCACACCTCTCGACATGACGAGGGACAATAATTGTTAAAAGATTTGGAAAATCTTTTTTAAGCCTTTGGTGGACATTAAAAATTATCTCTTCTTCATTTTGATGCGTACTAGCTACAACCCAACATAAACGTCCTTCTATTTGCTCTTTCCAATGCGCATACTCAACCTCATTAAATGGTAATTTATCACTCAAAAGCTTAATATTTCCAAGAGTTTTTGCAGATTTTGCTCCTAATTTATGAAATCTTTTCGTGAACTCATCACTTTGCGCATATATAGCAAAAAAGCATCCCCACAACTTTTTAGAAATTTTTTTAACCCACAACCAGTTACGCAAGCTCGTTTCTGATAAGCGAGCATTAAAAAGTGTTATAGGAACATTTCGCAAATGTGTTTGCCACAAAATATTTGGCCAAATTTCTGATTCTACAAAAAAAGCTGCTTTTGGCTGCCAATGATCTAAAAATTTATTAATCCAATCGATCGCATCAAATGGAATAAATTGATGCGTAGTATTTTTGCTCATTCTTGCACTCACAACTCTTTGTGCTGCGGTAGTTGTAGTTGTTATCAAGAAATTAGCCTGTGGCTTTTGTTCTGCTATTTTTTGAATCAATGGTAATATGGAAAGACTTTCCCCTACACTAGCGCCATGAAACCATATCAAATCACCTTTAGAGCGTATTTGGTCAGTAATTCCATATCTTTCTTTGTAACGTAGCGAATCTTCTCGACCTTTCTTTAAGCGTCTAGCAATAAAAAAAGGCGCACTAACACGCACTATTAGTGACCAAAAAGCTAGGAAAATTGTATAAAACATAAACTACCTAGCGGGAGCAATACGATCTATCTCATCATCAGATAAAGATCTTGCTTCATCTCCAAGCATAATTGGAATCCCCTGACGTATAGGGTAAGCTAATCGAGCGGCAAGGCTAACTAACTCTTGAGCTTTTGAATCATAAATCAAATTCGTCTTAGTAACCGGACATACTAATAATTCTAAAAGTTTTTTATCCACAATTAGTGCCTTGTCATAGAGGGGCTTACTCCCTCAAAATTTGCAAACTCAATAAGCTGCGTAATCATTTCCGATTGCAACTTCAAGCTTGGAGCTTCAAGTAATGCCTGCTTTTCACGTGCATCAAAAGGACACACCATAGTTAACGCAGCAATCAACTTAGCATCTGTCGTTTGATCAATTTCTTTCCAATTTGGAGCAACATCATATTGACGAAAATACCCATCTAATGCATGCAATAATCTTTCTCTATCAATCTGAATTTCAGTAAGCTCCTGTAAATCTTGAATGTAACGCTCATAAATCACTTTCGCGCTACGACAACCCGTGGCTGTCTCGCTCTGCTCAACAATATCAAAGCGACAAACCCCAACAATATTTACAACAACGCGCTGCTCCTCAATTTCAACAATTTCTGTAATGCGCCCTAAAGTTCCCGAAGAAAATAAAGGCAGTGGTTTTCCACCCCTATAACTATCATCTAAAATTGGCTGAATAACCCCCACATACACATCTTCTCGAATTGCATCTGAGACTAAACGAAAATACTGCTCTTCAAAAATTGGAACTGGAAGTTGAGCACGCGGCATCAAAATTGATCCGTAAACCGGCAACAACGATACCGTTTTTGGCAGCAAAATACCCGATTCGTGGTAAAAAAACTCCATAATCCCAACCCAGCATTATATGGTGTACGTGTTCATAATAAGGCTTTTCACAAAGTATTTCAATTCAAGCAAATAGCACTACCCTAAAATATTCTTTATAAACATCAATATCATGCTATCTCTTTTGCGATTTTAGGGTTAGTATTTATCTCATCGGCATTTTTCAATGCATTTTAGATCAGTAAGTGTTACAAAAACTGCATTTTTCTGGATTTTTCCTAATCACTGTTATTGTTGCATGCGGCATTAGCTTACTCTTAGCATCTGATCCTGTACAGATGACCTTATTGTTTCTGTGCATACTCGCACTTGGTGCATATTTACCCATATTCATTCGTGAAGAAGAAAAACAAAAACAAAAAAATCTTTTAACATATCAAGCACAAGCCCTGCATCAAGCGGTAGAACAATTCAGTGAATACGCCATTTTTCTACTCAATGGCCAACTCATTAAAAGCTCTCATCCACACTTATATCCTACTCTTAATGATTTTATTCAAAAGCTCGATAAAAAATTTGAAAAAAGTGAACAATGGCCAATGTTAAAACGCTGGATTGAAGAACTTCACATGGGAGAATTGTTACTAAAATTTTCTCAAAACACGAAAGAGAAACAACGTATTTTGCTTGCACGTGTTTTAACTCAAGACCTGCCTCATTTTCCTATTAAATCAATTTTCATTGGCTTTGAAGATATTACAGCACAACTTGATGATATTGTTGGAGCCCAAGGTGAGTTCGATGTTTTAGAACGCTTTATTGATCATGCTCCTTTTGGAGTCTTTTATTTAAATCGTTCTCGTCAGATTGTTGCCTGCAACCAAACGCTATGTGATTGGTTAAAGCAAAATAAAGAAGACCTTATTAACAGCCGAGTTGAACATGCAATGGATGGTATTGAAGACTGGCAAACAGCACACACAAAAATTATACAAGTTAAACCTTTTAGGTATCCCCCATTTAAAGCCATTTGGTTCCCTCCAACTTTGGCAACAGCGACAGGCGCTTCAATCATTTGCAGAATCGATGGACTAACTTTTGAAGAAACAAAAAACAGCAATGCTGAAGAAACATTTTTAAAAGCCTCAATACCAGCTGTCATTATTCATAAATCAGGAGAAATACTGAGCTTTAACCAAGCGTTTCAAGGACTTATTGAAAACACATTACCCAATACAAATGTTAACACAAATTCTAGCTTTTTAACTTTGTTAAGCCAAAGTACCCACGCACAATTGATAGATGCCTTAAATTCAAACGCATTTTTACCTGTTGAACTTACTTTTCAAGATGGAAAAACTCATTGTATTGCCTATCTTAGCCAAATTGATAAAGATCGCGACGAATATTTGTTGCAGTTAATGGATATATCTCAACAAAAAAGATTGGAACAGCAGTTTATTCAATCACAAAAAATGCAAGCAGTCGGACAACTCGCCGGAGGAATTGCTCACGATTTCAATAATCTTCTTACTGCAATGATTGGGTTTTGCGATCTGTTACTACAACGATATTTGCCAAATGATCCTTCATACTTTGATGTGTCACAAATAAAACAAAATGCTAATCGTGCGGCAAATTTAGTAAGACAACTTCTTGCATTCTCCCGTCAACAAACTTTACAGCCAAGAATCGTCAATATTACAGATGCGTTAGCAGAACTATCCGCACTATTAAGAAGGCTTCTCGGTGCAAAAATAGATTTGGATGTCATACATGGGCGCGATATTTGGCCAGTAAAGGTTGACGTCAGTCAATTCGAGCAAGTCATTATTAATCTAGCAGTTAACTCAAGAGATGCTATGGTCGATGGTGGAAAATTAAGCATAAAAACTGACAATATTAGCAATTCAAAACCTATTCAAGTTGGCCATGAAACAATGCCCGTTGGCGATTTTGTTACTATTGATGTAACTGACACAGGAAATGGTATTTCTGAAGAAAATCTAGAGCATATTTTTGAACCATTTTTCTCTACCAAAGAAGTTGGAGCAGGTACCGGGCTTGGTTTATCTACCGTATACGGTATTGTTAAACAAACAGGTGGTTTTATTTTTGTCGAAAGTGAAGAAAAAATAGGAACTACTTTTAAGATATGTTTACCTCGATATAGCGGTGCAGCAGATCCCTACACAATAGCCACAGAAATTCATAAGGGAGACTTAAGTGGCTCTGGCACAGTGTTGCTTGTAGAAGATGAAGATGCGGTTCGTATGTTCAGCGCACGCGCTCTAAGAGAAAAAGGCTATCAAGTTATAGAGGCTTGCAACGGAGAAGAAGCCCTAGAAACAATTAATCAAGGTACAAATTTTGATGTACTTGTAACAGACGTAGTAATGCCTCAAATGGATGGCCCAGAATTAAACAAAAAAGCCAGAGAAATCATTCCTCAATTAAAAACTATTTTCATTTCAGGTTATACGGAAGACGATTTTCGCAAAAATCTGGGGGATAATACCAATATTCACTTTTTGCCCAAACCCTTTACCTTAAAAGACCTGGCTGCTAAGGTTAAGGACGTTTTAGGTAATTAGTTGACAAATCATGGAATCAAGAACAGACAAATCAAAAGCTTTAGAAGCAGCTCTTTCACAAATTGAACGCGCGTTTGGTAAAGGGTCGGTTATGCGGCTTGGTCAGCGTGAAATTGTCGCTGAGGCGGATGTTGTTTCAACAGGGTCTCTTGGACTTGATATTGCTTTAGGAATTGGTGGTCTACCTCGCGGACGCGTTATTGAAATCTATGGCCCTGAATCTTCCGGAAAAACAACTCTTGCTCTACATGTTATTGCTGAAGCTCAAAAAGCTGGTGGTATCTGCGGATTCGTAGATGCTGAACATGCACTTGACCCAGCTTACGCTCGTAAACTTGGTGTGAATATCGATGAACTACTGATTTCTCAACCAGATACTGGGGAGCAAGCATTAGAAATTGCCGACACATTGGTTCGTAGTGGTGCAGTAGAAGTGCTTGTAATCGACAGCGTTGCAGCCTTGGTTCCGAAAGCAGAACTTGAAGGTGATATGGGTGATTCACATATGGGATTGCAAGCTCGCCTTATGAGTCAAGCTCTGCGTAAATTAACAGGATCAATTTCTAAAACTAACTGTATGGTAATTTTTATTAACCAAATTCGTCAAAAAATTGGGATCATGTTTGGTAATCCTGAAACAACCACAGGTGGTAATGCATTGAAATTTTACGCTTCCGTACGTCTTGATATCAGACGTATTAGTAGCCTAAAAGATAGAGATCAAATTGTAGGAAATCAAACCCGTGTCAAAGTTGTAAAAAATAAAATGGCTCCTCCCTTCAAAGTCGTTGATTTTGACATTATGTATGGCGAAGGTATTTCAAAAGCTGGTGAATTAATTGACCTTGGAGTAAAAGCAAACGTCATCGAGAAAGCTGGCTCTTGGTACTCTTATGGATCTACTCGCATCGGCCAAGGACGCGAAGCTGCTCGCCAATATTTAAAAGAAAATCCCGAAACTGCAGAAAAAATCGCTACAGCAATTCGTGAAAATTCTGGATCAGTTGCAGATGGCATGATTGGAGTTGCCGAAACAACAACAGAATAACACTCGCTACAAAACTATTTTTGACGAAATGTAATCCGCCCTTTTGTTAAATCATAGGGCGTCATTTCAACAGTAACTTTATCCCCCAGTAACACACGTATTCTATTTTTTCTCATCTTTCCGGATGTATGAGCCAAAATAACGTGATCATTGTCCAATTTCACTCGGAACGTAGCATTAGGGAGAAGCTCAGTAACAACTCCAGTAAATTCAATAAGGTCTTCTTTTGCCATGGTATAAAGTTTAAAGATAATACTTATAACTACAGCATATATAAAAAAAATCAACAATTTTAATGTGATTCAACTTTAAATAACTCCGAAGAAGTGCTTTTTTGCTACATTCTCCTCTCTATCAGCCAGATATTGTTTAAATAAAATCGAACAAATAACCTTGACAGATAACAAAATTTTGTCAGACTATCAGTCTAGGCTTAAAAGCATGCAAGAAAATAACTAAAGAGATTCAGACAAGATTAACAACTACTCAAAGAGAAGCGGTTGGACTGCTTTCTGTTGGTACGTTCTTGGAATATTTTGACTTGATGTTGTATGTACACATGGCTTTCTTACTGAATGACCTGTTTTTTCCAAAAGTCGATCCTTTTTCAGCTTCCTTATTATCAGCTTTTTCTTTCTGCTCTACTTACTTTTTTAGACCTTTTGGAGCTTTATTATTTGGATACATAGGTGATTATGCGGGCAGAAAAGTTGTAGTCATCATGACTACCCTCCTGATGGCCATTTCATGCGTCATTATAGCAACCCTTCCCACTTATGCTCAGATTGGAATCACTGCATCTTGGGTGGTGACTGCCTGTCGAGCCGTACAAGGTATGGCCGCAACCGCAGAAGCACGTGGCGCCGAAATCTATTTGACAGAAAGCTCAAAGCCACCTCTTCAATATTCGCTAGTCACTCTAATTACTATCTTCTCAGCCCTAGGAACAACTGCAGCACTGGGAGTAGCTTCAATTTTTACAAATTCAAATATTTATAACGATTTTTCCAGTTGGCGAATTGCTTTTTTAGTCGGCGCTGGCATTGCGTTAGTTGGCACAGCAGCCAGAACAAGCTTAAAAGAAGCAGATGAATTTACGAACAAAAAAAATAAATTAAAAAATAGGCTTGAAGATAATCAGTTAAAGATGGAAGAAATAAATGAGAAATACATTAACGAGAAACCCTCAATATTAACATCTATTAGCTATTTTTTAATCCAATGCGCAAGACCCCCTTGCTTCTATTTTATCTATATTTATTGTGGTGATGTCTTAAAGCAAAAATTTGGTTTTTCTTCTGCTGAAGTTATCAGCCAAAACTTTTGGGTATCTATTGTGGATTTATTAGGAATAACCGCTCTTGCATATTTGAGCTTTAAAATTCACCCTTTTAAAATTTTAAAAGTAAGATTTTATTTGTTTTTTGTAACTTTGCTCTTTTTCCCAATCACTCTGCATTATGCGCCAAGTTCTATGTCAATTCTATTTTTTCAGTGCTTAGCAGCAGTGTTTGTCTTTGATCATGTCCCTGCTACTCCAATCTTTTATAAGTACTTCCCAGTCTTTAAAAGGTTCACATACACTAGCTTTCTAAGCGCACTTGCAAAACTACTTACATATTTAGTCACGTCCTTTGGATTGGTGTACACTACTTCTGTTTTTGGTTATTGGGGACTTTTTTGTATCTTTGCGCCAGTTGGTGTCGGGTATATTATAAGCTTGGCACATTTTCAAAATCTGGAAGATCAGGAAGTATAAACTGTTTATCAAAAGCATAATCAGTTCCAACAACCACTCCAGATATTACGTTTGCTTTATGGCACTCGTTATATAAATAATCGCTAAGCTTTGGTAATTTCATCATTTCACTTAAAACCAAAAAATATTTTAAGGTTTCATCAATTGTTTTTTGTGCTTTTTCTTTCGACATAGCTTGGATGGTTTGCATGTTGTGAAGTCTATCAAATAATTTGATAAGCAAAAGATCGTATTTCTTTTCAAGCCATAATGTCTCTACCATTTCTGCAGAACTAATTTTTCGATCACTTTTTATTCGTGTCAAATCATTAACTTGTTCTGCAATATCTCGACTAAAAATATCTACAATCATGCTAAAAGTAAGATTCGTATCTTCAAGTGTATCGTGTAATATGCATATCACTATTATGTTTGTCTTAAAAAGATAATCAGCAACTTTGCATGCAACTTCTAAAGGATGAGAATAATATGGCTCTCCCGATTTCCTCATTTGCTTGCCGTGATACTTTTTAGCATAATAAATAGCCTTCTTAACTTCACTCACATCAACTGACTGATTTTGAGTCTCATTTTTTAAAATAATTTTACTCAGTAATTTTTCTGAATAAGCACAAGTCTCAAATTTCAGCTGCCAATCATTAATATCTTCCACGAGACTTACCTCAATTTGTACTATCATTCAAAAAGTAGTTTGATAGAGTTTTATCAACGTCACAAGAGAATAATTCAGACACCAAATTACTTGTGTATGAAATCAATATCTTACTACCTATAAAAATTTATAGGTTTAAAATGTGTCATTTTTTAAGCAGAGTTTAAATAAGAAACTATATTTTAAAAATGCATAAACCATGAATGACCCTACATTTTCTACCTTTCTCATCAAAAACTATCAAAAATGTGAATTACTTCAAAAATAGTGCTTGGAATAACTGAATCACACAAAACAATATGATTACTCATTGACAAAATATATAGAAATAAAATAACTATGAATTATTGTTTAAGATAAATAATCATGTTATTACTACGAACACTCGCCCTTAAAAAGGGGTACAGTACATAGGAAAAATATGAAAAATGATAGAATAAGTACTGCGATAGAAAAAATTAATAGCATTAGCTCTTCTGAAGAGAAAATTTTTGCCACATTCAAAGATATTTGTCTTGATTTTGATGTGGAAACATTTGCTCTTGCTATATTTTCAGGTAAACAGAGCATTGTTGAATCTTTTTGTCTTTGTACTACTTACTCAGAAGAATGGATTAGTCACTACGAAGAAAGGCAGTATCATCTCTATGATCCTGTTTTTAATGCCTTAAAAAAGGTAGCTGCACCGTTTGAATGGAGCACAAATAGCTTTAAAAATCTTTTACCTATTCAACAAACCCTAATGAATGAAGCCAGTGATTTTAATATAAAAACAGGAGAAACAATTCCTTTAATACCTCACCCAACCTTTCACGGATTTGCAACTGTTGCAAATATACCGTCTTTACACCCAGAGGTTTTATACATTCTATCTTCTGCTGCAAACGTATGCGCTAGTAAAATTATGTCTATACGTGATAATCAAGCGCTAAAATGTTTAACAGAGCGAGAAATTGAAATTCTTGTCCAAAAATCAGAAGGTTTTGCCGTAAAAACAATCAGTCACAAGCTAGGCGTTTCGCAAGCAACCATTACCTTTCACTTAAAAAATATCCGCAAAAAACTTGGCACCCAATCCACAGAGCACGCACTCTTAAAATTTGCCACACCAAATAACCACTGAAATTACTAGCTAATTTATATTTGCAAGATAATTTTAAGCAGCTTTATCAAAAGAATTTTCAGTATGGTTAGATTTCAAAGGAACAATCCATAACCTATTAATATAAATCGTTAACAGTGCCACAATCATTGGATATAGAGCAACCGCAATCTCCGTAAGAAATAGTTTTGATAAAATCGTAGCAACAATAGGTGAAATACCGCTTAAAATACCATTTCCAAACGTATAACTAATTGCAAGACCAGAATATCTAACTTTCACAGGAAACAATTGCGCCATATAAGGAAAAGCACATCCATTAATAATAGTTCCTGTTACTATTAAGACCACGACAAAACCAATAGCATGCCACAGTGCCCCTCCTTCAGATACCAACCAAAATCCTGGTATTGCCCCAAAAACAATTGCCCAACATCCAAGATTAATAGTTCTTACAAAGCCTATCTTGTCAGCAAACCAACCACTGAAAATTAAAAGAATCGCATTAAAAATCATCGTCAGCATATTTAAACCCATGGCTTCAATGGGATGAAAGCCAAGTTCTTGATAAATTTTATTGGCATACACAGTGCTAAGATAAAAAGGAATTGTTGCTAAACCACTTAACATAAAACAAAAAAATAACGATTTTCTATGAGATATCCATAATATTTTCAATGATTGCATGTAAGGCATCTCTTTATGGGGTCTTGGTAAAGACTCAAGACTTCGACGTAAATGTAATGCTAAAAAAGCAAGCATTCCTCCCACAATAAAAGGAACACGCCAACTCCAATTAGGAAAAATCCCCCATAGACAAACTATCCCAAAGAAAGTCGCAAAAATCGCCCCTACAACGCCTGATGCTATTAACCATCCCGTAGCTTTTCCATGATCTTTAGAAAGAATAGTTTCAAAAATATAAACATGTGCTCCAGCAAATTCTCCACCATATAAAATTCCTTGAAGCATACGGCAAATTATCAGCGCTGCAGGAACCATAATGCCAATATTATGAGTATCAGGCAGGCACCCAATAATAAAAGTCGGAATTCCTATAAGACCAATAGAATATGCTAAAGATATTTTTGGCCCAAAACGATCTCCAATGAGTCCAAAAATAACAGCTCCAATAGGTTTAGAAAAATATCCAGCTGCAAAAACACCAAAAGTTAGTAAAAGCTGATTCAATTTTCCTGAGCTTGGAAAAAAGATAGGGGCTAAAAATACAGAAAAAAAACCATACAATGCGTTATCAAAACACTCGATGATATGCCCAAAAGCAAGCCCATTTAGAAAAAAAGAGGGCTTCATGAATAGCCATAATTAATGCTTATATGGAAATTATATCAACAAGCTGAAGAAAAATACAAAATTTCATTACTATTTTCTTACCATATTAAAAATTTACTCTTCAAAAGTCTGATGTCTTTTTCTAATTTCTCCATTTTTTGCCTGTATTAAAAGCTGCCCATATTCATCAACACCAATAACCACACCTTCAATAGGCTCACGTACCCTCCAATAAGAAATGCTGTCCTTTGCAAACATCCACCATGCATGCTGTATTTGTTTAAAATTTTCTAACGCTTTAAAATCTGGTACATTTTCAATAATTTTTTCTATTAAAGTATTAATGCTAGTAAATCCATAGGCTTGCAAATGAGTAGAGGGCATCGGCGTATTAGCCGGGTGTGCTGTTATATTTATACCAATTCCCAGATAAATTGTATTTTCCTCTATTTCAATAAGAACACCCCCAACTTTTTTATGATCACATAGCAAATCGTTTGGCCATTTAAGTTCTATTTGCTGATTAAGCAAAAATGATTGCAGAATTGTTGCTAAAGAAACACCTGCAGAAATTGAAAGCTGACCCGGCGCAATTTTTTCAGGCAATAAAAAACACCCAGTAAGGAATAAATTACCTATAAAATTGCCCCATTTTTTCCCTCTCTGACCTCGACCAAAAGTTTGATTTTGTGACTGTACCCAAAATGACACATGCGCAGAATGTAGTTTACGCAAAGCTTTGCTGTGATCTTGAGTAGAATCAGTCTCCCAAATGTAAAAAAAATACACTATCCCCCCTTGTCAGCAATCTTTATGATCAATAGAATGACGCTGTAAGTTTTTAATAAATTCAATCTAAGGAGAATCCCATGTTAAAGCAAGTTCTTGCTATTCTTGCTATTTCTACAGCTGCTCTTGTAGCTGCTACAACTACTGAAAATGACGCTAAAGCTGAAGTTAAAGCTGAAGAAAAAGTTAAAACTGAAGTTGAAACTACAGTTCCTGCTGGTACTGAAGTTGCTGCTCCAGCTAAAGGTGAAGTTAAAACTGAAGTTGAAACTACAGTTCCTGCTGAAAAGAAATAATTTAAGAAATTTTCTTTTAAAAGCCTCGCTTATGCGGGGCTTTTTTATTATCCTGGCACAACCCTTGCAAGTATTTCAGTGAAAACAGAACAAGAGTTAGGTTATGGTGCAATCACTATCGCTTCATGGAGCGAAAGCTCAAACTCTTGCTCGTATTCAAAATCCAAATGAAAAAGAAACCACCACACAATACAATATTGATTCGAAATTTCTTTCTCAAATTAAAGAAAATAGCATTCGTCCACCAATTCATCAAGATTTCAATTCATTTTTGGCAAGCTCAACTTCCTACATTCAGAGTGAATCTTTAGAGGCAGCAAAAATAACTGCAGCAATGCAAAATCATCGTTTTGGCTCAGAAAATTCTTCTCCACAAACAAAAAATGACAGCCATCAGATCAAATCGGCCCCTGAAATAAAGCTTGAATCTATAGTGCTTCTAAGCAAAACAAACCAGACCTCGGCAACTGACACTCCCAAACTTGTCGAGATCATGAGTTCTGCGCCTATTGTGCAACCTCCAAAATACACAATGGATAAAGGGTATGGATCTCGCACAACAACAGATCCTTTAATTACGTTAGCTTGCGCAACAGATGTTGAACAAGTTTCAATGGGATTGGTAAGCGCTGTTCATGAGCACTCGCAATATCAGCAAGATAAAAGTGATTCTCACAAATTTGGCGAATCAAACCAAAAAACTACAAAAGCATCTATCAAAGCTGATTCAACTTCGCGAAGTGAGCATGCTCAACTATTAAGAAAAGAAGAGATTGAAGCACTGCGCGATGTAAAGGAGCAATTTCAAAAACAATTAAATGCTCAGCATCCACATATCACAGTTCCACTCAAACATCCTGAAGGAATTGTAGATATTCATATGCGCTTTGATCGAAAAATAACAGAATCTGACGGCACCAAAGGTACTGTACGCGTAATGTTCTCCGGATCTAATGCTCAAGTTGTCACACTTTTTGCGCAACACCGCGAAGAATTTATGAACATTATAACTAACGCAGGGTACTCAATAGATCCTTCTAGAATGCAGTTCAAAGGCCCAAGTTTAACCAAATCAATATAACCACGTAAGGAATACAAAATGCCAGCTAATGTAATAGGATCCCAAGAGTTTCGCCCTAATATTAAATTAGAAAATTATTTCCCCCAAGAAAAAAAAACCAGTGGAACGCCATTTGATGATTTACTAAAAGAACCCGATATAGACACATTTACAAGGGGCGAAAGTAGCCAACTAGAAAAAGATATAAAAAAAACCGTTAGAGGCATTCAAGAAATGGTATTAGCCTATGTAAAAGGACGCGTGCCTTTAGGGGATGATAAGTTTAATACCACAGACATGCTCAGAAGCATGCTAGACATGCTCAACGCAACTGGTAACATGCAACGAGTTGCTCTGGAAGAAGATGGCAACAAAATGTCTATGCATCAATTGTATCTGTTAATGTGCCAACAGGTAGGAAGAGACGCTTTAGTTAAAGATAACAAGCTTGAATTTAAGGGCAAAACTATAAACTTTGCTATCGAAGCACCAGAACAAGAAGGTACTGTGCAAATTGCTATAAGCAATATCAATGGAGAAGTAATAAGAGAGTGGGAGCTAGAAGGACAACCAGGTATTCAATATATAAACTGGGATGGCCTTGATGATAGGGGAGAAGTCGCCGAGCAAGGGTATTACGCTGTTCATGCTGTAATTACAGATGCAGAAGAAAGGAGTCTAATTATTCCAGCTTACATTCCAAAGCGAATAGAAGAAGTCCGCTTTGATCCAGCTAGCAACGGAAAATTCCCTACGTACTTTAGTGGTAACCAACCAATTCGGCAGATGCTTTCCGTTTACAGTGGTGAATCCTCTGTATCCGCAAAAAGCATAGTTGATGAGGTTGCCTAATGTCAGATTTAGTCCCAAGGTTTGATAATTCAACCCTAACAGGAGCCCTATGTAGAGATGCAATTGCTCTAAACAATACAGCAAAAGCTACCAATGACACAGCTCATAACCTTGCTGCTGAAGCAACGATTGCAGGGCGACCCCGTCATACCTTTCAAAGTGTTTATTATTCCCATATGGGAGGAGAAGCTGCTGGAGTTTTACAAAATGACGTTCGATATTATATTCGTGGTGCCGGTACCCCTGTTGACTCTCAAGTAGGAACACATTTGTCATTATTAGGAGATGCTTCCTTTTTTCCTGTACAAGATCAAGATGGCAACCAATATTTCACTCGTGTTGGAACATTCGATCACAATACAAAAAATCAATTACAAAACCATTTTGGTATGAAACTACTGTATGCTCCTGCTGTAAATGGCGTATTACCAACAGATTTAGCAAACACAAACTTAAGTGTTCTAGATTGCTCAAACATGAGCTCTAGCGCTATACAAACTTCAGAAATTACATTTAGATGTGGTCTTTCTGGAGATGTTGGAAAAAGCTTTACGAGAGCAGTTACTGTACACGATTCTTCAGGCACCCCGCGTACCCTAAATTATGTATTTACGAGAAACCCTGACTGGACAAGTAGCAGTAGCAGCGGACAATCATGGTCCCTAACGGTTCAAGCACCAGCTGGATCAACCGTAAATGGTGTATATAGCGCAGGCGATCCCTCTAATTCTGTGCCTGCTAACCCAATGGTTATTAATTTTGATTCTACCAATAAATACCCCATTAGTTTTAACGGTAATACTACCCCTCCTGCGATAAGCATCACATGCCCAGGAGGAGCATCAATTAATGCATCCATGAATCTTGGAACAATTAATAAATCAGATGGTGTTATTGTTATAAATGGAGGACAGTCACGATTACAGGTTCAAGTTAATGGACAAACTACAGGTGCTTTTAAATCTTTAATTTTTGATGAAAGCGGAAATGTTTATGCAAACTTTGATAATGGAAAATCAGAACTTGTTGGACGCTTAGTGGTTGGATGTTTTAATAATCCAGATGGATTAGAAATGTTAGAAAAAGGACTCTATCTGCCAAACATCAATAGCTCTGGTGGCGTGATGTACTCTTATATAGGTGAAGCCTCAGCCGGAAAAGTAGCTGTAGGCGCGCTTGAAAGCAGCACCATAGAAATTATCCCGCAAATGGCAAAAATGATTGAGCGCCTACAACAATTCAACAATATGACAACTGTTCTTAACTCAATAAATGACATGTTAGATACAGTCAATACTTTTAAAACTTAATCTAAAAGTCGCCTAAGCCAATTTTTTTTTTTAGTAGGATTTTCAGATTTTTCTGTTTTTTGCGGTTTTGTACCTGTATTCCTTTCCTCTACAGCGCCCTCTTTATTCTTGCGGTTACCTCTATATCTACGACGTTTTTTACCAAATTGAGGAGCAATAATCTCAGCACTTTTTGATATTGTATCACCATCTTGCTCACCATTTTCATGAGCGTTTGGTTTATCTTTTAAAGAAGCTTGCGGCTTTTTAATGGCTTTCGTTTCAGTGCTTGGTTGTTCACTTGTATCCGCAGATTGAGTGTTCTTGTTATGTAAAGGTCGTCTTCTTTTATGCTTATTTCTTTTTGAGTGAAAATCTTGGGAATCTTCAGGCTTTACTTCCGTTAATTCTTGAGACGAAATTTTCCCCGTATGCTTTTTTTCTAAAGATTTTGTTTTATCTTCATCTTCTTCAAGAACCTTCAATACTCCATCTTTTATACTAAGAACATCTATACGGAAAAACGGAGCTAAAGCAATATTTTCTCGTATCACATAAATTGATACATCAAAACGATTCTCGATTAATGTAATCTCTCGACGCTTTTGATTTAACAAATATAAATCAACACTCTTGGGAACTGCTATCTGAAGCTCTGCCGCCTTGCCTTTAACAGCCTCTCGCTCAATTGCACGCAATATCTGCAATGACAAAGACTCTGTTGAACGAACTATACCTGTTCCATGACAATGAGTACATGGAGACGTATGTGTTTCAATTAAGCTTGGACGTAAACGCTGACGAGATAACTCAAGCAAACCAAACTGACTAATTCTTCCCAGCTGGATACGTGCACGATCCGGCTTTAAAGCTTCTTTAAATTTACGTTCAACTTGCTGAATATGGTTGTTATCCTCCATATCTATAAAGTCAACGACCAATAACCCAGATAAATCACGTAACCGCAACTGACGTGCAATTTCTTGTGCTGCTTCTAAATTTGTTTTCAACGCAGTCACATCAATATTGCGTTCACGAGTAGATCTTCCCGAGTTAACATCTATTGCAACCAACGCTTCAGTATGGTTAATGACAACAGAACCGCCTGATGCTAGCTCTACCTTTGGAAACATCATTTTTTCAATATGCTGTTCCACTTTGAATTTATGAAATAGCGGAACTTGAGTATCTTTATAAAGCTTCACTTTTTTAGCATGACTTGGCATTAAAATTTTCATGAAAGCTTTTGCTTCTTTATATGCATCCTCCCCTTCGATAAGAACTTCATCTATCTCACGAGTGTAAATATCACGAATAGCGCGCTTAACTAAATCTCCTTCTTCGTGAATTAAACATGGAGCAATAGATTCTAAAGTTTTAGAACGAATCTCTTCCCATACATGAATCAAATATTCATAATCACGTCGTATTTCAATCTTTGAGCGCTCCTGACCGGCAGTACGCACAATTAAGCTCATTCCCTCAGGAATTTCTAGATCATTTAAAACTTCCTTTAACCGTTTGCGATCAGAATCATCTTGAATTTTACGAGAAATTCCACCATTACGGCTACCAGCATTTGGTATCAGGACGCAGTAACGTCCAGCTAAAGATAGAAATGTTGATAAAGCAGCACCTTTATTTGCACGCTGCTCTTTAATAACTTGCACAAGTAGAATCTGACGCTTTTGAATAACTTCTTGAATTTTGTATCTATAGTTACGTTTAGATTTTGTCGCTTTCTCACTCTCGTCAGAGTTTTCGTCGCCTTCCAAAGAATCATGATCAATACTTTCTTTAGGCAATTCTTGCACTAAAGCTTTTCTATCAGACATAGGAATTCTGTAATAATCTGGATGAATTTCAGAAAAAGGAAGAAAACCATGTTTATCACCACCATATTCAACAAATGCTGCTTGTAGTGAAGGCTCTATACGTACAACCTTTGCCAAGTATATATTGGACTTAAGTTGCTTTTTACTAAAATGTTCAGAATCAAATTCTTCCAAATAAGTGTCGTCAACGACTGCAACTCGTGTTTCTTCAACATGAGCTGCGTCAATTAATAATTTTTTACTCATAAATAAAATATCTCCAGTCGATAACAAGCGGCCAGGTTTGTAACATATTCTCCCAGCTCTCTACTTTGCTTTTCTTCATTAAACCATAAAAGCACAAAAACAGGCAAGTTTTTTTAATTTTCATAAAAATAAAAAAAATATATATATTATAAATTTACATTTTTTTCATTACCTATAAATAAAATAACTAGTTTTTATTTTGTTTTTAAAGAAAAAATTTTATAAAATAGAAAAAAATAAACATATTATTAACAATATATTAAAATTGATATTTTAAAATAAAAACACCAATAAAAAATAATTTTTATGAAACTCTATATTAAAAAAATTATATGTATAATCGCAATCGCTATGCTGAATATAATATTCAGCAATGCTATTTTACCACTTTTAGAAATTCATAAATTGCGCTCCGAAAAATTAAGCAAAAATCGACTCTCTCATGGGAAAAAAATTCTTATAAAACGTCTTGGCGGCCAATCCCTATTTTTAATAAACAGCATAACAGATATGGCTAGTAGGATAGGATGTGACCAAAGCATGCAGATAGCTGCAAAACAAGGATTAGGCAAAAAATCATTGAAGTACAATACGTTGATTACCTCCGCTTGCGACGCAAAAAATAGAGAAAAATAAAAATCTATTTCATCTGAAAAATTGATGCATCAATATCTATGGCCATATGCGTTTTTTCGGGGTTTAAATGCACATTTGTTACAGATCCATCAGGATTTTGAATTGTCCATCCCAGCAAAATCATAACTGGTAGCGGCTTAAAGTAAAGCGTCACTGGTATCTGACCTATAGGGCTATCATAAAATAAAAACAACTGCCAAAGGTCATTTCTTTTAGTCAAACTTTTTACTATGAACTTTTCTTCTTTAAAATTAATAGTCGGTTTTAATAAGATACCCGCTGGTGTATTCTCTGTTTCAATTTTTTGCACTTCTTGATTTTCTTGGTCGATAAAAAGCATCCCTTCCCTGGCTATCATAACGTTTTTTCCGTAATTAATACGCAAAAAACCATGATGACGATCTAACCAAATTTTTCCTTCAAAATATTCTGATACCGAGTTTTTCTCTCCTGAGCAAATATCCATGGTCATATCAGCCTCAAGCGTATTCATAGAACTTAAAAACTGTTCAATGATTTTTAAGCTTGCCTCATCAACAACTGAAAAAACAGAGCTAAAAAACACAACAACTAATAACAGGAAGGCAGGCATAATACTTTCTCAAAATCTCTATAAGTAATAAGGACGAATAGAAAATAATTTTTCAATTTTATGAACAGATTCTTTTTGGGTGACAATAATAAGTCTGTCGTTTGCGCTTATATTCATACGATGAGGCAAGAAATGCAGGTCATCTTCTCGTATAAGCACAACCACCATAATTTCAGACATAATTGTTACGTCTTCAATATCAAGACCAATAATATGACTTGTCTCTCGAGCTCTAGCCTCAATCACAACAACATTACCTTCGGCAATTGGATGTATGCTTTGAAGATTACCTTCACGCACATGCTTTAAAATAGTCGATACTGTTAAAGCTTTGGGACTAATTACTGCATCTGCCCCTAAAGAGGTAACCATTGATGCATACTGCATATTGTTTAAAAGCGCCAATGAACGTCTAGCGCCATGTCTTTTGCTAATTAAAGACGATAAAATATTAACTTTATCATCATTACTAACAGCAATAACCGTTTCACAATTTTCTATATTCGCTTCTTGAAGCAAATCGTAATCCAGTGCATCACCATGCAGGATTTCCGTACGCTTTAAAAAACGTGCGATTTGTTCACAGCGTTTTGCATCCCTCTCGATAATGCGTGCATGAACATTTTTGTATTCTTTCTCCATACCAATAGCGAGATTTAATCCAATATTACCACCACCAACTATCAAAATTTCACGACTTTCTGATGTTGAATAACCAAATGCCTCCATTACGCCGTTAAGCTGTTCCTGCAAAGTAACAACATAAACTTCATCATCAACTAAAAGATGGTCACGTGATGAAGGAAAAATAACCTGCTCATCGCGCTTAATAAGCACTATTGCTAAATCAAGATTAGGATACAAAGAATTGATATGTTTTATAGGTGTATTTATAATTCCTGAATGCGCCAAACACCTGATACCAATGAGCTTCAATGACTCATCAACCAAAGAGACAACGTCGAAAGCTCCAGGAACGCGCAAATTTCTGCTTATGGTTTGAGCAACTTCAACTTCCGGAGAAATAATAACATCAATAGTTAGTTGCTGAGATGCTAGCATCTCAGACCAAGAAGAGTGTAAATAGTTTTGATGTCTCACTCGTGCTATTTTCATGGGAACATCAAATAAGCACTTTGCAACTTCGCAAGCTATCATGTTGACTTCATCTGAAGAAGTCACCGCAATAATCAAATCTGCTTCCTTAGCACCAGCACGCTCAAGCACATCTGGATGAGAAGCAAACCCAAGAACTGGCTGCACATCAAGTTTATCAGAAATGATATCAAGAACTTGTGGAGAGTGATCTACAACGGTAATGTGATTTTGTTCTTGCACTAAATAACGCGCAATACTAAATCCTACCTGGCCAGCACCAAGAATAATTGCTTTCACTCTTTACCCTTCACGATAATCACCAACCCCTAATGCACGTAATTTTCTATGTAGCGCAGATCTTTCCATTCCAATAAATCTTGCCGTTTGCGAAATATTTCCATCAAATCGCTGAATTTGAGCCAATAAATATTTTCTCTCAAAAGTTTCTCTAGCTTCACGCAAAGGAAGCACAATAATATCAGCAGATTTTTGCTGCCAATTTCCTCCAAGAGGTGTGTCATCCTGAATCTCTGGCGGAAGCATTTCAGGAAGTATTGCACTGGCAGGATCCCCACCAGCCATTATTAAAAGCCATTCAACAACATTTTTGAGCTGCACAATATTTCCAGGCCAATTATATGTTTGCAAAATTGTTAATGAAGAATCATCAATTTTTCTAGTCATTGAACAACGGTTTTTAGCAATACTTTCCATAAAATATGATATTAGAAGGGGTATATCACTTGCTCGCTCTTTCAATGAAGGAAGTCGAATATGATTCGCAGTAAAACGATAGTACAAATCTTCACGTAAATTTCCGTTTTGTACTAGGTCATTCAAGTTCTCGGATGTGCTTGCAAAATACCTGATATCAACCTTAATAGGATCTTTGGCACCCAACCGAAAAAATGTACCATCTTGTAATAATTTTACGATTTTACCTTGGATAGGCAGGGGCAAAAGCTGAATCTCTTCCAGATATAAAGTCCCTCCATGTGTTTTTTCAACAATACCAATCTTTCGAGGCTCATTTTGATTTTGCCCTTGAATCTCTGTGCCAAAAAGCTCTGCTTCAATAGTAGTAGGATGTACACTACCACAATGAAATACAGTAAAAGGTAAACTTGCTCGCTTTGAAAGCCTGTGTATTTCGCGAGCAACTGTTTCTTTTCCGGTACCCTGTTGCCCTGTTATAAATGCTCTGCTATTTCCTTCTGCTATCTCTTCAATAAGATGACGAATCTGTTCTATAGCCAAACTCTTTCCAACAAGACCAGAATTACCAGTTTTCTGACGCAATTCGTCGTTTTCGCGTTTTAAAGAAGATGACTCAATAGCACGTTCGACAACCATAAGTAAGCGTTCTGTTTTAAAAGGTTTCTCAATAAAATCGTAGGCCCCCTTTTTTATAGCACTAACCGCAGTTTCAATTGTACTGTGACCACTAACCATAACGGCCGGCACATACGGATGATCTCGCTTTATAATTTCTAAAATTTTTAAACCATCTCGTTCGCCATCCCCCAACCACACATCCAGCACGACCAGATTCGGCTGGCGTTTTTTTATTTCTTCTAAAGCCTGCACCCCATCAGCTGCAACCCGGCAATTGTAGCCTTCATCACTGAGAATTCCACTAATAAGTTCGCGAATATCTTTCTCATCATCTACAACTAAAATATCAAACGCCATGCTGTTCCTTCTTTGAATAAGAAAACTCTAAAACAACTCTTGCACCTGATTGATGCTCATTGTCTTTAAATTCTATATTTCCATTGTGATCCATTGCAATTTTAGAAACAATCGCTAAACCTAATCCAGTACCTTTTTCACGTGTTGTATAATAAGGCTCAATCAAGCGTTCACGATTTTCTTTTTCAAAACCAGGACCATTATCTTCAATAATCATATAAAAATGTTTATCATCAGGCAACAATCTAAGTGAAATTAATGGTTTTAAAACTTTACTTTCCTCTACTGCATTAATAGCATTTTGTAAAAGATTTGTAAGTACTTGGTTAATTTGTTGACTATCACAATCCCACAAAAAATTTTTAGGACCTTTAAATTCAAAATTAATATGGGGATAAGCCTGAATCTGCAAATCCATTGCTTGTTTACATAAATCAACAAGATCCTCTTCTTGTGTTTTTGGGTCCGGCATTCTTGCAAATGCTGAAAATTCATTCACAAGATTACCTATATGGTTTACTTGACGAATAATTGTATCAATACAATTTTGGAAGGTATCTGGATCTTTTTCAATCTGCTGAAGATACTTCCGTTTTAACCGCTCCGCCGAAAGTTGAATCGGCGTTAAAGGATTTTTAATTTCATGAGCGATTTTTCTAGCCACATCAGCCCAAGCAGCTTTCCTTTGATTAAAGGCAAGCTCTTCATTCTGTTTTTTCAAGCGTTGAGTCATATGATTAAACGCCCCTATCAAATTATCAATTTCGTTGTTCAAAGGCTTATTTGTTATACGAACTGTCAAATCACCCTGACTTACACGGTGAGCAGCTTCAATAAGCTTAGAAATAGGCGAAAATAGCGTATTAGCAAGAGATAAACCTAGCCATGCAGATGCTAAAATCAGAACTAAAACTAAAACCGCAAAAAATGCCAGGAATGTCAATTGTATATCCCCCTGCTGAAGCTCTAACATTGAGTAAGCTGTCACTGCTCCCTTAGCTTTTTTCATTGCTTTCGTAACTTCCTCAGAAACAGTTTTTCCAATAAATAAATAGGTATCACTGACTGGATCTAACTGTATAAGTGCGCGAACCTTATCTTTATGAGTGAACAAAACAATCTCACCTTCTTTGGCTTTGCTTAAGTCTTGCAAAGTAATATTTTCAAAGGCTAACGCAAAAGTAAAATATGATTTCGCAATAATATTAAGATGACCATCAAAAACAATGACCTCATTAAGGCCACGCTGCTCAGACAGTTGAGTTAATCCATGATTAAATTCCTCTGTATTTTGCAAAAGGGCGGAGGTGATGGGACGTAACTGCATCACCATGCTCATTCCATCGATGCGAATTGTTTTTTGGTTTTCCTTTATATAATTTTCAGCGATTTCTGTGGCAGCATTGATAGTAGTTTTGAATGGTTCTGTAAATAACGATTTAATAGATGAATTAAAAAAGAAAGTTGAGAACACTGAAATTCCAACAGCTGGGAGCAAACAAGTAATTGCTAAAACCATTATCAAATGCAAATGTAATTTTGTGCCACGAATCCCTCTTTTTCGGTCCAACCATAAAGCGACAACTCGCCTGACAATAAATATAAGCATTAACACCAGAAGGCCAAGATTGATGTAAAGATAAGGCAAGACAGCAGCAGCTCTTAAAACCCCAGAACCAAGATGCATAACCCAAAGCGTGGCAATACATGAGCAAAGAGCAAGAAACATAACGACATACTGCATATTTTTTGTAACTTTATCGCTACTCAAAAGCTGCATAATTCTTGCAGTAAAAGATGAAGTATCCACTATCATTTTATTTTTCTTGTGCGTTGATCTTAGACATATTCTTTCGCATAATTAAGCAAAGAGACTAAAAGTAGTATAAGACATATTTATCATGCTTCAAAGGTTTGCGCTATGCTTGTTAATAACCTCGTTAAAATTAAATTCAGCAGATGATGAATTTAATATTCAGCAAAAAATTCAAACCACGACAAGTAAGCTTTACAATAACATCACACTGGCAGCCAAACGTTGTCTAGTGTCACTTCCTTTTGACTGCCTCATAATCACTAGGCAAGTAACTGGCGCCCCCTACTCAGAAATTTCCGAGAATTTAATTCGTAAAAACACATCTTTAACAAAAATTTTTAAAGTTCATTTTATAGAAACTTTCCTTAGGGCTGAAATGATTTATAACCTTTTTCCTTTTGTCAGCAGAGGAACAAAAGAATGCTTTCCCAGATTTTCAGAGTTATATCCCTTAGCACCCTCTATTGCAGCAGCAACAGCAATAGCCATAGGAGATATAGTGACTGCAAATCCATTTGAGCGCGTGAAAGTTTGCTATATTCGTAAGCTACCTATTCCTTTTTATTCATCGGATAAATTTGATTTTTCTGAATTCGCTAAAAGTAGAAAATGGCTTTTCACAGGAGGTAGCGTAACTTTTTTATCAAGTTTTGTTCATGTAGGCACCTTTTTAACACTCAACCATCACCTAAAACACTGGTTATTTAATAAAGAGAATGCTCTTACATTTTATGAATCATGCTTAATAGGCCCAATCATATCAACAGCACAAGCCACCATTTCATTTCCTCTCCTAACTTTCCGTGCAAAATTGCATGCAGAGCAATTGGAAGTGTTATCCAGAGGTATAATCAGTATTTCAGCGCCGCAATATTTTTACCAACTCTACCAAACAAATATGTTACCTGGTTTATTTTATGGCTGGCGAGCACGTGCTGCACGTGGAACTATTATGGCAATGCTTGACACTTATTGGTTAAATCAAACTGCAAAATAATACCATTTTATGATTCTAGCCCTAGATTAATCTGGCAGCCTTTGTTAGGTTACACTATTAATATTTGCGATACTAAAAATGCAATCTGATCAGTGCATGTCCTTTTACCTAAGCAATGGTTTAGTAAAGGGGCATTTTTGTCGATTAAGCACCTCAATTACTAATGCCCTAGAAAATCACAATTATTCTAATAAAATTAAATCCCTACTTGCGGAAATGGCAGCTATTTCTCAATGTTTTACTATGGATATAAAGACGGATTCACAAACAACGATGCAGATAACAGGAACTTCTCCTGTCAAATTAGCATTGGTTAATTCGCTAAATTGCGAATCTTTTAGATGCTGCGCAACGATAAATCAGCAGGCTAGCAAAAATATTGACCAACTATCATTACCTCAAGTATTTGGACAAGATGGAAAGCTTATTTTTACAATAGATTTTGCCAATCAGTATTATCAAACCATTGTTGAATTGAATGCTTCAAGCTTACAAGAATGCTTTCAGCATTACTTCATTCAATCTCAGCAAATTCCAACAATTGTCATGGTATGCAGCACGGTAGAAGATAAAAAAATTGAAAGCGCGGCTCTAATATTACAAAAAATGCCCTCAATTTCAAAAACACACATAGAGGAAGAGAATCAAACGTGGCATGAGGCTGCATGCTTTGCTTCCACCATAAAACCTCAAGAATTGATTGACACTAAATCCTCATTGAAAAACTTTATTAGCCTAGTATTTAATGATTTAAATCCAGTTGTTTCACGTGAAACATCTCTATCTTTTTGCTGCACTTGCAATAACAAAAAGATTGTCGACATCCTTAAAAATTTTGGAGACCAGGATTTAAATGAGGAAAAAATTTTTGAAGTTGTGTGTGAATATTGCAATAAAAAATACACTATAGACAAAACAGAAATTGATTCATAGAATTTAACAAATAGCCTTCGTCACTCTTGTTTTTATAATTTTACAGATACAATGACAGCAGAAACCTTTAAACTATTTGTTACTGAATTAATAAAATGGAATAAATCTATTAATTTAATTCAAGGAAAAACCGAAGAAGAATTATACAAGCGGCATATTCTTAACTCTTTAGAATTAAAACCTTATCTAGACTATGAAAATGATATCATTCTAGATATAGGCTCCGGCGCAGGATTTCCAGCTATTATTCTAGCAATTGATGGCGCAAAGAATGTGCATTTGGTTGAACCCACAGGGAAAAAAGCTATTTTTTTAAAACATATACAAAAGTTATACAACTTACCCATTACAGTTCACCAGAAAAGATGGCAAGATTTAAACATTAATAATCCAACCGCAGTTATTAGCAGAGCTTTTGCATCACTAACGGAGTTATTAGAAATAATAAATTTTGTTTCACGTGAAACAAACAAAGCACGAGGACTCTTTTTAAAGGGCGAAAAAATAAAAGAAGAAATTTCTGAAGCAAACAAAAAATGGAAATTCGAAGTAGAAGTTTTTCAAAGTTCCACGCATGAAACAGGATGTATTGCAAAAGTATGGGGAGTCTATAAAAAATGACAGCAAAAATTATTATGTTTGCAAACCAAAAAGGTGGCGTTGGAAAAACGACTACAGCCGTTAATATGGCAACTATCATTGCGGCTTCCCAGTACAAAACACTTCTAATCGATTTTGATCCACAAGGAAATAGCACCTCTGGGGTTAATGGAGAAAAACAACATTTTGGTGCATACGCATGGATGACAGGAACCCCAGGAAATCCAATCCAAAAAACCTACATTCCACACTTACATTTGATTAGCGCCAACATGGAATTAGCTGCAGCAGACATAGAGCTGCTCCAAACACAAAAGAGAGAATTTGTTTTGCAAGAAAAACTCGAACAATATAAAAGTGAATATGATTATATAGTTATTGACTGCCCTCCCTCTCTTGGTCTTTTAACGGTAAATGCCTTAACCGCAAGCTCACATATTATTGTACCAATGCAATGCGAATATTATGCCCTTGAAGGTATTAGTCATATTATGCAAATAATCCAGCGGGTACAAAGTGGACTTAATCCTCACCTTCAATTACTTGGGATTCTTTTAACCATGTATGATAAACGCAGCTCTCTTAACCAACAAATAGCTAATGATATCCGCTTCCATTTTCAGCAAAAGGTTTTTTCAGCGGTAATCCCAAGAAATGTTAAAATTGCAGAGGCACCATCACATGGAAAACCTATTATTTTGTATGATGTTAGAAGCACAGGAGCTATATCGTATATGGATGCAACAAAAGAACTACTTCAGCGCGTAAATATATAGGAGAAATATAATGTCAATACCAACTAGACCATCATTAGGAAAGGGACTTGCTGCACTACTTGGAGATGCGAATATTTCTCACGCACAGCAAACACCTCAATCTATTGATATTATGAAAATTCAGCCAGGACGCAATCAGCCACGCCAAGAATTTTCCTCTGAAAATTTAACGGATTTAGCGCTATCAATTCAACGCAAGGGGATTCTGCAACCTTTATTGGTAAGATCTATTCAACCAGGTAAGTTTGAAATTATTGCTGGAGAAAGGCGCTGGAGAGCCGCACAGCAAGCAAAACTTGAACGAGTTCCAGTAGTCATTATAAATTGCAATGACCAAGAAGCTTTAGAGATAGGTTTAATTGAAAATCTTCAGCGTCACGACCTAAATCCAATTGAAGAAGCAGAAGCAATTAGAAGACTTCAGGAAGAATTTAATTTAACCCAAGAACAAATTGCAAATAGTATTGGCAAAAGTCGAAGTTACGTTGCCAATATGGTGCGCCTAACATTACTCTCACCAAACATAAAAACACTTATTTTCGACAATAAATTAAGCGCCGGACATGCCCGCGCAATAATAACATCAGAAAACCCAAATGAACTCGCTGAACAAATTCTAGAAAAAAAACTCAACGTAAGAGATGCAGAAAAACTGGCCAAAGAAACAAAGCATCCCAAACCAAAAAAAGCAAGTGGCGGGACGCAGTATATCGGCCCTATGGATACAGACATACAAGTTATTACTGATCTGTTGGGAGATGCTCTTAATATGAAGGTTGACCTTACAGTCAAAGGAGAGGCGGGCACTCTCACTATTCACTTTCAAAAGCTAACACAGCTTGATATTTTGCTTAATCGTTTACAAAGATAGTTGGTGGAAGGGGTAGGGTTCGAACCTACGTAGACATACGTCGGCAGATTTACAGTCTGCTGCCTTTAACCACTCGGCCACCCTTCCAAAGGTTTGACAACAATAAGAAATTTTAAGTGAACCGTCAAATAAAAACATAAATTAAATAGACCAATTCTCAACAAATTAAGAAAGTTTTTTGGAAAAACCCAAACTCCTCTAAAGGAATTTCTTGCTATTCGTCTAAAAAATTCTCATAATTTTATTAAAATATTCTTTTTTTAATAGTATGCCATCTATAACGCTTTCAAATGTTTACAAAGTTCAGTGGCACGAGGGAATGCTTCTCAGCCCTCAGCACTTTCAATATGGCGAGCAAAGGCTTGAGCAGTTATTTTATACATCAACTCTCTGTGGCGCTTACACTGGGTGGGGACTTTTAGAATTTGATATCGATAGAAATATGCTTAGCCAAGGCATTATAGAGGTATCACAACTTTTCGCCATTCTTCCAGATGGCACAATTGTGCTACATAGTTCAGAAAATACAAAAACACCACAACAAACACTTACCTTAAGATATAACTTAAATGATTTAGGTTTAAAAAATGCAACAGAAGTTACCATTTGTTTGTGCCTTTATAAGACAACTGATAGTAACAAACGTTATGATTCAGTTGAATACACCAATATCAGTGATGAAAATAGTGCAGACAATGTAATTAATCTCCCCATCCTGCGTCCCAAAATATTTCTAAATCCTGATGTTGTCCCCAATGAATGCAGTGGATTTCCATTAATAAAGCTCACATTCGATGGAAAACAATTCTCAATGCAGCCATTTCTTCCTGCATCTTTAATAATTCCTATTAATCATCCAATTAGAAAATTATTAATGGAAATTGTTTTAAATGTCCGTCAAAAAGCTGCGTATCTTATTAACAAATCTCAGCAAGTAACTTCTGCTTCTATTTTTCGAGAAACACAGGTAACACTAAAACCACTTATATCGTGCCTTTGTATTCTTGAACCCTTAGTAGGACAAGAAAAACTACACCCCGAAAGATTATTTGATCATTTAGTTAATGTTGCTGCTCACTTGTTGCCTCTCCAAACAACACAAATTCCTGGCATACTACCAACCTATGATCCCTTTGACCCAGGCAACAGTATTGGGTACTTTTTAAAAATTTTTGAAAAAACTATAGCATCCATACAACAACGTTATTTAAGTATACCGTTTCATCAGCAGGACAGACTCTTTTATCTTCATATACAACCCCCATATATAACAGACGATCTATACGTAGGATTTCGCTGCCCCCCAGGCATGAGTGAAAAGCAAATGTATGATTGGGTTCAAGAAGCCATCATTAGTTCAGACGAGAAAATTGAAGTCGTCACAACACGACGAATTTCAGGCGCTATCAGAACTTCGGTGCAAGAAGAGCTAGATGATCTTATACCTAATTCTAACACGTTAGTGTTCAAGATCAAAAAAGGAGATGAATTTGTCAAAGCAAAAAACAATCTAAATATTTTCAATCCTGGAGATACTCAAGAAAAGCGGCCACTAGATATTACTCTTTTTGTTCGCCAGGATGACTCCCCATGAAAACACCCAGCCTTTTTCACCACGGTATAATAAGCGAAGAATTTGATGTTTTCTATTATGAACTTTTGCACGTTAAAGAAGCAGCACTAAGAAGCTATACTGCGCCTTCAATAATAGCAGAAGAACAAACTGATGATTCAAAAACAATTACGGTTTCTGGTCCTGTTCTTTCTCTACAAGAACGATTAACTACATTTTTTGATCAGCAACGCGAACGATTTAACAGAATTTCTATCGGACCAAATGCTATTTTTATACAAGAAGCACAATATGTTTTTGTAAGCTTAGCTGATGAAATAATGATCAATCAGGCATGGCACGGCGCAGATTACTGGCGGCAAAACTGCCTTGAAATTAAAATTTTTCAAACGCAAGTTGCTGGAGAGCGAATATTCACACAAATAGAAAGTCTTTTAAAAACAAATGATCCTTTGCAGCGTGAACTTGCAAGGGTTTATCTTTTGTCTCTTTCCCTAGGTTTTCAAGGACGCTTTCGAGGACAGAGAGGGTTGCAAATTTTATCCTACAAACAACAACTTTTTAGTTTTATTTATCATCGCTCACCAACACTCACACAAGGAGAACATGATTATATAATAGATGACTCCTTAAAATTTGTTTTTACCGAAGCACCCACCAAGGGACTTCCTGACATAAGACCCTGGTCATTAGCAGCCTTAAGTGTATTGCTAATCTATTTATTTGTAAGCTATGGAATATGGATAATTATCTCCCAAGACCTTCATGAAGTTCTTGAGGGTATTTTTCATCTTACAAAGCAAGGACCGGTAGTTTAATGGGCCCTAATACTTCTAATATGTTTTTTGACTTCATTCAATTTATACAAAACCAAACAAGCAGCCTACACAGCCTTATCTTCTCATTATTGTTTTTTGGTTTAGTGATTATGTTGATATGTGCACTCGTTATTAACATGAGTATTAATAAAAATAAGCCTATAAATCTTAATGAAAAAAAGTCCTTCTTTAAAAGAAAATTTTCTCTACCCCCACTTGGGGGGGTGGTCACCTCTTTTTTAGTAAAAAATAGATGGATAGAAGTTAACTCAATTAGTCAAATTTTTCTAAAAGGGCTGGGGTTTTTAAAAAAGCATTTTGGAGAATATGCCTTATACAGACTGCCTTGGTACTTGGTACTTGGCGCAAAAGACTCAGGAAAATCCACCCTTGTAAACCATACTCAGTTACATGAGCCACACAGTAGTCCAGATTTCAGTTTTCATGAACCAAACCCATCAATTCAATGGAAATTTTTTAGCAGGGGTGTACTTATAGATGTCGCTGGTCGATTATTTCTAAATAATCCCGAGACAGAAACTGACACAAATTCCTGGCGCAATCTTCTCATTCTCCTAGCGCGATATAGAGCTCAAAGACCTTTAAATGGTATTGTGCTGTGTATAAATGCAAAAGATCTTTATGGAAAAGAAAAGTTATCACCCGATGCATTGCAAATTCGAGCAAATGCGATGTTACACACTCTAAGCAGAACACAAACCAGTTTACGCATACGCTTACCTATTTATGTGATTGTTACTCATTGTGATGCAATCCCCGGATTTCAAAGTTTTGTTCAAGAATTGCCAACAAAAAATCAGGGAAATATACTGGGCTGGTCAAGCCCTTATAACCTACAGTCCCTTTATTCACCAAGCTGGATTGAAGAAGCCTTTCAATATCTTGATGAAAAAATTGACAACTTACGAACTGAACTTTTAAGTTCGGAAATAAATCCAAATAATGCGGATGGGTTGTTTGTTTTCTCAAAAGAGCTTTTAACAATCAATGAAAATCTTTGCGGATACTTAAATCGTATTTTTCACAATAGTGCAACTCATGAAGCCCCAATCCTTCGAGGAATATATTTCACCGGTAACAGCGTTACACACGATTCAAATTTATCACTTACAAACGAACCTTCTTCGCAGCTATCACTCGAAGCACATTCAAATTCATCCATGTCGCTTGTGTTTTTGGAAGATTTATTTCAAGCAAAAATCTTCTCGGAAATAGGCATTGCTAAGCCTTTAATAGGAAAAATTAGAACATTAAACCGAGGAGTAAGCTTAATTAGAAATGCAACTATATGTTTCACATTACTTGCAACTTATGGGCTATTTAATGCTTACGATACATTTGAAGAAAAAAAAGAACGAATTCTGCCTGTATTATCAAAAATGAGTGGTCTTTTAAGAGATATGCAACATTTAAAAATTGATGAGCCTGGACACTCCGGATCTTTGTTTGATACGTACGCACGCCAACTCCTTGAAATGATGCAAGAACTTCAACAAACCGAATTTTTTTCTGCTGCTGTTCCTGCTTCATGGTTTAGCCCACTACATAAAGATTTACACGTAAGCTTACAGGTTGCCTATCAGGAAATAGTAATTCGTACAATTTATGTAGACTTGCTAATGAAAGCCAGAAATTTATTGCAGTTACGCCCAACAACCGCAGATCGATCAAATTCTCTAGCAGCACTTTTAAATCCTTTAACATCAAGCGAATATCTTCTCTTAAAGAAGTATGTTGAAGGCCTGCATGAACTAAATGACATGCTCTATAAGTTTAATAATTTAAAAAGTGCGCCCGATGCTCGAGACCTTGATAGTCTAGTTATGTACACCTTTAATGCACACTTGCCAGAAACCTTTATTGGGCAATACGCAGGCTTTCGAAAGCTCTTAAACGAATCTGCTTATCCTTTAATAGATTTAAAGCCTTACCAGCAAATGGCTCGTCAAACTCTCTCTATCCTCTATGAAAATTTTTTAAATGCTCTATTTTCTAAAAATGACCCCTTAACACTCGTGTCGCGCATCCAAATTTTGATCGATCAGCTACAAAGCCAAAATGAAAGACGTCTACTCGATCTCACTAGTCTTAGAAATGCCGTTGGAGATTTAACTATAACAGTACCATCTTTAGGAGAGCTTGGCTCAACTTGGATGGATGGAAAAAATTTCATGCCAGGAAAAGAATTTGACAAAATCCTAGATCACATTGACATGTCTCCTCTTTTTGGTCGCGATGTGACTCAGTATCTAGTTGATCAAACTGCAATCGGCTTTAATCGTTTCAAAGCCTTTCTAGCAATGATCAATGACTCCTTGACAGATAAAAGCCTTAATCAGAAAGCATTGCCCTCTTCTCAGGGCCTATTAACCCTAGAAAAATACCTAACTTCCTTATTTAAGCTAAGCTTCATGGGGGCTCCTTCTGGCAAACCACTAACTACAAAAATTCCAACAGGCAAGCTTGTATACTGGGACTTAAGCCTTGTACAGGCTGCCTATAACACAATGAAAGAATTTGACACCTTCATCAGTAAAGACTTATTGGCGTACCCAATATCAGTTCAAGAAAACATAAAAATAGCCGCCAGAATAAACTTACAAGAAGTCTTAATTGCAACACTTGGACGAGCCCAAACATTCATAGATACCCCAAAAGATATAAAGCCAGGAACAGAATCTGAACGCATATTGCGCGCTCAAATTAATGACTTTAAAGCCGTTGTTGATCCTCTTGGAAAGCTATTAGAGACTCTAAAACAAGACGATGTTAGCAAAGCTTACATAGACCTTCGTAATATACTCTGTAATCAGTCACAGTGGCTTCTTACCCATATTGATACCTACATTAAGCAACATAAACTTTACAAAATGAAGCTTGATGATTTTGAATGGTGGGACGGAAAACCAGGCGCATCTGTTGCGGCTTTTGCTGTTCATGATATCAATGATTTGAAGCACTACACAACTGTTCAGCGAGAATTACTAGTTGCTTCTATAAATGATTTTGCAAAACCAATTGTATCACTTCTTAAAACGCCCGCATTTGATGGAGCAGAAGACAGAGATGAAGAGCTTATTGAACGCTGGATAAGATTAACAGAACAGGTAGAAGCTTATAACAAAAAACAACCAAATAATTCACTTGCTCAACTTGAGAATTTTATTCTCAAAGATCTAAATGCTAGTAATTATAAAGATGCGCTTAAAAAGCTAAAACTCAAAGAACTCAACGAGATATCTGGCGATTATTTACTTGAAATTTTACGAGAAATTAAAGTAAAAATTTTGTCTCGCGCTGAAGCTTTACAGCGCCAACAAGCTATTGAAAATTACGAAAATCTTGCTCTGTTTTTTAACAAAAATCTAAGAGGAAAATTTCCTTTTGTTGGTGCCGCTCTTGAAAAAAACACCGGAGAAGCAAATCCCGAAGACCTTCGTGAGTTTTTTGATTTATTCAAAGACTATGGTAACTCAACCAAAGAAATTCTAGATCAACTATACCAAATTGGCACTGACATGAAAGAAGTTGTGCAATTTTTGCTTGCAATGGAAGATGTTCGTCAGTTCCTTAATGCATACTTAAAAGATCCCAACGCAGATAAACCAACTTTCAATATTAAAGTTGATTTTAGAACTGCGCGCGATAAAGAAAGAGGCGGCAATATTATTGTTGATTGGTACTTAAAAACAGATGAAATAACCACTATTGATAAGCAAGATAAAAAAACCGAAGGAACTTGGTCGTTTGGCAAGCCTGTAACGGTCGGTTTTAAATGGCCAGAGACAGGAAAAACCCCCAAACCAACATCTGATTCAGGCCAAGCTTCTTTGAAAGTTGAAGATTCCACAGCTGAATTTGTCTATGATAGCCAATGGGCATTGCTATGGTTAATTCGCGATCATCTAGCCCCAGAAGGATCCTACTCTAAAATTGCCGCCCCTAATCCGTACGTCCTAAAATTCAGCATGCCCTTAACCGATCAAACATTTACAACCGTGTACTGCTCTATAAGCCTTCTTGATTCCTCTGGTAAACCCAAGGGCTCACCAAAAATTATTACAATACCTACATTTCCAACTTTAGCACCAGATTTACCCAAAAAAGCCAAAGAAATAAAAGATAACCCAGTCTTAACCGAAGGAACAATAGAAGCCGTAGATTTTGATACCCTTATTGGCAAGCAAAAAAACACACCAAAAGAAGAAACGACTGATGGCCCTCAGGAAGCCCCTGAAGAAAAAGATAAAGAAGAGGGGGATCAATGAGCAATAGCCCCATCTCAACGCCGTCACCTCTTTTTGAGAAATTATTAGCGCCCCTTACCACAAACAATGGTGTGGGAGAATGGTTACGCTACGATCCTGTTTATGTGAAAATTCGTGATGCAAGGCGCGAAGAAAATGATGGCATGCGCAGAGAAAGCTGGGAAGGAGAGTTAAAACATGCCGACTGGCAAGAGGTTGAAAACCTTGCTGTCGAGACATTAGAAAAAAAATCAAAAGATTTGCAACTTCTTGCTTGGCTAATAGAAGCAAGATTACATTTATATGGTTTAGATGTTTTTTCTGAAGACATAGGGCTCCTACTAGCGTTCATGAAATCTTTTTGGAGCAACTGTTACCCGCAAAAAACAGAAGATCCCGAACAAGAATTTCGTACACACATTTTAGAGGCGCTTCTAAGAGCAACAACGGAAACCCTTATTCTTGAGCCGTTTACAGAACTTTCACCAATATTGAATCAGCCTATAAACTTAGCAAAATGCTACGAAAACGATAGTTTAGAAAAAATGTCTAAAAAAGGGGGGGCGGCCACTGACTCTTATCAAAAAGCCTTGGCAAATGGCCTCATAACAATAGGCAGAATCAAAAATGCATTTTCTGAGGTAAGCAAAGAAGCAGGCACAACGAAATTGGCCAAGCTAGAAACATGCATACAAAACCTGAAAGATATCGATGATTTTCTTGATAAAGAAATTGGAAATGAAGGCCCTAATTTTGATGGGATAATTAATCACCTACAAGAAATGAAGGGATTATATAGTCTATGCCAAAAAGTTATTAGTGAAAAAACAACAAAAGAAAATCCCTCAACCTCAAAATTAACATCTCCAGAAGAAGAAATTTCTCAAGCACCAGAAGAAAGTGATCCAAGCAAAAAAACCATAAATGATCGAGCCGGTGTCTATCAAGCAATTCGCCAACTGGGAGATTTTTTGTTAATGTTAGAGCCTCACAGCCCATCTCCAGCCATCCTAAAGCTTATCGGAGGGTGGGAGAATAAAACTCTATCGCAAATCTTAGTAGAACTACAGTCCGCCCAGCCAGAGACCCGATCACTTTTAGAGCTACTGGCTAGAGCAACACAACAAGAAAAAGTTCAACCTACCCCCGCCAACAACAGCCCTCTCGGGTCAATAGACACGAGCGCCCTAAGCAATCTAGCCCAAGGATAGATCCCCCCTCTATTAAGAGGCGAACACTCTTTTCTAAACATTTTATATACAAAGGGTTGTCACCCAAAGCAGGAACCCTACCATAAAAAGGAACCCCCCATTCTTTGGCCTTTTTTGCATAGTCAATATCTAGCTCCACTAATGTTTCTGAATGCTCAGAAACAAAAGATACGGGAACAACAACCACCGCTCTGTTGTGCTTTGCCGCTCTTTTTAGCTCTTCGTCTATACTTGGGCCAATCCACTCCAACGACCCAACCCTACTTTGATAACAAATTGCATAATCCGTATTTTTAAAATTCTTCATTATAGAGGTCACCGTTGCCTCAACTTGACCTTGATAGGGATCTCCATCATCAACAATCTTTTTAGGCAACCCATGGGCCGAAAAGAGGATCCTAGGGACACCATGTTTAATGGCCTCTTCTAAAATTGGAGAGATTAATTTTTGATGCGCACCTATAAAATCAGGGTCATTAAAATAACAGCATCTTGTTACTGTTTTTTCTTGCCATTGGGGGGCTACTTTTTTCCACTCCTCAATCGAAGATAAAGTAGTGGTTGTTGAAAATTGAGGATACAAGGGTAAAAGCACAACCCGAGATGGATTAAACCCTCCTAAAACCTCAAGCACATCTTTGGCTCTGGGGCGCCAATATCGCATTGCCGGAACAACCAAAACCTCAAAATCTTTTTCCAAGGATTTCTTTAAAGCTCTTGCTTGCTCAAGGGTATTTTTTAAAATAGGAGATCTTCCCCCCATTAAAGAATATATCCTCTTAGACTTTTTGCTACGTTTGAGTGAAATAAATACCGCCAACAAAAAGCGAAATGGATTAGGCAATCTCAAAATTGCCCTATCGTAAAAAAGATTAAACAAAAACGGACGAACAGCCCCAAGCGAATCTGGCCCACCAAGGTTTGTCAAAATAACCAAAATTTTAGGCCTCACCCCCGGCCCCTTACTAATGCAACAAATCTTTCAACATGAGATATTGGTGTCTTCGGAAGAATCCCGTGACCTAAATTAACAATAAATGGTCGATCTTTTGCAAATTCCAAAATAGCTAAAACGTCCGCTTCAAAATTACCATCCAAAAGCTTCTCGGGATCCAAGTTTCCCTGTAAACAAGTGGCCGTGTCGCTAAAGTCAGAAAGACTTGCTTCCTGGCTTATACCAAAACCAACACCTAAATGATCCAAGGCCCCCAAAGCCTCCAGCGCAACACCCTTGCCATAATAAATAATATTAGCTTCCGGTACCCCCCTTCGAATGCGCTGAACAATTTTCTCTGCGGGGTCAAACAGCCACTCTCGTTGAAAATTTTTTGGAACCGCTGCTGCCCATGATTCAAAAAGCTGCACAATATTTGCCCCAGCCCTTAACTGACCCACCGCATGATCAGCAATCACCTCAATAAGCTTGTTCATAAGCGCACTAAAAAATGGCCATGTTTTTACAAAATCAACCAGCCCTTCAAATTTTATCGTTTTTCCAGCGCTTATCATGTAAGAGGCTATTGTCCATGGACATCCAACAAAGCCTATTAATGCTTTCTGCGGATCAAGCTCTTTTCTGACATCTGCAATGATTCGATAAACAACCTGAATATCATCACGCACAGAAGAGTTGAGAATTTTTTGCCAGTCTGGGTTTTCTAATATGGGACCAACCCCCTCTTTGAAATGAACCTTCTGACCCAGAAAATGGGGGATAACAAGGATATCGCTAAAAGCAATCGCCGCATCAAAATCAAATCGTTGAATTGGCTGAAGGGTAGCTTGAACAGCCATTTCTTGGTTCAAGCAAAATTCCATAAAACTAGGAAATCTCTCTCTTAAGGTCCTGTATTCAGGAAGATAGCGACCCGCTTGTCGCATCATCCAGATGGGCTTTATGTTTTCAACATGACCGCTTAGGGTTCGTACTAACTTCATATAAAATAATATATATATTTAAAAGGTTTTAGTATTGGTAATAGGGCTTGTGTAAAAGTCTAATCCCAAGAATGTCCCCATCTTATCCACAAGATTTTCCATTTGTATAGGGGGGAATTGCCAAGTGTGGTGCGGTTATCTAAAATTTTTTCAAATCTGGGGATAATTTTTGTTTGTGTGTTTATAATCGGTGTATAAGTTTCTAATTTTGGTGAGTAAGTGTGTGTTTATGCACAGGCACCATTTTTCCCACAATTAGTTGTTCACCACTTGTGTGTTTTTCCACAGCCTTGTGCACAGAAATTTTTTAATTTGTAAAAACCATATCAAAGTATTACGTGTGTAATAAATTATTTAATGTTGATGTAAAATTTTATGAATAAATGCTTATGCAGTTTTTTTGCTGTTTTAGTGGTGGTGTTATTTGATACGCAAAGAGTTTTTGCGACAGCAAGTGATATTTTGGGGGCGACATATACCAATGAAACAATAGAAGACCCAGAAAAAATAATGAATTTTAAGGCTCCTTATGGAAGCATTCCTCCTATCTCAGAGTTGTTTGTTCATCCGCAGCTTCCTGAGGAAACAATAGTTCTTCCGAATGGGGGAAAAGCAATATGCGGTCGTGCTTGTGATATTGAAACTAATGGAATGAAAGTTGAATCATTTGGAATGGGAGAGAGAAGGGTTGTTCAGGAAAAAGAAGAGCTTTTATATACCTTTGGTATATGTGATTGTATCGGTATTTCTATATGGGATCCACAAAGTAAAACGGCTGGCTTGTATCATGCCTCTAAAATGGAACTTCGTGAAAATAATTTTTTATTTCAAGAAAACATTTCAGAAATTATGAAATTTTTTCCGGCTAATACTTCTTGTTTAGAGGTAAATTTGGCCAGTTGTTATTGGTCAAACGATTTATCTGAGGTTATAGACTTGCTGCAAGCAAGGAATTTTAGAATTTCGGGTCTTTTTTCTCCTGATGTTTTATTAGAAAGCACAGAGCACGGAAGAAAAATATATGTTAATAAAGAAACCACACCATTATCATACTTTCAAAAGACATGTTGTAGCTTGATAGTAGCCCTCAACAGCAGTACTGGGGAGATAGGAATTTACCCTAGTTGGTTAAACAATTAATGAAGTTTCGGTAAGGTGTCTGTGGTAAACAGGTGGGTAGATAAGCATCAATAAACCCAATTTTGTTAAGCTCTAGTTGGTGAATAATTCTGCCATAAGCATCAATTACTGCACTTATTCCATTATTAGCTACGCGTATTAGGGGTAATCCTTCCTCTATGGCTCGTACTTGCACTATTTTAAGGTGCTGATAGGGGCCGCTAGTTATTCCATACCATGCGTCATTCGTAATGTTCAAAAGCCACTGAGGACGATCAACGGGGGCAATAACTGCACCGCTAAAAATAGCTTCATAGCATATAAGGGGGCTGAAAGGTGGAACGCCTTTCACGTGTATTGTTTTTGGTCCTGAACCTGGAGAATAATCAAGTTTTCCACTGGTAAGCTTAGGAAGGGGATTAAGAGAGCTTAGGGGTATATATTCTCCAAAAGGTACTAAGTGAAATTTGTCAAAGGTTGCATGAATTACACCAGATTGATCAAGCACTTGAAGGCTGGAAAAGGCTTTTTCTGGATTGTGTTCTCGCCTGGGAGCTCCTGTTATTAAATATCCATGTTCAATAAAGCTTCCAATATGTACTGAAAAGTCAGCATGTGCATCAAGTGGAATAATTACAGCAGCTTCTGGCCAAATAGTTATTTGAATGGGTTTTTCTGCTTTTGCACTAGTTAGAACTTCTAAAATTGATAAATTTTTTTCAAAAAAATTAATATCCCATTTTTCTTGTTGATCAATGGAGGGTTGAACTAGTCGTAAGCAAATATCGGTGTGTTTTTGGGGGGATTTTAACCGTTGATTTCCCTCGATCCAAAGTCCTAATAAAGCTCCAAAAATGCATATTCCAAGCCACTTTTGTTTTGTATATAAAACAGTTGCTGCAGCAGTTGTTAAAAACGACAAACCAAAAATTCCAAAAAATCGAGTGCTTTGCAAAAGCGGCAAATCCCAAACGTAACCATTTAAATTCCAGGGAAATCCTGTAAACAAAAAGCTTCTAGCTATTTCGCTTGTACACCAACCAAGACAAAATACCCACGCAAATGCTGTCGGATTTTTCCTGAAAAAGAAGCTCGGTGTAATAAATATAGTGGGAAATATACCAATTATTATTGGCATGCCTATTAATCCAATAGGTACAATCTCTGGAATGCCATAAACTTTAAATGCCCATGCCACCCAATAAAGCTGGGCGAGAAAAAAAAAGAAAAAAAAGATAAACGTTCGCTTAAAAAAGTGATAAAAGTTTACCTGTGCTTGAAGATACGTAAGAAGCATATAAACAGAAAAAAACAAAGCAACAGGCTGATTAAATGGCGAAAATGCAATCCCGCCTATAATTGCGAAAAATATCAGCATTTTTAAATTAATTGGAGAGTATTTTAATGTTTTATTCATCATCAAGTGATATTATCTGGAAACGTGTTTCTCTAAAGAGGAATTAAAAATGCAAAAACTGTTACATGTTATCTCTTTTATTTGTTTGTGTATATTCCCAGTTGGTGGATCTGAGGTCTGTGCGAACACAGAAGTTGGTGAAGGGACTGCAATTAGTTTCATTAATAAAATGGTTAATGAGGCGCTTGATATTGTTAATAACAATGGTGCTTCTGAAAACGAAAAACGTAAAAAACTAAGTGAATGTATCAACAAGTACTTAGACATTGACCGTATAACAAAAGCCGTTTTTTCTCAAATGGGATATAAAGATTTATCAGAAGAAGATAAGCAAAAAGTAAAAAACTATCTAAAAAAATATCTACTTCGTTTTTATGCTGGAGAAGGAAAATTGTCAGCAATGATGAACGCAAAGCTTTCGGGTGAGGTGGTCGCTGAAAAAAAAGATGATATAGATTTTTCAGTCACAACACAATTTGAAAAAAATTCGTCCCCGGCCCTTAAAATTATTTGGGTAACAGATGGTAAAAAAGTTTATTACGTCGAAATAGAGGGTATAAACCAAATTATAACGTTAAGATCAGAAATGCAAACAGCAGTTGGATCTGGCACATTAATGGAATATATTAATAAGCAAAACTAATTAGCATGTTTGTATGAAGAGAAATTTATTTGGTATTGATACTGAACCCTCAAAAAAGGAACCAGCAAAAGAAAAATCAAAATCTACTTTTCCTGATCTTTCTTTAATCAAGGGTTTACAAAAGCAAGAAGCAACATCAGAATCTGTTTTTTGGCACAGGATTTTACTTAATAAATCTATCCGTCAGCAAAAGCCTATTCAATTTTTGCAAATTTTATCAAACGAAATTGCCCTGAAAAAAGGAAAAAAAGATTCATATTTGGCAATTTTAGATAGTTTAAAACGAGGCACCTAAAGAATAGGTTTTTCTGAGTTTGCTACTAAATCTTTACTTCTGAGAACTTTTTTCAAAATTTTAGAATCAAGATTTTTTTGATTAATTATTATTTTTTTTTCTTTTTTTTCAGATTTTTTTAATGATTTTCTTTTTGGTTCAGAAGAGAGAAGTGCTATAGAATTTGCCACAACAATTTCTGATGTCTTAGTTTTTATCTCTGGATCGATGCTATTTTTTAACCAACTAACGTGCTCAGCATGTTGCATACACTGTTGAGTAATGTTCGGAATATTTTTCATAGTACTACTGTGTAAAAGTTCTTCCAAATTCTTTCGCATTAAAGAAAGCGCAATTTGAGCCACTTTCTTCATATCCACATTTTTTAACTGCTTACTGATTTCTTCAGTTTTTTCAATAGAAGTCTTACAACGAAATGCGGCTTCCGCAGAAGACATAGCATTGTATTTTTGAAAACATATAAAAAGTGCAATAACTACTAGTCTGATTATCATTTTAAACGACCTGACAAATCCGCATAACTTCTACATCTCCTTTAACATGCCGTTGAAGAGAGGAAGTTTCTTGCCAGCGAACTTGATCTACTGAAGAGCAGTTACCGCACACAAGCTGCCATTTATCAAAATGATGATGACACTCATTACATTGCCATTCATAGTCAGAAGAGGTTTGTGATGCTCTATGCCACCATTCACGTGCTAAATCAAACTGAGCTGGATGCTGAAGTTCCATTAGCTCAGCCATAAGATTACAACTGGTTCTGTTGTATCCATGGCTTAGTAAGTTATCCAGGTGCTCTTTAGCTTGTCCCCATAATTGTGCACGCATAGCGCTGGAGGCTAGGCAAAATTGACTTTCTGGATGATTTTCTTGAGTTGCTACAAGCTTTTCCATTGTACGATAACGATCAATGGCTTCCATCTCATGAAATACAGAATCCCATAAGATGCCTAAAGAACGATGTGGATATTGCTTAAAAGCATCAATTAGTAATTTTTGTGCTTTTGAAAAATATTCATGCTGAATATAATATTCTACCAACTGCTGAACATTCGCTGTCCAATCGGGAGCAAGTTCAAATATTTTTAAGTGTAATTTTTCTTTTTCACCATTGGTTAAAAAATTTACATTTTGCAATTTGAGCCAGTTTAACATTGCCAAGTGACGAGACCACTTTGTTTTGGAAACATACTTTGCCAGTTTATTTTTTTCTGTTTTGGGGAATACCCCCTTTTGAGCGAGGTAAACTGTGTTTAAAAAGTATTCATCTTGAAGCCAGGGAGAATCTGGCCTAATAGCAAGTGCTTTAATAATATATTCTTGAGCAAGTTTGTAGTCTTCTCTGTTTTTTGCTTGAAAAATTAATCCTCGAAGACCAAGAAAGCTTGTGCGCCTTTCCTTTTGCATAGACATGTACTGTCTGGTTGCAGCTTCTTCCTCTCCCGTCATATGTGATGCTTGAGCAGCAATAAATTGAGACAAAGGATTATCGGGTAAAAGTTCACAAGCAACCGTGATTATTTCTTTTGCTTCTTGATTTTGACCAGCGGCAATTGCACTAAGCCCATCAATTAATAAATTGTTGCCTTTCAGAGTGCGTTTTCTTTGGAGGTGCGCTAAGTAATTTTGTGGAAGATTCCACAACCATTTCCATAAATTATAAAATGAAGTGATAATCGCAAAAAAAATCGATAAACAAGCTAAAAATAATCCTATTGGTAATGAAACAGAATAATTAAACCAGTCAAACCTTACTTCACCTGGGTAACTTATAATCAATATACTGATGATACAAAGTACACTAAGAGCAATAAAAAATCGAAGACCTTTGATAAGTGCCATTAAGGAAGATTCTCCTGTGATTTTTCTGTAAAAGGTGATTCATTTTCCAGAGGTATTTGCTGAATCCAATTTTGTACTTTTTCAGCAAATGCAGAATACTCTTCTTCCAATAATATACGTTCTGCAACACGCTGAGCCCATAATTGAATTACCTGCAGTTGAAGATGTTTTGTAAAAGAATATGCTAGTTTTAAATCCTGTGCTTCAAGAGCCTCTGTTATTGACTGAAATGGGCTTTCATCAATCTGGTTTACTTTTTCAATTTTAATATTACCATGAAAAATCTTAGCAACTTTTTCTAGCCACTTTGGAAGAGTACTTTTTGTTTTGGCAGCTATGTAGCCTTTTTGAATATCTTCAAAAGATTTTTTAAGTTGCATAAAAGTTAGTGGAAGTTTTGACGAAAATTGTTGTAAAGACTGATATCCTGAAAAAGAAGAACATTCTTTAGGAAGACTAGTAAGTAGTCCGGAATAGGGCTCATTTAATCGAATTTTTTCACCAATACGATCAATTGTATCTAGGGTCGTTTTCTTAATGGCATTAATTGGAGATACATTGCCTTGCTGAACAGTTGCTGTTAGTAAAATTGATGATTTAACAAATTTTGCGTGTTGAATTTGCAGCGCCACAAATCGTTTATTCAATTCATTAAACCGTTGTTCAATATTCTTGATGTGAATTGCGTGCTGTTTATGAAGTTCAAAATTTTTTTTATCAATCAGTGTTGAGGTTTGTAAGACTGGCTTTTGATTTACCAGTACCAAGAAAACGATAAAAATAGGAATAATTTGTACCAAAAGTAACGTTGGCCAATATGTCTTTATTGCTTGAATATTCTTACAAAGTAATTCTTTGAATATGCTCATATCAAGCTTCAGCTTAGGTATTTTCTTAGTTTGTTGCAGCATCAACATGAACCTGATCTACATGTAAATGGGCAGGAATTTTAGCTGCACTTTTGAAAGTTAGCTCTTCTCCTGATTCTAGTAAATCTTGTTTCCATTTGTAAGGCCAAACACGAATTTGACAAAGTCCTTGTTCATTGGGTGACTGATCTTGCTGACATGTTCCCCACGCTGTTAGCTGAATATTATGCAAAGGAATGGCTAAAAGTCCTGGATTCTTAACAACGCCAACTACAATAATTTTTTGGTGCTCTTCATCAATAGGTTTCACATCAAATTGAATATTTTCGATGCTAAATTCTCCTGGTGTACTTGTTTCTCCCTGGGGCCTCTCTGTTGAAGTCAATAAAGGAGAATTGAACTGCATTGCAACGAGTGCTAAAGCAATGGTTGCACTAAAGATTATAAAACTCCACAAAACCACTTGAGAAAGAGTTTTCCATCTTTTTGTTTTTAGTGCATCTTTTGTTTGCAAAGCTGGTTGTTGTGGAAACGGGCGAATATCAGCTCTTGCCGCAAATGTGACATCTGGCTCTGCTTGATACGCTTGGTGTGCATAATTTGATGATTGCCTTTGGTACAATAAGGAAATATCTGTTAAATTTCTAAATGGCTGCTCTGGTGCAGCTGTTTTATATTCTTGCTGATTAGTATTAACTGATTCTTTTTTTAGCTCCCACCATTGTTCATGACAATTAGAACAAGCTAGCTGAATGCCTTGTCCGCTATTATCTGGAAGGTTGGTATAATTCAAACGACTCACATCGAGCCGATATTGCTTATGGCATCTTGGGCAAGAAACAATCACAATTGTTCATTTTTTGTAGTATTGGTGCCATTCTAATCGTTTTTACAAAGAGCTGCTACTTTAATTTCATTATTTGTTTTTTCCAGATATTAGGCCAGTTACTATCATGCTCAAAACCATCAATTTCTATAATGATTATCTTGTCAGAATTGATTTTTTGTTTATACATTAAGCCCAAATCAATTGTTGTATTGGTATCGCTTGTGCCTAGAAAATGGATTTGTGGAATTTTGCTCAAAATGTGCATATTTTCTATAGGATCAAGCGATTCAAAAAGTGGCTCTGCGTTATGATAATGCGTCCAGCTTTTATGATCTAAGTTTCCTGCAAACGAAATAATTAGCTGAAGATTTTTTAAATGAGGCGCTAAGAGTAGTGCAACGGAAGCACCACCTGAATAGGCAACAAGCTCAATGGTTTCAAAATGAAATTGTTGTTGGCAACTTTTTATTGTTTCTAAAATTGATCCAATAACTTCTGGTGAGTATCTGGCCGTCGTCCAGTATTTAGAATTGGGATTTTCACTTTTTATGTAATGATAAGGCCTATTAACCACAATCTTGGTGAGATTTCTATTATCAACACAAGCAAGCCTTAATGCCATAGGGTCGGTAGGGGTAGAATTTAGCGCTATTTCACCATATTTGTTTAGAACAAGCCCATCACCCTCAAGGTAAATAATCGCATGTTTACTGTTGTGCGCCTGATAAAAAATTTGTATGGGGAATATTGAGGTTTGAATAATAGACGCTTGGTAATGATTTTGTGCGGCTAAGTCAAAAGTTTTATTAATACGCATTTGGTCACTGCTACAACCTAATAAAAAAAGAGCGGTGAAAATCACCGCCCTTTTTAGTCTTATTAAGTACACTTCTATTAGAAGCCGTAGTGTAAACGAAGACCAGTTACGTAAGTTTTCAACTGACCACGTGCTGTGTAGTCAAATTGTAAGCTTCCTGATAACGCATCATCATTACGCACGTGGAAACCAGCTCCACCACCGAATGCTGAACGGTTAACTTTGTATTCTGCTGCTTTATCAAATGTAACACCTTGGTTTTTCTTCACGTCGTATTGACCGTGAATGTTGATGAAAGGCATTACACTTGGAGTCATTTGGTAACCTACCAAAACTTTTGCAGTCGCTGTTTGTGCTTTAAATGTGTTTGAAGGTACTGCTACAGCACTCCCATTATAAGCAGCTTGAGCTGATTTTTCTGTAAATTTATCCATTTTGCTTTGCATCATTATATATCCAAGTTGCAAGCTAAATGAAGTTTTGTTTACTTTGTTTACAAAGTTAGCAAATACACCACCAAACATAGCCTTTGACTTTGGTGAGCTAGTAAATGTGTTATCAATGTGATTTACAACACCTGCAGCGTTTGTTTGCTGTGTAGTTATCCAACGACGACGATCATTACCTTTTGTTGTGCTCCAACCACCAACAAATTCAAAATTAAAGTTTTTGTGTGGAACAATGATAAAATATGGATTTACACCCAATGTATCTTGCTTCATTTCACCATTGTTAAACTCAGTTCTTGCGTTCAAGTGTGAATAGCTCAATCCTAAACCAGCGCAGAACATATTGTTGAATTTGTAGTCAGCACCAATCATGGTTAGGTATGATTGACCATTCCACTTTTGATCAGTAACAGAATTGTCTATTGCGCCAAAGCTTGCACGTATCCATGTAGAAGCACGGTGTGCAGATCCTGATGAACCAGCAATTTTTGTACCAGTATCAGCACCCATTGCAGCAGCATTTGTGCCAACACCACTGTTCATTGATTCAGCAGCTTCTGCAGTTACAGCACCAACTAAACCTAAAATCTTAGTTGTTTTTATTGCCATAATTGTTGGCTCAGTAACAACAGCACCAGGGGTTGTTGCAACAGAGCTATAAGCATAATAACCGTCAGCTTTAGTTACACCTGCTGCTGGAGTAGGGGCGTTAACAGGCTTACCACCTTTTGGAGGCGCGAACAAATAGCCGCTTCCTGCACATGCAGCTATAAGCGCTAGCGCTCTTGCTGTCTTAAATTGTTTAAACATAGATATCCTCTTAAAAATATTTTATTACAATTTAAAACCTACAAGACTTCTCTAAAATTTTTTAGTTTTTTTGCTTAATTTTTCTGTATAATCCACAGATGTATCCATGATGCAACAAACTCTTAACAAAGTGTTAATTTTCACTTACGTCTTGTGGGGAAAAATGCCTTTCTTTCAAATAAATAGATTTTTTTATCTTTTGATTTTTCTGCCTTTTGTGCCAGTAATTTGGCCTATGGGTATTTTTCAAGAGTCTGATTGGACATTTTTTGGATTGTGGTTAGTGGCAGGTTTGTATGCGCTTTCTTTTGGATGTAATAAACCAAATTTAAAAATATCCACTCTGCCTTGTGGGCTTTTCTTATTGGCTGCTTTAAGTTTTTTAGGAATTTTCCAGAATAACTTAACAGCGTTGGGTGGTATTAATGAAATACGCGAAGGTACTGCTACATTTTTATCTTTAGCTATATTAATTATTGCTGGCAGGCAGCACAACATGAAAAATTTGCCACTCTGGCTCGTGCCAATGGCTTATAGTTTTCTAACAATTGCTGGATTCCATCACTGGTTGCATATAAAAACTTATATTTTCTTAGATATTTCAGCCTTTCCTTTGCTTGCAAGTCTTCCCTTATATGTGAATTTTCGTAAATCATTAATACGTTATACTTGTTTATGGGATGTTATTTATGTTGCAGCGTTTTTATATTTATTGAAGCACTGCGATAACGTTGCTGCGACTGTAGCTTGCATGTGTGCTTTTATTTTTGTCTTTTTACTACCAATTGCAAAAAAATTCATTAGGTTTCTGCCAAAAAAAGATGGTTGGTACGTGGTTTTTGGTCTTAGCTTTATTGCTCTGATGATTCTTGTTTCTTGGTCTTTTTTCTCTCACTTATTACCGCAGTTACAAAGTCGTACTTTGCTAGGGATAGCATCTGTTCTTCAGTATTTGGATCATTTTGATTTATCAAAATTTTTGCATTTACTTTTTGGATATGGCTGGGGAAGTTATCAAGAATTTCCTGTGCTTAACCTCTTTAGATTCGAATATTTTTCTATGTATGCAAATGGAAATTTCAAACCAAATTGGGAATTTTTAGAACGGAATCTTTTGCATACTCATAACTTGATTTTAGAAACGCTTGTGTCTTCAGGTTTGATAGGTGTGGGATTTTTATTGACCATTATTTATGAGTGGATAAATAGCATTGATTCTAAGGATTGGGCAGGGCGATTTTTTGTTGTTAGCTATTTAATTTTGCTAAGTGCTTGGTTTCAAACTCCACCAGTATTAATTTTCTCTCTTTTTGCAATGATTTTTGTTCAAGAAAATGTTAGTTATCAATTTAAAATACCCAGCTTCGCTTGGATCACTTGTGGTTTATTTTTAATCATATTTTCTTGCACAGAATTTTGGTCATCTATTGCACTTGATAAACATAAATTCAGGAAAATCCAATCGTTTGAAGAAGATATTACCGCATTTGTTAACGATCCTGCTCATTCTTATGACAAGTGGAGCACATACAAAGCATCCAATTGGGCTATTGGGTGGTTTTTGCAAGGGTTAAATACTATTACTGAAGCTGATACTAAATATTTACCTAGCGTTGAAAAAGCTGTTGTATTGATTTCAAAAGATTATCTTGATTCTTGTCAAAAACGCAACGTTGTAAGCTCTGTGCATGTTATCAACATGTGCAACACCTTTGGTAATTTGCCTAAAGTAAAAATTTCATCGAACTCTGATTTTTTTAAATTTTTCAAAGAAGCGATTTTACAACATCTTGCGAGATTTCCAGAACGTGCAGACATGGCTATAGGGTTTTTAAATTTATGCTTTGATAAAATGGAAAATATTAAAGAAGTTAATGAAATAGCAGAAGTGATATTGGTCAAAGAACCTGAGCATCCAATAGGCCTTTGGTTTAAGGGGCTTGCAGGATTAAGTATGGGTATTGATAAAACACAGTCTTTAGAAAAGATGCGCTCTGCTGTAAAAAAAGGCCTGTCTCGATTTATGCCAATTCAAAAAGAACTTCTTCAAACTTTAGGTGTTTATCAAGAAGCAATTGCTACCGAGCAAGCTGCTAGAAAATCAATGAAGTGGCAACTGCAGTCTTAAGTGTTTAATAATAAGCGGTCACTATCAATCGAGCTGCCAAATTGCTGCATTAAGTCCTGAGGCGTAAGTTTTTTACGATCCTCTCCTGTAATATCGTATATAAGCTGGCTTTCATGTAACATTATTGTGCGGGTGCCATACTGCAAAGCATGCGCTAAACTATGGGTAACCATTAAAGCCGTTAAACTTTTTTCTTCAACAATTCTTTGGGTAACATCCATCACAAAGCGACTCGTTTTTGGATCTAGCGCTGCTGTGTGCTCATCTAGAAGTAGAATTTTTAATGGGCTCAAAGTTGCCATAATTAAGCTAACCGCTTGGCGTTGTCCACCTGACAACATCGCCATGGATGTGTCCAAACGATTTTCTAGTCCTAAATTCAAAGGTTTCAATATGCTTTGGAAATAAGCTCTTGAAGTATTTGAGAGGGCACTTTTAAGTGAGCGTTGTTTCCCCCTGCAAGACGCTAATGCCAAATTTTCTCCAATAGTTAACTGAGAGCATGTCCCAGCTACAGGATCTTGAAAAACACGCGCAACATGTTTGGCTCTAATATTTGTTCCATGTTGAGTCACTTCTTCATCATCAATCCATATATGACCAGAATCAGGAATAACTTCACCAGCAATCGCATTAAGCAAGGTAGATTTTCCTGCGCCATTGCTACCAATAACGGTTACAAATTCACCTTCTTGAATATTAAGTGTTACATCTTTTAGTGCAGCTCTAAATGCAGCTGTTCCTGCTCCAAAATGCACAAATATATTTTTCAAGCTAATCATGTTTTATTCCTAATTGCTTTTTTAAATCAGGTAATAACATGGCAAAACCTACAAGCACGGCAGTTACTAAATTCAAATCAGAAGCCTGCAGCAATGATCCACCAATGTTTAAAGCTGTTGCAATAACGAATCTGTAGAGTATTGCTCCAGCAATACAGGCAAGAATAGCGTGGCTAATTTTTCGTATCGGTAAAATTGCTTCTCCAATAATAACGGCAGCAAGTCCAATAATAATTGTGCCTACCCCCATACTTATATCGGCATAGCCACTAACTTGAGCAAATATAGCGCCTCCTAATGCCACAAAACTATTGGCAAGACATAAGCCTAAGCTAATCATTGCTTTATCATTAATTCCTTGTGCTCTTGCCATGCGTGCGTTGTTACCAGTCGCTCTTAAAGCTAACCCTATGTTTGTTTTTAAAAAGCGATTGAGTGCATATGCTAATAAGCCTATTAAAATAAAAATTGGCAACACTCTCCATAATCCTCCCAAAGGGGATTTTAATGGAAGAAAAAATTCTTCGAAAATAGTCCTCTCACCTAAAAGTGGAATATTTGGGCGTCCCATGATTCTAAGGTTAATAGAGTACAGCGCTGTCATTACTAGAATTCCTGACAACAAATTCATAAATTTTAAGTGGGTTGAAAGCCAAGCTGTTATTAAGCCTGCCATTCCTCCTAAAATCATTGCAGCAAGCGTTGCTACCAAAGGATGCACACCAGATACAATTAAAGCTGCACATGTAGCTGCCCCTAAAGGAAATGTACCGTCTACTCCCAAATCTGGAAAATCAAGAACTCGTAATGACAGATAAATGCCTATCGCTACAAATCCATAAATTAGGCCCATTTCTATAGCGCCCACTAACTGAATTGTATTCATAAATCTGCACCACCAACGGTGATAGCCTCATCTAATAAATCACCAGACTCCAATTGTATGCCAAGGTGACGAATAGTATCCATATTTAAATGCAATTGAGGACATAATTCTTCAAAAGCGTTACTTTTTATGGTTTTTGTATCACGTAAAAAACTGTTTGAAATTTCGGCAATATCATGTGCAATTTCTTGTGTGTCAAAATCGTAGCCGCCTAGTGCACCAGAACGTACTAATCCAGCATGGTTAGCAAATACAGGAATTTTTCGCATTTTAAAATGCTCTAAAATAAGCTCACAATCAGCAAAAACCAGAGGGCTTGGCAAAAGAATAACAGTATTAATATTTTTATAAGCTTCTTTCAAAACTGTAGCAACATTGCAATTTTTTGAAAGAGTGCACAACTGAAAATTCATTCCTTTAATTTTTGCAAGCTCTTGATATCGCATGACTAAACGTTTTGAGTATTCATTATTTTTGTCATATACCACTAAGCAAGATACTGGCTTTTTAAGAATATTTTCCATCAGCTCAAGCAGTTGCTGGATATTATCTTCTTCAAACAAACAAATGATTTTTGAATCCTCATTTTCTAAAGAATCATGGAGATGAAGTCCAATTTTTAGCGCTGAATCATCCCTTTTGATGTATTCACTGAATTTTTCTTGTTCTAAGAATATTTTTATCAATGCACTTTCGCAGTGGCGATTTGAGTTTTCAACAATTTGATCACGTTTGATATCGTAAGCTTGTAAAGCTTGACGAATTAAGTGCACATCGTCTTTTGTGCCTGGAATGTTGGATGAGAAAACACAGATTCTTTTTTCATCTGTGGTGCCTGATGATAGTTTTTTATAGAAACCAATTCCGCTTATTACAACGACAATCACACTAATAATAAAAATTACGCGTCTATTCATAAATTTCGCCTTTGACTTGCAGGAACTATAACTTGTTTTTTCTAAAAAAACTATGGTCGTTAGATGTTTTATTCAATTCACTATGATGATTGAGAAAAATAAAGCACGCCTATAACATTTTATAGCTTTTGAACGCTTGTTTTTCGCGTACTTTTAATAATTGTATCTCAAAATAAAAGAAAAAAATTAATGAAGCTCGCAACCTGCTATACAGTTGCTTTTCTTGGGGTGCAGCCCAAATTGATTGAGGTTCAAGTTCAATTTGCTCCAGGGTTACCCACATTTACAATTGTTGGTTTAGCCGATAAAGCTGTTGCCGAATCAAGAGAAAGAATTCGCGCCTGCTTACATGGCTTAGGCATGGATATTCCATCTGTAAAACTAACGGTTAACCTAACACCCGCAGATCTTCAAAAAGAAGGAACTCACTATGATTTACCCATTGCCTTGGCAATTCTTGGGGTTATGAACATTGTTCCTAGGGATGAATTGAAAAATTACATTGCTTTGGGCGAAATTACGTTAGATGGTCGTATCTTAAGTGTGCCCGGAGCTTTGCCAACAGCACTGTTGTCAGCTGAGCACAACAAAGGAATTATTTGTCCAAAAGATTGCGGATCAGAGGCAGCTTGGGGTGGCGACATTCGCATTTTAGCACCAAAAAATCTTTTAGAAATCATTCAGCATTTCAAAAATGAAATTATCTTAAGTCAGCCGGAACCCAAGCTTGATGAAGTAAATTCAAAAACTCTTGATATGAAAGATGTTAAATCTCAGAGGTTTGCAAAACGAGGATTAGAAATAGCAGCGGCCGGTGGTCACAATGTTTTGATGATCGGGCCCCCAGGCGCAGGAAAATCAATGCTTGCCGCGCGTTTGCCTGGAATCTTGCCAAGGCTCAGACCCAAAGAAGCCCTAGATGTAACTGTTGTGCATAGTTTAGCAGGGATGACTCCAAAAGATGGGTTAGTAAAAATACGCCCATTTAGGGATCCTCATCATAGCGCTTCATTGCCTGCATTGGTCGGAGGAGGGCAAAAAGGTAAGCCAGGAGAAATATCTCTAGCGCACAACGGTGTACTTTTTCTTGATGAGCTACCTGAATTTTCTAGGGCTTGTTTAGAAAGCTTGCGACAGCCTCTTGAAACAGGTTCTATAACAATTGCGCGAGTACAGCACCATTATACATATCCCGCAAGATTTCAATGTGTAGCAGCCATGAATCCTTGCCGATGTGGGTATTTTGGTGATGATGATCGCCAATGTAACAAAGTTCCAAAATGTGCCGAAGAATATCAGCAAAAAATTTCTGGTCCAATGATGGATCGTTTCGACTTGGTTATTCCTGTGCAGGCACTAAAACCAGAAGAATTGCAAGTGGAACGTAATGAAGAATCAAGCCAAAGTATTTTGAAACGGGTTGAGAGTGCTAGAAATAGCCAGCATGAGCGCTATAGTTCTCAAATAATCAATGCCTATGTTGATGGTGAAATGCTTGATAAAGCTGTACGTTCAGATAAGGAAGTTGATGCGCTTTTGCACCAAGCCATTAACCGTTACAATTTGTCAGCTCGTGGGTATCATCGCCTATTGCGTGTATCGCGTACCATCGCTGACTTAGAGCTTAGCGAAAATATCTCAAACAAGCATGTGCTCGAAGCGCTTAGCTATCGAGTAAATATGTTCAGAAGATAGGCAAGCTGCTTCATTCTGAGTATCTCACCACTCAGAGGTGGACTTGAAGGTTATTACCAACCCGTCATTGCGAACCTGCGAAGCAGGTGTGGCAATCCAGTTCTATACTATCTTCCAGCTATATTAATGCACCGCACTATTTTCTCAATATTACCATTATACCCTAATTCCACCACAGCAATACTGCTGGCATTACCATTCATTTCAGCATCACCATTATCACGTGCAAATTCTGCTGCAACGCCTTGCAATGTAGCATCTGGAGGATATCTATAAAATAAAGTCATATGAGGATTATAAAATTCTAACACACCACTTACACCATAAGCATCAACTTGTGCTTTTCTGTCTGGTGATAAATCTTCATAAATATCACGTGCTCTATCTAGTGGACGCATTCTATGTGAGCTTGCAATTTCTATAACTTTCCTGTGCAATTCATGTAGTGGGTCAGTATTTTTCATGCCCCAATCAATCCAACGATCAGCTGTGCTGTAAATATTTTTGAATTCCAATTGAAATGGTTCAATTTCTAATTTGCTTAACTCATCAACAATTTTCGTAAGAGATGCTTCACTGCAAGCAAGATGATACAAAGTTACATGCCAAAAATTGCCAGGATTATTGCCTAATTTTGTAGCGAATTCAGTATTCATTTCTGCTGCTTTTACAGCTATTTCAGCGGAAGGAAGCACAACAATGCCGTATTCTTTTATACCCTCTTCAGCAGAAAAAGAAGCGTTAATTAATGAAACAATCATTGCAGTACAATAAAAAAATCTATTCATTATCATCTTAAACTTTTTAAATCTTATAGTTGCTCATATAAATCATTTTATTTTTTGAAGTCAAGTTCTCAAGTTTTCTAATGCTTCACAACCGTGTCATTTTGAGCCCGCATGCAGGCGTGAGAATCCATTTTTGAATGTTATTAATTTTATTAATTAAATCGGTTTAGAGCTTTTCGATTTCTTCTTCTGGCATGCCGGTATATTTTATTATATCCTTAGTTGGCATTCCTCCTCTTTTCATATTAGATGCTATTTCTAATTTTCTTCTTTCCAAGCCTGCTTCAAAACCCTTAGATTCATATTTCTTCAAGGTATTCGCCTCAATCCTTAGCCATTTGAGATGATCTTCATAAGCCTGGCGCTCTTCCTCCCCAAAATTCATCACCGTTAAGACATCCAGCGCTTTCTTCAAATACGGCTTATCTAGATTTTTTGGTAAATTATCCCGATTGAGTAAATCATGACGAGTTAAAAACGCTCCCCAGACATCTAATGAGGTTTTAACCTTCTCAACAATGTCCTTAAGCTCTTCGTTTTGATTATTACAAAACTTCTTTAGCTCAATAGTATGTAATTCCAAATCCTTAAAGTAGACAAGGTTGCTGTCTTTTTCACGAATGTTAAAGACGTTGTGATACTTTTCTACCCCAAGAATTGAGGTGAAATTTAAAATATGAATACCAATTGCTTTAGAAAGCTGCGAATAATCTTCCCCACCCTTTAATTGTTCGGTATAAACTTTAGCCCAATAATAAAGAGCTCTTTTGTCATAATCTGCTTCATCACTAATCTGGATCTCAATGTTAAAATACTTGCCATTCTCACCCTTAGCTTTGATGTCTAGAATTGAGAGTTTATCATTTTTAAAGTTTTGAGGATTGTAAGGATTCAATAGGATGACATCAGCAACCTTATCTTTCTCACTGACAATTGAATTAATCAATGAAATAAGTAGGTCTTTGTTTTCTTCCACACCAAAGATTTTCTTAAAAGCGATATCAACTCTTGGATTAATGTTTTCCATGATTTTTTCTTGTTGTTGTATGTTTACAATTACCTGCCATTGAGTGGGATTCTATCACATTTTGGGAAGAATGGGGGAAAATGTTATCAAGTTTCAACAATAGACTTTTTGTCAAATTCCGGTTAAAAATTCAGAATAGGTTACAGTTTAACGGTCTCGTGAGTTTATTAAATCCCATACGTATATCAGGCAAAGAAGTATTACCTCTTGTTGAAGGAGGGAAGGGTATTTCTATATCCAATGGAGAAAGCTCTGGCGCTTGGGCTGCAGCTGGAGGAGTTGGAACATTTTCCGCTGTTAATGCTGACGCTCATGATGCAGATGGCAACCTTATTCCGGTAGTTTATCACGGAAAAACGCGCAGAGAACGTCATGATGAGCTAATAGCTTATTCTATTAAAGGTGGTATTACACAGGCTCGTCTTGCGCATGAACGCAGTAATGGCCAAGGTCGCATTCACATGAATGTACTTTGGGAAATGGGTGCGGTTGAGCCTATTCTTCATGGTGTTCTATCACAAACAAAAGGCCTTGTGCATGGCGTTACTTGCGGCGCTGGTATGCCGTTTAAACTTGCTGAAATTTGCGTAAGTTATGGGGTGCATTATTATCCGATCGTTTCTTCAGCACGAGCTTTTCATATTTTGTGGAAGCGTGCCTATAGTCGTTTTTCAGATTCATTAGGTGGTGTTGTCTACGAAGATCCGTGGTTAGCAGGTGGTCATAATGGTCTTTCCAATAGCGAGGACCCACTAGTTCCAGAAGATCCAATGCCTAGAGTCATTGCGCTTCGAAAGGCTATGCGCGAATGTGGACTTAACGATACACCTATTTTTATGGCTGGTGGTGTCTGGTGGTTATCGGAATGGGCAAACTGGATTGATAATCCTGAACTTGGTCCTATTGCGTTTCAATTTGGGACTCGCCCACTTTTGACTCAAGAAAGTCCTATTTCTACTAGTTGGAAGAAAAAGCTTGTTACACTTAAAAAAGGCGACATTAGATTAAATCGCTTTAGCCCAACAGGTTTTTACTCTTCAGGAGTACGTAATGCTTTCTTACAAAACCTAGAAAATAGATCCTTACGTCAAGTGGCCTATTCAGTTGATCCGGTTGGAGAACACACACAATCATTTCCAGTTGGAGCAAGGGGTAGAGTTGTTTATCTAGCTCCACACGATAAAGAATCTGCTGATATATGGGTAAAGCAAGGTTTTGATACACCAATGCGCACTCCAGACAGTACATTAGTTTTTGTAACAGAAGCAGAATCTAACCAAATTTTGACAGACCAAATTAATTGCATGGGCTGTTTATCAGCATGCAAATTTAGTAATTGGGCTCAAAATGAATCGTGGTCAACAGGTAAAAAAGCTGATCCAAGGTCTTTTTGTATTCAAAAAACACTTCAAGAAATTAGCCACAGTGAAGATGTTGAAAATCAGCTAATGTTTGCGGGCCATCAAGCTTATCGCTTTGGGCAAGATTCTTTTTACGCAAATGGATTTGTACCAACAGTTAAGCAGTTAGTTGATCAGTTACAGACAGGCTATTAAATATGGATTTTTTCCGCTCTCTCGACAAAAATATTCCTATTTTCGTATATACAGATGGAGCTTGCAGCGGAAATCCCGGCCCAGGAGGCTGGGGAGTGGTTGTGCATGCAAACGACAAAACTTTTGATTGGAATGGAGGAGAGCTTCAAACAACCAATAATCGCATGGAATTGACCGCCTGCATTGAAGCTTTAAAATTAATACCAAAAGACCTTTCCATTACATTACGTACTGATAGCCGTTATGTTCAAGACGGTGTCCTTCACTGGATTGCAGGATGGAAAAAAAATGGATGGAAAACAGCCGCTAAAACTCCTGTGAAAAATCAAGATCTTTGGCAAGAATTAGATAATCTGACCCAAAATCGTTTAATTCACTGGGAATGGGTCGCCGCTCACAATGGCAACGATGGCAATGAACGAGCCGATATGATGGCAAAACAAGGAATCGTGATTGCCAAGATGAAGGGCTAATTTTTTAACTCAGGTAATGTCTTACTTCGTACGCATCACTTTCTAGAACAACCTGCCATCCTTCTTTATAATCTGGCGCCAGTATAATTGGCGCTTTAGTATTTACGCTAATTCGTTGTTTTTCAGATTCTTGATGAGCTGTTGCAACTAAAAATATAGCGACATCTTCAAACCCAAGATCTCGAGCTTGTAGATGAACTTTTAAATCTGCGGCGTCAATAAGGCGATCACCTCTAGGGCCTGCTGCTGCATCTGCTATAATTAGCGTGATATCTTGTTGTTCCATTGATTGTAAACACATATAAGAGTCTGGCGTATTTTCACAAGGCAACTCTGCAACAATAAAATTTCTCAAATTATTAAACCCAAAAATTCCATTTTTAAAATAAAAGATATCTTCAAGGGTATATTCAAGTTCTCCAATTTTAGTTGTAAGAGATCTTTTAAGTAAATTTGACGTGGTAGTTCCAAACATAATTTTTATCCTTCTAACATTCTTGCTGCATTTTGAGCATTACGCATTTGTTGGGTAAGCAAATGCTGACAAATTTGTTCCATCACATTTGATGACATAAGCTCTGTTAATAATTCCTCGACGCTATCTTCTGTATAATGTTCTCTTAGTTCCATTGCTTCTTGGATTGCATTTGATAATTCTTCGTCTTGATTCTCAACTTTATTGATTTCGTCTAATTTGTTGTAGTATTTTGACAGCAGTGCTTTTTGTGCGTTTGCAGCTAAAGCGCTTGCCTGATCAGAAGCAGAATCTGCTCCACTAGTTGATTCCCCAAGTTTCATAATTGCTTGATAAAGTGCTCCCACTTCTGCATCAAAATCGCTTCCTGATAAGCTAACAGTATCTCCCTCATCGTTAATATAAACAGTGATCGATCCTGATACAGGCGTGCTATAAGCAGTTGGTGATGCATTATATGCAGCAAAAGTTGTCGCATTCTTCATTGGTGGGTTTTGTGTTGCAATACCCCCCATTGCATATTCATCAGATATGGAATTGATGCTGTTGCCGATGTTTTGAAACAAATTTTTTATGTCGTCTTGAGTTGCAGCTAGTCCAGGTCTTGTATCTCCCATTGTGTAGCTACCTGGCATAAATTCAGTTTGAATTCTTTGTGCTAGCTTTATGTAATTATCTAGTGCTAAAAGCTGAGTTCTCAAGCGATTTTCAACAAGCACATTATCTTTTTTAAATCCTTCAAGGCGTTCGATTTTATTTGTTGTTGTAATGCTAATATCAATCTGAGTACTAGTTTTTTCAGACCAAGCAGCTTGTGTCCCTCCAGTCGCAAGTCTTTCACTAAGCTTGAGACCCTGCCTACGAGTTTCGCTCACTCTTCCCGCCATAGAACCTAAACTATCTATACTACTCATACAAAATTCCTTACCTTAATTATTTATTGTCCCATCTCTGCGACACGACTCATCATTCGCCAGTAGTTATTCAAAAAAGAAAAATACAAATCCTGACTTTTTGAAATCTGCATGGAACGAATAGCTATTTCCTGCTCATCCATTCCGTAATTTTGATCAAATAATATTTTCTGCTGTTTGTATGCTTCTTCCTGCGCTTCTACTTCTTCTTTTAAAGAATCTGCTGAGCTTGCAACTTGTTTCACTAGCCCTTTAGAGAATTCTTCTAATGTTTGAGAAATTGTTCCTCCAGTTGAGGTTTGAAAGCTTATCTTAGTGCGAGTAAATAAATCACTCATTGCACGTCCAATTGTGGCATCACCAGATACAGCCTGAGCCTCTCCAAGTGCATCATCCCTTAACTTATTAAGTGAAAAATATTGAGGATTGCTTAGCATGGCGCCGTTAACACTAAGGTTAGAAGCAAGTCCAGTTATTGATCCTCCTCGCCAAAAACCAGAAGAAGCGGTCAAAACATCATTTAAATGAAAAAATTCGCTGAATCCATACGCTGTTGACCCAGTTACAGCTATGGTAGGGGCTGCTGATCCATCTACGCTTCCCAGGCTTATACCACAACCTGTATCTGTTGTGGCTATCTGCAAAGAACCATTAACAATAGCGGCTGTTACGTGACCAGATAAAGTCGAATTACTATTAATAAGGTTTATGACATCATTAACACTTCCAACGCCGCTCAGATCAATATCTGCATTAATAGTAGCTAGATTTGTAGATGTATTGATAACAGCAACTCTAAGTGTGCCTGCGCCTGTTATAGCTATGCTGTCTGTTAAAGTTGCGCCGCCAATATAACCGGAACTATTGCTTTGTAACGTCGCACGAGGCTCAATTGCCGTACTTAAATTATGAATAGCATTAAAAGAATCACGCAGCCCTGCAGCATAAGCATCAAGTGCTTGACCAAATACTACAGAATCTCCTTGTAAAAATGACACAAGACCAGACATTGCTCCGCCTTGAGCATTTGCAAAATCACTTGTTACATCAAAAATGAAAGCCTCTGATCTTCTATCATAATAATTAGGATCACTGGGACTTCCTGATAAAGCATCTGCTCCTGTTGATGGAGATTCCATGGCTGTAGTATCTACTGCAAGTGATTGCAGTGTAATCGTTCCTGCACTAAATATTTGAGAAGCATCAATTGCAGGAGGTGCATTATAGACAAATTCTGCGGCTAGCGAACCTTGAACAAGTACGCGTCCTTTAGGAGTGGTAACTAGAAATTCACTATCACTTCCTTCTTCCACATTAATTTGTATATGTTCAGCTAATTGATTTAATAGATCTCTGCGTTGCCTTGAGTTAGAAATATTTGTATCAGGTGTGGCGCCTACTTCATTCATGCTGGCATTAATGGCTGCAATCTTTTGAAGTAAATTATTAATAGTGGGAAGTTCAGTCGATAATTCTTGTGAGGCTGAATTACGTAAATCCTGCAATTTATTTGCAAGGATATTTATTTGGCGCGTGTGGTCAGCTATTGCATCAAGAACGGCTTTTTTGTTTGCTGGTGTGTCTCCACCCTTGGCGCATACCGCATTTATCGTCGTAACAATCTTATTTCCACTATTTAGAAAAGCATTGCTTGCGCCCATTTGTCCAAAAGCTCTTTCATAATTGCCAATATATTTTGCTAATTCTTCATTTTGTTTTAATTGTGCAGCAAGACCGCGTAATTGATTTTCTGCGCCACTATCCGTAACTTCTCGAACTTCACCGTCAGTAATACCAATTGCGTTACCATTTGAATAATAAATTGAGGATTCTTGAATTGTTTGTGTGAAACCTGGTTGATCCATTGCAACCATGTCGAGTTCTAAGCGTTTCATTGCTTTGCTTTGTTGTTTCAAAGCCGCTAAAGCTAACCCAAGTTCTGATCCTCCCCAAACTGTACCAACCATATTTTCCTCCTACACTACATGCTGCACACCAAGACTTGGTGCGTAAGAGGTTTCAAATAGTTTTCCAAACGCTGTGTAAAACGTTGGTTTAATTCTTACTTTCTCAAAATACAAATCCATTAGTTTCTTATTTCCTCGACCCGAAAGATCCAGTAAATCAAGATTTTTTTGCATTGCATTCGTAATGATTTTTAGTAATTCATCAACTTTTTGTCGCTGCGATGCTTCTAGTTGTTTCCAGCAAGTTGGATCAAGTATTTGATTGGCAAAATGTTGGTTACTTTTAAAAAGCTCTGTCTTCTTTTGTAACAATGAATCCAATTGAGTCAGGCGTGTGTCTTTTAGATACTGCTCTTCCATTTCCATAACTTGCAGTAAGCTTTCTGCTGTATTACAAAAATCCTTATATATCTCAGAGCCAGACATCGACCGCCTCCCTCATTTCTCCATGATTGTTTAAAGCTGGCTGAGGGGTATTTTCTGTATCCATCGTGCTGTACAAGCTTTTTTTGATAGAAGCTTTAATGTTGAGTGACTCTGCGCCTCCTGCGTGCGCGATAGCATCAATAAACATTGAACGTAAAATTCCAGAAGCATGGCTTTCTCCCCATATGGCACTATCTTCTGTTGTTGCAAACATAGATTTCACCATGTGTGCGTAACACATAACCTCGTATTCTCCTGCAACCTTATCAATTTCCTTTTCATTGTTGCGAACATGAGTAAGTGATTCCAACCTATTTAAGGAGGATTGTGATGTCATAACTGAAATATCGACATTAGGTTGAATCATAATTTAGCTCACTATAATTTCTGCATGCAGAGCACCGGCTGATTTTATACCCTGCAAAATTTGTGCCGTTTCTCTAGGTGTAGTGCCTAAAAGACTTAAAGCTTTTACTAGTTCTTCAAGATCAGCGCCAGATTCTAAAATAGTAAATTTACCTTTTTGTTCATCCACGTTAATTTTTGTTTCCGGCACAACAGTTGCTTGTTGTAATGGAGGTCCAGGGTTAAGAACAGCATTCATCATCGATGGTGCTGGTTGTGGTGCTGTCGGTGCATTTTGCAAAGGTGTAACAGGGGCAGCAGTTGGCATAGCATTAATAGCCAATGCTATTTGCTGAGGAGATGCGTTTGCAGGAAACGCAACCAACGTAGCTGCTATCTTATCAGGAGTAACACCGGCAGGAATAACAGTTACTGCTGCTGGGCCTGTACCTGCTCCATTTCCAACAATACTACTTATTGCGGCAGCTATAGTTGCGGTAGAAGCATTTCCAGGAAGGCTATATAAAGCATTTCGTACTTGTTCTGAAGTAGCATCTGTGGGAATAATTGCTGTTATAGGGGTGCTAGTCACTGTTTGGGGTTGTATCTCTGTTTGTGCAATTGGCATCGGTGCTGGTATATTTGGTTGAAGTTCCATTGGTGCTCCATGATTATTAGCCTGTGGATTTGTAACTTGTGTAAGTGAATTAGGCTGTGAAACAGCAGAAGATTCAGTAATACGAACTGAAATTGAACCATGAGTTAAAGCTACCGTGCTTATACGTACTTTGCTTCCAAGAACAATAACTCCAGCAGGATCAATAATAACTTTTGCAACTTGATCAGGTTCAATTTCTAGTTGTTCTATTTGTGTCATTGCTTCAATAATTTTTTCAGATGATCCTTTAGGCATTTCAATGTGAATTCCAGCTGAATCTTGAGCTGACGCAACTGTGCGCTGGAAGTGTGTATTTATTGCTTCGGCAACACGTTTCGCTGTTGTTAAATCAGGGCTTCTTAAATTTAAAGTTTGATTTTTTATATCTGTTAGCTGGAAAATAATTTCTTTTTCTACAATGGCTCCATTTGGAATTTTTGCGGTCGTTGGTAAGCCTGTAGCTTGAGAAGCTGCAACACCCACAACAGCCATACCAGAAGGAAGAACTTCACCTTGCGCAACAGCGTAGACCTCTCCATCTGCTGCTATTAAAGGTGTAACTAAAAGTGTGCCCCCATTCAAATCTTTTGCATCTCCAAGCGCCGAAACTACTACATCAATAGTTGTCCCTGTATGTGCGAACGGAGGCAATTTTGCTGTTACCATTACTGCTGCTACGTTTTTTCCTGATGGCAAGGCGTTATCACGAATATTAACGCCTAATCGCTCCAGCATTGCTGTTAAGCTCTCCTTTGTGTAAGGCGAATTTGCAAGGGTGTCACCGGTGCCGCTTAAGCCAACAACTAAGCCATATCCCACAAGTTGGTTATCACGAATTCCAGAGAAATGAGCAATATCTTTAATGCGTACTTTTAGAGTTGATTTTTTTAAAACGGTTAGATCAGCCTTACCATTAGGACTTTCTGCATTAACACTTAAGTTAAATAGTAGAGACAATAAAACACAGACAAAAGTCATGAGAATCCTTCCTTTGTTAGTGAGTTATGCAATTGTTGTGCCAAGTAACTTGATCGGGAAAAAAATTCTTTAATGCAATTTTCTTATCAACAAAAAAAATAGCCCAAGCCTTGCAACTAAGCCCCCAAGCGGCTTTTAGGTATGGGCTAAAATATTTTTTGCCAAAAATTAAATTAGAATAAGAATCAACAAGTCGACTTGGGAATAAAACAGTGTGTCATCCCTGGCAAGACGCGGTAAGCGTCGCAGTCCGGGGAACCATAAAAGCATTGGATTCTTGACGCTTTTCAGGCCTCAGAAAGACGATGGAGGAAGTACATTCTCGTCATCCTGAGCCCTCGAAGAGGGCGCGAGGATCCATTCAGAATACATAGAACTGGATCACCACGACCACTACGTGGTCTTGTGAAGACGAAAATGTCGTCATTGCGAACCTCCGAAGAAGGTGCGGCAATCTCCATACGCCGCGTCATTCCAGGGCGAAGCCCGTGGAAACCAGTCCTATAAATTCTTTAGTTTCTCTGTTGCAAACGTCGTCCCGTTGAAAGCGGGAGCAGGGTCCAGTAATGGCATCAATATTGACGTTTAAATGTGATTTTTAATGTCTTCGTAATTTTCTTCAGGGCGGAAAATTTCAACCGGAAGCTGTAATCCTTCTGCGGTTAATTTTCCTTGCAGTGAAAGCATTTGATATAAGTAGAAATAGTACTGCTGAATCGTGTTAATTTGATCAAGTTTTGCTTGTAAAAGTTGTGCTTGAGCGTTTAATACGTCAACTAAAATCTTTGTACCTGCTTGCATTTCTTGATTAACACCGTTAACCGCTATTTCCTGTGCTCTTACTTGCTTTGAAGAATTTTCCATATTGCTTTTAATCGCTATGAACGTTCTATAAGCTTGCTTACAGTTTTGAATAATATCTTGTCGAACTTTTTCAAAATTAATGCGTCTCGCTACCACATTTTCTTTAGCTTCGCGGCGCTGTGAACGAGTAACGCCAGCATCATACAATGGGACAGAAAGAGTGAGACCAACTTGATCGTTTCGTTGATTTTCAGTTGGTCTTGTTGTTACATCTATGTTCTGGGTATCTGTCTTATTTGTGTTAAATGACTGGCTAGTTGATGCCTTTAGATCAAGCGAAGGTAAAAGTTGGCCTGTAATGGCTCGTTTGTTTTGCTTTGCTGAAGAAATATCCTCGGCAGCTTGTTTAATTTTAGGATTTTCTCTTAAAGCTATTTCTTGCAACATTTCCATAGATTCTGGTATTTCAAGCAGTTCTTTCGGGTGATCAACTTGTTCAGGTGCAGTAAGTCCGGTTAGCTGCTCAAACATTGCTTTTGCAGCTTCTAATTCTGCAATGCCAAGTTGCAGTTTAGATTGCGCTTCAACGTATTTTGCTTCAGCCAAAGATTCCTGAGTAATAGTTTCTTCGCCTGTTTCACGTTTTATTTTTGCTGCTTCATGGCTTTTTTGCATGAAAGTAAGGTTGGCCTTATAGACTTCAACACTGGCATATTTTGCATACAAATCAAGGTAAGCCCTAATAACTTTTAAAAAAGTATCTTGTTCCTTATCTTTTAACTGCGCCCAATAGCTCATAATTTCATGCTTAGTTTTTGAAACAGTTGCCATATCAGAAAATCCTTTAAAAAGATTTTGTGATACAGAGATAGAACCACTGCGATTTTTATCTAAGCCACTATACATGGTGCTATTAGCGCCTCTATCTGTCTTACTTTTACTAATTGTGCGGGATGCTTGAGCATCAATTTTAGGCCTAAATCCACCTTTTGCTTGAACAATTTTTTCATGCATAGCAAGTACTGATTGACGTGTTGATAAAAGTTCTTGGTTGTTTTGGTAGGCTGATACAAGTGCATCCCGCACGTTAATCCCATAAGCTGACCCACAAGCCAACATGGTCGCTAAAAACACAATACGAAATTTCATGACTACCTAAAATTAATACAGAGGCACCGAAGGATCAATTTCCCTACTCCATGCATCTATTCCCCCGCTCACATTGTAAACATTTGAGAACTCATGTTGCAAGAGAAAAGCCGCAGCTTTAGCACTTCTTCCACCATGGTGGCATACTACAGCAATAGCGCAATTTTGATCAAGCTCACCAATTCTAGCCGCTATATCTTTTAGCGGAATATGGATAGATCCTGGAATGTGGGCGATATCCCATTCCCATTTTTCACGTACATCAAGCAGAGCAAAGTGTTCTAACTGGTCATGTAATTTTTGAACGGAAATTGATTGCATGGCTAAAATGTAAAACTCTCAGATTCGTTAAACTCTGTGCATGTTGGCATGTTTGTGTCAATTGTAAAGACTTCATGTAAGCCGTTAGCTTTTTTTTCAAAAACACAAGCTTTTGCAGAATCTTCTTCACCAGTTGTAATGCATATGGCAACCCTTCCGCCTTCTTCTAGTTGATCAATCACACATTCGGGAACTGAATTCAGTCCAATCTCGACAAGAATAGCTTTATATGGACCATTTTTGCTGAGCCCCATTTTTAATGGACCGCTATGAATAGTCGGGTTATATTTTTTTAATTTTTCGCGGCATTTAGCCACTAAAATAGGATGAGATTCAGCAATATATGCTGTGCATCCCATCTCGAATAGCACTGTCGCTGTGTATCCGTAGTTTCCACCAATAACCAAAACTTTATCGTCAGGCATTAAATTTAAATGTTGCAAAAAAAGCCCAAGAATTTGTGGAGCAAAAAGATAGCGTCCTGAAATATCACAATAAATGGGTCCATCTCCGTAAGCAATTGATAGAGCAACTATTGGAATAAAGTGCTCTCTTGGAATTTTTTCAAATACGTTAAGGATTAACTTATCCATAACACCATTTGCTTTTAATTGAGTAAACACCATATTGCGACGTGCATTTTGGGCGTAATCAACACGATGAACTCGCATCTCTTGACCTTCGATTATAAATTCGTGTACTCATTATAATCGTGTAGGCAGTGCTTTGACAAAGGCAAATGGCCGGGTGGCAGAATGGTTATGCAGAGGATTGCAAATCCTTGAATGTCGGTTCGATTCCGGTCCCGGCCTCCAATTGTTGGTTCAGGTCCCGTCTCCAGTTTTTAGTAATTTATATGTTTTAGTCCAGCAAAAGCAAAAGATTTTTTAAGTTTTCTGATGGCATGCTTTTCAATCTGTCGCACTCTTTCTTTTGTGATGCCATGGCAAATGCCAATTTCTTCTAAAGTTTGATGTGGTTCTTTTATTCGTCGTTTTTCTAAAATATCTAATTCGCGTTCATTAAGAAATTCATGCAATCTTTTGTATGTGTTGGTGTAGAAATTTTGTTCTTCTTCATGAATAAGAATAGAATCAATCGATTCACTTTCGTCAGCTAACATATCAACGAAAGTTATTTCGTAATCAGCATTTATTTTTTGATCTAAGCATTTGTCTTTTTGGGTAATTTTGTCGTACATAGTCTGTACTTCCTGTACTGAAATATTTAAATCTTGTGCAATCGTATTCGCAATATGTGGCTCGAAATACTGCGTATCAACCTTTTCTAAGCTGCGCTTTAAATAGCGTAATTGAAAAAATAATTTCTTATGTGTCGTTGTTGCGCCGACTCTTACAATAGACCAATTACGCATTACATAATCTTGGCAATAAGCATTAACCCACCATCTGGCGTAGCTTGAAAAACGAACGCCTCGATTCGAATCGTATTTGTATAATGCAACGCAAAGTCCTAGCCATGCTTCCTGAGCTAAATCTTCATGCAAAATACCATAATGCTTGTATTTTTTTACAACACTTAAAACCCAAGGCCTAAAAGCAAATAAGAGTTCTTTTTCATCTTTTAATTTATAAAACTCTTGCCAATTTTCTATAAGCTTCTCTTCTTGTGATTGGGTAAGAAATGTTGAGGTTTTTCCTGTGGGCATTTAATAAAATCACAAATATGAGTCATTATATGTTATCAAGAAAAAATTTACATTTTGTTAAAAATAAAAAAAGATATAAATGTTGTTTATTTAAATTTTATCATTTTCTTTTGGTCAAAAAAGATCTTCTTAACCATTATTTAATATTTTTAATTTAAAAAGGATGTTAGGCATTACTTTCATGTAGGTATTTTATGAAAATGTTAAAATATTCATTATTTCTTGGTGTTGCTTCAACACTAATATATGGCTCTTCGCTATTTGCTGGAAAAGATCTTTTAGACTCTCCTGGTTCAATGCAGATGTTTGTAGATCGGGAAAATTTAGATCCTAATGCAGAGTTAGAACAATCATCCTTGGTTGATCTGAAATCAAAAGATGTTGAGCAATCAGCAAAAAACCAAGAAGTTCTAGTATCTCCTTTAGGGGATGTAAATCATCAAGAATTAGTTAGTGAAAAAAAACCGATAATTGTTGAGCCAACAATTATTGATAGCAGAACTCCCCCTCCAACTCTTGATGCAGAACTAAGGGCTGAAGATGCTATACAAATAAAAGTGGAAGAACTTAAAGAGGAAAAAGCTAAAAAAGAAGCCATGCTAAAAGAGCAAGAATCCCTTCTGCATTCCTCCGAGCTAGTTCATGAAGCATCAGTTCCAGCAGGTTTATTTGAAGAGCAGGCAGTAGTCGTAAAGCCAGCTAAAAAAGTTAAAAAAGCAAAATTAACTCAAGAAGAGATTGATGCATTAAGAAATGCTAGAGCCGCTAAAAAACAAGCTGCTATGGAACAGGCAGAGGTCATGCCGTTCTCTGAAGAAGAGTTAGCAGGTGAGTTTTTAGCAGCAGAAAATGAAGGTGTTAATGATGTGGCTATTGTGCCAAGTGCACAAAAAGTTGAACAGGAATATATGTTAGCTGAAATAGCTGCTCCAGAAGAACAAGTATTATTAGCGCCTGTTAAGAAGAAAAAAACCAGCAAAAAAACAAAATTAACACCAGAACAAATTGCTGCAATAAAAGCTGGTGGAGCTGAAAAAGAAGCTGTGATTGCAGAATTAAAAGTAGCTGGAGAAGAAAAGCGAAAAGCTAGAGTGGCTAAAAAAGAAGCTATAAAAGCGGCAGAAGAAGTAGTTCTTCTTGAGCATCAAGATGAGTTAGCTGTAATTGAGGCAGAAGAAGAAGTGATACAGCAGCAAGAAAAAGCTTCTACAGCAGTTATTCAAAGTGATGACAGTAGGAAGCCATATGCGATCCTTTATTTTACTCCAGATGGTGCAGTAAACCTTTCTGAAACTATAAAAAAAGGTGAAGATTTCAATAATAAAGGACTTCCATCTGAAGTGGTGGTTCTTGATCCAATAAATAGGCAAGTAAACAATGATTCTGGAGCTATTATTGTCGAGCATACTGTGGATGGGCCAGAAGTTGATTTAGCAAAAAAAGAGCATAAGTCTGATGCTACAATGCATCATGATACGCCACCAGTAGAGCATCATCATCAAGATGAAGGTACAAATCCTCTAACAGCGCTTCTGCAATAGTAGTGTTACACAATTCATAGGAAAGTGATTTGCCTCGTCTTGGCGACCACTTTCCTATTCTAATATTTTCTTTTTGCAGCTAATCTGTAAAAAATTCAAATATAGAAATTATGACACGTATTGATAAGCGTACTCCTGATGATTTGCGTTCTGTTTTTCTTGGGCCAGGTTTTGCTAAGTTTGCGCATGGATCTTGTTTTGTTAAATTTGGTGATACGCATGTATTGTGTACAGCAACAATTGAAGAAAAGGTTCCTCATTTTTTAAAAAATACAAAAACTGGATGGATTACCGCTGAATATGGAATGCTTCCTTGTTCTACTCAAGAACGAATAGATAGAGAAGCATCAAAAGGCAAACAATCAGGGCGTACGCAAGAAATTCAGCGACTCATTGGTCGCAGTCTCCGTGCCATAGTTGATTTGAAGGCTTTGGGGGAAAGGCAAATAAAAATAGATTGTGACGTTTTACAAGCTGATGGAGGCACTCGTACGGCAAGTATTACCGGGGCATACGTTGCTCTTTATCAAGCAATGCAAAGATTAGTCAGCAAAAAACAGATTTCTTCTATTCCTTTTACGGACCAAGTAGCAGCTATTTCTTGTGGTATTTATAAGCAAGAAGCCTTGCTAGATTTAAATTACGTTGAAGATTCTTCCGCTGAGGTAGACGCAAATTTTGTTTTAACTGCAAGTGGTAAAATTATTGAAGTGCAAGCTTGTGCTGAAAAAGACCCATTTAATCAGCAACAGTTTTTAGATATGTTAACGCTTGCACAAAAAGGAACGTCGCAACTATTCGAATTGCAAAAAAAAGCTCTAAACCTTTAATTTTTACGAAGAAAAAATTTGTCGGCCATTGCCAGAAGTTTTCACTAAGGATTACAATCACAAAGATAAAAAATAATAAGGAGAGACAAATGTCTCATGAAAAGTCAGTTAATGTTCAAGATGCTTTTTTAAACCATATTCGTAAAAATAAAACACCTCTTACCGTTTTTCTAGTAAATGGTGTCAAATTACAAGGTACTATTACATGGTTTGACAGTAATACAATTTTATTGCGACGCGAAGGTCACGCACAGCTTATCTATAAGCATGCTATTTCGACCTTAATGCCACATGGGCCGGTTAGTATTCTTGATTATCAAAATAATGATCGAGAAGATCGCTATACGCCAAGTACAGCAGAAGCAGAAGTCATTGATGATTTTGAAGAAGAGGATGAAGAAGACGGTATGTAAAAATGGTGCGGTCGAGAAGACTCGAACTTCCACGGATTGCTCCACAGCGACCTCAACGCTGCGTGTCTACCAATTCCACCACGACCGCAGTGACGAAAACATAGCAAAGTTAATTTAGGTGCACAAGACTGTAATCGCTTGTTGCTTGTATTTACAGCAAGGAATTTGCGTTACTAACCAAACAAACACCAGGGTTTTCTTCGATGTTTGTTTTCAAGATAACACCATTTTCAATAACTAAAAGAAATCTTGTGCAACGCAGTCCCATGTGTTTTTCTGCCAGATCTAGTTCTAGGCCTAATGCCTTAGTAAGCGTAGCACTGCCGTCAGCTAACATTATGATATCAGCGTTTGGTGCAATTTGTTCTTTCCATGCCTGCATCACAAAAGCATCATTAACAGCCATGCAAATGATTTTTTCGTAACCTTCTTCACGTAAGCTTTTCTCGTTTTCTACAAAACTAGGAAGTTGAGTTTGTGTGCAGACTGGTGTAAAAGCGCCTGGCAGACCGAATAAAATAGTTTTTCCTCTAAATAATTCCTCAGTGCTTATTTCTTTTTTTTCATTAGAAATTATCACTTGCACCGTTAAATGTGGGATTTTAGTGCCTTCAATAATCATCTTTGACTCTATAGCTGGAAACTAAGCGCAGAATACTCGAGCTAAAATATCAACACAAGAGATTGTGAGAATAATTTTTAATATGCTAATATTATTGCTATAATGAAAAAAATAATTCACAAAGATTATTTTTTAAGTCCAAGGCAAGCATCACAGTTTTGTAAATTCATTTTATTTTAAAATTTGCTGACTTTTCCTTGTTTTTTGTAAAGATTATTGGCTACTCTATAAGTCAAAAGGAGGCTATCAATGCACGGCGAATTCAGCATAACCAACATAGCTCTGGTAATATTAATCGCTCTAGTGTTTGGTTTAGGCATGACTCGCTTAAAGCAGCCACCTATTTTGGGTTATATCATAGCAGGACTAATTTTGGGTCCATCAGGTCTTGCTTTTGTTGAGTCGCGCGATCAGGTTAGTATTCTTGCTGAAATGGGCGTATTACTACTACTTTTTGTTATAGGTATTGAGCTTAATTTACGTACCTTTAAAAAAGTTTGGTTGGTCACGTCCCTTGCTACAATTTTTCAAATCGCTATATGTACAGCTGTTACCTGGATTATTTCTTATTTTTTAGGTTGGAGCAGTGGTTTGCCTATACTTTTAGGATTCATTACAGCAATCTCCTCAACAGCAGTTGCGGTGAAAATGCTAGATACAATTGGTGAGGTGAATTCTGAAATTGGGCAAATAAGCGTTGGTATTTTGATCGCTCAGGATTTTGCCATCGTACCGATGATTTTAATTTTACGTAACTATCATAACGATCTGTCAATTTTAGGACTTTTCTCAAAGCTTTTACTTGCTATTGGCATTATTGTGGGGCTTATCTACTATCTGAGTCAAAAACAACGAGTGCGCATTGGCTTCTTAGCCGATGTTATTCGCCAAAAAGATTTACTTCCTTTGGTAAGCTTAGCTTTTTGTTTCGCGGCTGCTGCTATTTCTGGTTTAATTGGTTTGTCAGCTGCATATGGTGCATTCTTGGCGGGTCTTACGATTGGAAACACTCATGAGCGTAGTGCTGTGTTAGATACCGTTAAGCCAATTCAAAGTACTTTGATTATGGTATTTTTCTTGTCTATAGGAATATTGATGGACGTTGGGTTCATCTATATTCACTTGGCAACCTTTATTCTGCTGCTGCTGTTGATAACTGTGGGAAAAACCGCCATCAACATTGTTATTTTGCGTTTCTTGCAAATTCCTTGGTCTGAGGCTTTTTTGGTTGGTGTTGTTCTTGCTCAAATCGGAGAATTTGCGTTTCTTATGGCTTCTATTGGGCATGAATCTAAGATTATCAACGAATTTGGTGAGAAGCTCATTTTGTCTTTAACAGCCTTGTCGTTGTTATTTAGTCCAATTTGGATGACTCTTGCTCGACATTTAAAAAATATTACTGATGAATCAAAAATATCTATACGTGATGTTGTCGCATGGATTAGTATGCCGGGTAGTCACTTCTTAAAGCTTGTGTGGAAACGCGCAGCAAAAGAGTGGCGTGAAGAGGAAAAAAGTATCAAGCATATGAATGATGATGCCTGATTTTTCTTTTGAAAAAAGACTGTATCTTAAAAAAATAGCTGGTATCGATGAAGCGGGTTGCGGTCCGTGGGCGGGGCCTGTTGTTGCTTCGGCTGTTATATTTTTTGAATATGATCAAACAACTTGGACTGATTTGAATGATTCCAAAAAACTGACTTCTCAAAAGCGTCAAAAATGTTTTGAAACATTGGTAAATTCACCTTTAATTACCTATGGAATTGGTTCAGCTTCTGTTGATGAAATTGACGAGCTAAATATTGCCAATGCAACTCGACTAGCCATGAAACGAGCTATTAAAGATTTATCTGTTCAGCCCGAACATGTGCTAATCGATGGAATTCGTGAGCCATCAATAAATATTCCTTTTACCATGATTACAAAAGGTGACGGGCTTTCTTTAAGTATTGCAGCTGCTTCTATTATCGCAAAAGTTACTCGTGATCGAATCATGAATGATCTTGCAAAGGATTATCCTATGTATCATTGGTCAAAAAATGCAGGTTATGGAACAGCTTTACATCAAGAAGCTTTAAAAAAATATGGACCAACACCTCACCATCGAAAAAGTTTTGCGCCTATTCGTGCTTTGTTAGGTGAAGTTGCATGACTTATTGGATGTATGGTTGGCATGCATGCCATGCAGCGCTTAATAATCCTTTGAGAAAAATTGAAAAAATTCTTTTGGACAAGCGTCAAGACCCCAAGAAATTGCAGCTAAATCGCAAGATTCCTCTAGAGGAGGTGGATGTAAAAATTATTGAGCAGAAAGTTGGGAAAGAAGCTGTGCATCAAGGAATTTCCATGTGTGTGCATGAGCTAGTTTCTGAAGATATTTCAGTATTTCAGCAAGATACCTCAATGTTAATTGTTATCCTTGATCAAATTACAGATCCGCATAACATGGGAGCTATTTGGAGATCATGTGCTGTTTTTGGTGCAGCGGGAATTGTCACAACAGAACGTAATAGCGCTCCAGAATCGGGTGTATTAGCAAAATCAGCTTCGGGAGCTTTAGAAGTTGTGCCTCGCATAGAAGTGAAAAATCTTGCCTCTTCTATTGCTGAACTAAAAGAATTTGGCTTTTGGGTGTACGGATTTTCTGAGCACTCAAAAGAATCGCTTCAAAAATTTTCTTTTGGCAAAAAAACCGCTTTAGTTTTTGGTAATGAAGGCGATGGTATGCGCTCTTTAACAATGAAAAATTGCGATCAAACTCTTCAGTTACCAACGTCTCAAAATTTTCAAACACTTAATGTTTCAAATGCTGCTGCTGTTGCATTGTATGAGGTTTTTAAACAGCAAACTCACTTTTAGGAATATTTTATGGCAAAAAACATTGTTATTATTGGTGCTGGGCCAGGCGGATATGTGTGTGCTCTTCGTGCTGCTCAGCTTGGCGCAAATGTTACAATTATTGATTCAATGAAACGTCCTGGTGGTACATGTTTAAATATGGGGTGTATTCCCTCAAAAAATCTTTTATATGCATCTTACGAATACTACAAAGCTAGCAATCATTTTGCAAAGCTTGGAATATCTTTTGAGAGATTAGGTCTTGATATCAAGCAACTACAAACACAAAAAAAACAAGTTCTTGAAGACCTTGGTCAAGGGATTCAATTCTTGTTTAAAAAAAACTCAATTCGTTTCATTTGCGCAACTGCGCAAATAATTGATCAAAATAAGATTAAGGCTGGTGATGAGTTGCTAGGTGCTGATGCTATCGTTATAGCAACAGGATCAATTGTTAGAACTCTTCCAAATATTTCAATAGATGAATCATTAGTGCTGTCTTCAACTGGTGCTCTTGATCTTGATCACGTACCAGGAGCTATTGCTATTATTGGCGGAGGATACATTGGATTAGAGTTAGGATCAGTTTGGAATAGATTGGGATCAAAAATCCATGTCATTGAAGCTCTTGATCGTATTGCACCCGGTCTTGATCCTGACCTTAGCCTTGCTTTGCATATAGCGCTTGAAAAACAGGGATTTGCATTTCATCTGAACTCTAAAGTAAATACTTTCAGCAAGCTCAAATCAGGAGTCGAACTAACTTTTTCTAACAATGAAAAACTTATTGTAGATAAAATTCTAGTATCAGTTGGACGTATTCCTTATACAGCAGGTCTTAACCTTGAAAAAGTTGGCGTCGAAAAAACACAGCAAGGGTATATCAAGGTAAATAAGTATTGCGAAACTGTTATTAGCAATATTTATGCTATTGGTGATGTCATAGATGGTCCTATGCTAGCTCATAAGGCAGAAGAAGAGGGAATAGCGGTTGCTGAGCACATCTTTGGCTTAAAGTCACATGTTGATTACAATGTGATTCCAGCAGTTGTGTATACTCAACCTGAAGTCGCGAGTGTCGGTTTTTCAGAACCTCAAGTGCAAGAAGTTGGCATATCCTATAAATCTAGTAAATTCCCTTTTTCTGCTAATAGCAGAGCAAAAGCAACTCATGATACTGAAGGATTTGTGAAGCTATTAAGCCATCAAGAAACAGGTCTTGTGTTGGGGGCGCATATCATCGGTAGTTGCGCAGGCTCAATGATTGCTCAAGTAGCTCAGGCTATGAGTTTACATGCAACTGTTGAAGATATTGCGCGCACGTGTCATGCGCATCCAACGCACAGTGAAGCAATTAAGGAAGCTGCATGGGCAGGGGTTTTTAAGGCAATTCATGCTTAATAACATCTCCCCAAACACACTTTTTTAAAGATTTATAATGCTTTGAACTACGGCTAACTGTTGGTGTTGTGATTTTTCCATCTTTAGTGCAGATTTTTAAATCTATATGCCCTCCATGAAGCCGAGGTTTTGCTACTAAACGACCAAAGTCATTATTGTTTTTGGGGATTTTTGAAAATAACATATAACTGTAGGCTTCTTGCTCAAATCCTCGCTCCCCATTTTTAAGCATACGATGCTCTTTTGAGCGAGGTACATTAACAGAAAAATGGCACCAATCATTGGATTTCAGCGGGCAACCATTAGTGTGGCAACAAGGCCCTAAAAGGTATGCGCCTTTTGTTAGCATATACTCTCTAACTGTTAGTAATTGCTTATAATGAGCAGACGTGCCTGGCTCTATGATTAACAAATAGTTTGCTTTTTGCCAAACATCATCCAGAATTGTCTGCCAATTTGACACTTCACCCAGAGAATAGCTGAAGATGCATAAATCAACATTTTTTGAAGGTATATCTTGATTGACGATATTATTAGGATAAAAATGTTTTATGAATTGCATTGCGTAAGATTTTGCTTGTTGATCTTGCTCTATTAAAAAACACTCTAGATTTTGGAAATACTCACTTAGTGCAAGTGAAGCTGTTCCAATTCCACAACCCCAATCCAAGACAGAATGAATCTCAAAATCTTTCAAATGCTGTTCAATAAGCTTCAAGCAAACACGATATGTAGCGGGAAATCTAGTGAAAACGTAAGCTTGAATTTGTTCTAAGTTTTTATATCCAGTACGTTCTCTAGCTCTGTATTCCTGCTGTAATTCTAGATAAGCATCTTTAATATTTTTGGGTAACCACCCTAAATGTTGCAGAACGTACTGTTGAAGAAAATCCATATAAAAAAAGGAGGCATATGCCTCCTTCCTTCTGTTAATTGAGTTATATTAGTGCTGAGCGGCAGTTTTTTCAGTGCTAACTGTTTCCACTGCTTTACCCATAGTGTTTGCTGCTGCTTCAGCAACTTCTTTATGATCAGCTTTTTTCTCTTCTTCTTTTGCATTCATATTGTGATCTGCATGAGCGGTTTTCACATCATCTTTGTGAGCGTGAGCATGATGTGCTGCTGCTTCATGATGGTGATGCGTTGCTTTATGAGCATGATGTGCGTGTGCTTTTTTTTCATCACAACATGGAGGCATAGTAATTGTTGTTAAAGGTCCCTTCCATGGGCCTTGATCTGTTCCCAAAGCTTTTGTGAGTTTGTTTGCAGCAGCACGATTCACATGCTCAACATGTGTAGCGTGATGTGCAGCATGCTCTTCATGCTTTGTTTCCATTTTTTCTTCGGCTTTAGCTTCTGGTGCTGCTGCATCCTTATGTTCAACTTCCATTGCTTCTGGCTTAGCTTCAGCCTTAGCTTCTTCTGTGTAAGCAGTTGAAACAACAAGTGTTACAGCCAATAATTTCAATAATTCTTTCATATCTTAAAAACTCCATGTTAAAATTTACAGTCTTCGCATACTGCACCCTATAGCAGTAATACTACTCCATAGTCTTTATAAGGCTAGTATAATTAAAATTATAGATAATTTTTTGTTTTGTACTGTTGTATTTTCGCGACGTTTGTTGTTATAAAGAATTCATATCATTTGCTTAATAATTGCATCTTGAATTATGAAAATATTTCTTACTATTTTTTTGTTATTAAATTCACTTATTGGTGCTGATGCCTCAAGAATACTGGGAGTGTATGATGAACGACCATCTTGGTTTAATCCTAAAATAAGCGTGTCAGCATGCTATGCTTCTTGTTGTCATGAATACCTTCTATTACAACGCCAAGATGATGGTGTATGGGGAGTCCCTGGTGGTAAAGTCGAAGGAGAAGAATCTTCGTTTAATGCAGTAATCAGAGAATTTTTTGAAGAAACACGAATATCATTGGAAGAAAATTCTGTAGGCTACATCAAAACAGTTTACATATCTGATCCTAAGAAAGATTTTATTTTTCACATTTATGTTTTCAATTTTTGGAAGATTCCAGAAGTTATATTATGCGAAAGGGAACATCAAGCTTACGCGTGGAAAACCTTACAAGAATCTTTGGGAATGCCTCTTCTTTGGGGTGAAAAAGAAGTGTTTGAAAGATATGTTGAATTCAAGATCCGCATTCATAATTTTCTGCAGGAATATTTAGATAGCTGGAAGCACAGTTCACTATTTGATATTCCATTATGGAATCATCAAAATTGGTGACTGCGTATACGCATCGCGGTACGAATAACTTCCGCAACAATTTTATAATATTCAGGTGGAATTTGTTGATCTAGGTTAACGCTGTCATACAACGACCGTGCTACAGGAGCATTTTCAACAACTGGTACTTTGTGCTCTTTTGCGATTTCACGAATTTTAAAAGCTAAGACATCTGCTCCTTTAGCAATAACTACTGGTGCATCCATGCTATCTTCTTCCCACTGTAGAGCTACTGAAAAGTGCGTTGGGTTAGTAACAACAACTGTAGCTTGAGGAATTTTCCCAAGCATTCTCGTGCGAGAGCGTTCGCGTTGAATTTCTCGGACACGCGAGCGAATCTTAGGGTCACCTTCTTGCTCTTTATGCTCGTCTTTTTGCTCTTGCACTGTCATTTTCAGATTTTCTTTAAATACATGACGCTGATACCAAAAATCAAAACCACTTACAAAAGCATAAGCAATTAAAACAATAGACAAATACTTTATGATTAGCTGATTCAGCGTTACTAGATATTCAAGCGGACTGGCCCAAAGCCATACAGTTAATCTTGTGACATGATCTTCAAATATGAAATAGAACAAAATTGCTAGAAAAATTAATTTAACCGTTGATTTTGATGTTTCCACTAAAGATTGAAGGCTAAATATACGTTGCATACCTTTCATTAGCGAAATGTGAGATACTTTTGGTTCAATAAGCTTTGCCGAAATAGCTTTATAACTTTGGCTAAGTCCTACGATTATAGCCGCTAACATAAGTACTAAAAAGGGAATCCAAAGAGCATCGACTAATTTTAACAGAGTGCTTTTGAACAAAAATCCCAATTTACTTGGTGTGTCTACGTGTAGTTCGCATGACATGCTAATGAAACTTGCCAGAAAAGCTAATGTGCGACGAAAGCACCAAGGTAAAACCCAAGCACATACACCTAAGCAAGCAACTAAAAAAGCAAAATTGTTAAAATCTTTAGAAATAGGTGCTTGACCTTTTTTGTAAGCGTCTTCAAGGCGCTTAGCACTTGGGTCTAGGGTTTTTTGCTCTTTATCTGGACTTTCATCAGCCATGAGCAAAACCCATTATTGAATAAGCTGATGTATTAATTTTTTCATAGAATAAAAGCATTGCTCCAAAGCTTATGAGCAAAACAAACCAACCCAAGAGAATTTGCAAAGACATACCTAGAAAAAAAACTTGTACTTGCGGCACTAACTTACCCAGTATTCCTAAAGCAAATTGCAGAACGGTATTTACCAAAAGAAAGGGAATACTAAGTTGAAATCCTGCTCTGATTAACATATCGCTTAGTTCGACAATTCCTTTGAAAAAATCATGTACCAAAGGAGATTGGAAAGAAAACCATTCAGATGGCAATCTAGAATAAGTAGTCAACAAGTTTTTAAATAGCATATGATGCCCATCTAGTACCAAAAAGCTGGTCATTGCCGCCATTGTTAAGAACACGCTTACAATTGATCCATGGTTTGCCTGACTTGGGTTAAAAACTGTTGCAGATGAAACTCCGGCTGAAAAACCGATTAATTGTCCAGCAAATTCAACGGCAGCAAGCGCAAATCTTGCAATAAGCCCTAGAAAGAAACCTATTAAAAATTCGGCAAGGAATCGACAAAAAGCCCATGCGAATGTTTGTAGGGCAGGAAAATAATCATCTGGCACAAGAGGATTAAACGCTAAAGTCAAAGCTATGCAAGCAACTGCTCGAAATCGACTTGATACCTCGATTTGACTCAAAAATGGCATACCCATTACTAAGCCAAATACTCTAGCAAATACAAAGAAAAAATGATGAAAATCAGAGAACCATGCTTCAAAGGGCAACGCTGGCCTCTTTAATCATTACTAGGTTGAATATATCTCCTGCAAAATCCTGCAAAGAACTCAACATAAATGGTAACAATAAAACTAATACCCCAAAAACAGCTAGCATTTTTGGAACAAAAGTTAAAGTTTGTTCTTGAATTTGCGTAAGTGCTTGTAGTAGAGAAATTATTACACCAACTGCTAGTGCTACAAGTAAAATTGGTAAGCTTAGTTTAATGATTAACAGTACGGCTTCCCTTAACATTAGAATCGCAAGACCTTGATCCATGAAATTACACAATTAAAATCTATATAAAAATCTTGACACAAACAGGTAAATCGCGATAGATATTTTAGGTGCTATACATTTTATGTATACGGAATAATTTATATTACTTAGAGAGATGCTATGTTTGCAGTGATCAAAACCGGCGGAAAACAATACCGCGTAGAAGAAAATAACATCATTAAGATAGAAAAATTAGATTCTGCTGAGGGTGAAGCGATTGCTTTTGATCATGTGTTAATGATTGGCGACGAGAAGAAATCAACTATAGGTTCTCCGCTTATTGCCGGAGCAAAGGTTGAGGCGCAGGTATTGAAGCAAATGCGTGATCGTAAGGTTATTGTTTTCAAAAAGAAGCGCCGGCAGAATTATCGCCGTAAGAAGGGGCATCGCCAACACTTAACGGTTGTAAAAATTACAAAAATTATTGCAAGCTAACTAACAATAGGAGATTGATCCATGGCAACGAAAAAAGCTGGTGGTAGTTCACGAAATGGTCGTGATTCTGAGAGTAAGCGACTTGGAGTAAAGCGCTTTGGCGGACAACAAGTAATATCTGGGAATATTATAGTACGTCAGCGCGGCACTAAATTTCATCCTGGTCAAAATGTAGGTATGGGAAAAGATCATACTTTATTTGCAACAGTTGAAGGCATTGTTGAATTTTCTAAAGGTCGCTCTAATCGTTCCTTTGTGTCTGTTATTCCAGTCGCATAGCGTTTGTTTTGACATCTTTTGGCGCTTCGAAGAGCTCGAGGCGCTTTTTTTATAGGTGAAGTATGAAATTTCTCGATGAAGCAAAAATATTTGTAAAATCAGGTGATGGCGGAAACGGATGTCTTGGCTTTCGTCGTGAGAAATTCATTGAATATGGTGGTCCTGACGGGGGGAATGGAGGAAAAGGGGGAAACATATGGGTGGAAACGTCTGACAACCTTAACACCCTTATAGATTATCGCTATCAGCAGCATTTCAAGGCAACAAAAGGTCAAAATGGATCAGGAAGAAATCGCACAGGTTCAGACGCTCCTGATATTATTTTAAAAGTTCCTGTAGGCACTCAACTTTTTGAAGAAGACAAAGAAACATTGATAGTTGATCTTGATCAGCCAGGCATGCGCTTCCGCCTTTTAAAAAGCGGAGATGGTGGATTTGGCAATAGTCATTATAAAACTTCAGTAAATCAAACTCCTCGACGCGCCGACCCAGGCTGGCCAGGTGATGAAAAATGGGTGTGGTTGCGCCTTAAACTTATTGCAGACGTAGGGTTAATTGGATTGCCTAATGCAGGAAAGTCAACTTTCTTATCTGTTGTTTCTCGTGCACATCCTAAAATTGCTGACTATCCATTTACTACTCTACACCCCCAACTAGGTGTTGTGTACGCCTATGAAAAAGAATTTGTTTTGGCTGATTTGCCAGGACTAATTGAAAATGCACATCTTGGCCACGGACTAGGCCATCGTTTTTTAGGTCATGTAGAACGTTGTGGCGCAATGTTACATTTGATAGATGCTACACAAGAAGATGTTGTAGGGGCATATAAGACTATCCGTCGTGAATTGGAAATGTATCTCGAAAATTTGGTACATAAACCCGAAGTTTTAGTTTTAAACAAAATAGATGCTCTTGATAAAGAAACAGTCGAAGCTAAACGAGAAGAGCTTGAAAAAGCATCAGGGAAAAAAGTTTTTACTATTTCAGGTATTTCAAAAGCTGGTGTGCAAGACGTGGTTACAACCCTTATGCATATCGTTAAACCGGATATCGATCCAGATCAATAGGCTTGATTCTTGATATGGGGTTACCTGCATTTCTAGAGAGTGAAATGGAAGCTAACAAGGAACAGCAATACGTTGTTCTTTTTCATTTTTTTTCATAGGAATACTGGCATGAACACGTTTTATAGCAGCGACCCCAATAATACCACTGAATTTTTGTAACGTGCGCGAAGCAATCTGCTCGAATACCCATGACCATAAATTGCCTGACCAAGTAGATGAGGGAATGGTATAAAGGTTCCGAACTACGTCAACAGGAATAAAATTATATTTTTTCATAAGCAATGAAAGTTGCGTTAGTGTGTACGGCTGTCCAAAACCAAAAGGGGTTTTATCACTGCGAACCCAAATACCACGACGATTGGGCGTAATGATTATCAGACGTCCTTCTGGGCGTAAACACCTATAGCACTCCTGAAGTAAATTACCAGCATGTTGCGCGTATTCTAACCCATGAACAATCACGATTTCATCGAAAATATGATCAGTAAATGCCCATTCATCCTCATAAGATAGTAATGCACGATTTTTATCGTTATCTGGCCAGGCTAACACTCCAAAATGTGCTTGCATAAGCAAGAATTCGCTTTTAGTTTGTTCAGCATAAGGTGCGCCAAATCCTACAAATAGGGTCTTTTTATTCTGATAAGTCTGTCTCAGACGTGCTAGCATTTTTTTTATAACGTTTTGTACATTATTCGATAAGGGAGATCGATAAAATTCTTTTAAATCAACAACATCAATGTTCATTTTTTGAGATATTTCCTGACTCTAGGAACTGAAATATTAGATAGTATTCCCATGCTAAGCATCAAAGTTATCATAGCCGTTCCTCCATAGGACATAAATGGTAAGGGTACACCTACTACTGGTAGTAAGCCCATGACCATAGCAATATTGATAAAAACATATAAAAACAAAGTTGTAGTAATGCCAATTGCTGTTAGTTTATCAAATTTTGGTCGTGCATGATCAGCAACAGTAAATCCCCAGAAAAGTAGTGTGCTAAATAATCCAATAACAATAAAACATCCTATTAAGCCAAATTCCTCTGCAAACATCGTAAAAATAAAGTCAGTTTGTTTCTCAGGTAAAAAATTTAAGTGACTTTGAGTGCCTTTGAGCCAACCTTTTCCTGTGAACCCTCCAGATCCAAGGGCAATTTTCGATTGAGAAATATGGTATCCAGCATGTGTAGGATCACTTTCTGGGTTCAAAAATATAAGAATACGTTTCTTTTGATAGTCATATAAAAAATTCCACAAAACTGGTATTGCGCAAATTACTGTTAGAAATCCAGCTGTGAAAAACCACCAAGGAACACCGCTTACGAAAAATATAGCAAGCCCCGAACTTAGTAGTAGTATTGCGGTTCCAAGATCGGGTTGTCGCATTGCTAAAAGCACAGGAATACAAATTAGCATAAATGGAATTACTAAATTTTTTATCTGGCGGACCTCTTCTGCTTCTAGGAAACTAAAATAACGAGCTAGAGCCAGAATAAGCGCTACTCGCATAAGCTCTGAAGGTTGCAAATTGAATATATACAAGTCAAGCCATCGTTGAGCTCCCATGCCTACGAACCCCATAAGCTCAACTAAAATAAGCATTGCTAAAATAATTGTATAAATTAAGTAGGCATGTTGTGACCACCAACGAAGGTCACTTGCAACAATAACACTGAAAATTGCTAAACCTAAAAAAAATCTTAGAAATTGTTTAGCAACCCATGGATAAATACTACCATTCGCCGCTGAAAATAAAGTAATAAAACCTATAAAAACAATCGCAATAATTACACCAAGCACTGTGCGATTAACGTAAAATAAGCGCCTGAAATTAAACATATAAATGCCTTGCTGCTTGTAAAATTTGACCTGCTACCGGGCCTGCTACTCCACCTCCGCTCATCCCGTGTTCAATAACAACACATACAGCATGTTGAGGTTTTTCTACAGGTGCATAACCAACAAAAATGGCATGATCTTTTAGGTGGTAAGGTAAGTCCTTGTAGGTGCCATCCTCGCGTTGTTGCATTGTTATACGACAAACTTGCGCACTTCCTGATTTACCTCCAAAGCTCCAATCATTTAAATGCGGATTTGCTCTGCTTGCTGTTCCTTTTGGGTCGTTAACGCATTTATTCATAGCTTGTTGAATCCATTCCAACCAACACGGATCAATCCCTTCTACAAACTGTTCTGGTTTGCTTATATCTTTATTGACCAAATGCGGAGTAATAATTTTTCCTCCATTGACTAGCATTGCTATCATGCGCGCCATTTGTAACGGCGTAGAAAGTATAACTCCTTGACCAATTGAAATATTGAGAGCTTGGCCTTTTTGCCTAAAAAAACCTTTTCTAAATCTTGCCCATTCAAGATTTGGTATTAGTCCTTTTTTTTCGCCACTTAACTCAATACCTGTCAGTTGACCAAGCTGAAAACGAGCAGCCATTTCTACCATTTTTAGAGCGCCAACTTTTAAGGCCAAATGATAAAAATAAACATCGCATGATTCTGCTATAGCACGCTCTAGATTAACAGTTCCATGTCCTCCAGTTTTCCAAGTCCAACAGTGAAAGCGATGAGCTCCTAAGTTATAGTGTCCTGGGCAATGTACCTTGATGTCTTGATCTACAGCTCCTTCACTTAATGCTGTTAACGCTACCATCATTTTAAAAGCTGAGCCTGGCGCATACTGTCCAGCTAGCGTTTTATTGATAAGAGGTTTATCTTCATGATTTAAAAGATTTTTCCAATCATCTTTTTGAATACCTTTTACAAAAAGATTACTATCGTATCCAGGTTTTGAAATCATTGCTCTTACAGCGCCCGTATTTATATCCATAACAACAATGCTAGCGCTGCGATGAGGTTCTAAAATTTTAATAATTTTTTCTTGTAACTCAAGGTTTAGTGTGGTGCGTAAATCTTGCCCAACTTTTGGAGCAGTATGATCGATAATGCGAACAATGCGCCGTTTCGCATTGACTTCTACTCGCTGCATGCCAGGTTTACCATTAAGAATATTTTGAAATGTTTTTTCTAAGCCATTTTTTCCTATACGCAATCCTGGTACAGGCTCCATATTGTACTCGTCTAGGTCCTTTTGAGATGCTTGCGCAACATAACCAATGGCGTGACATAAGATGTCTGGATAGATGTACTGTCGTACTTGAGATTTTTCAATGAGCAGGCCAGGTAAATCGGGAAATTTTAATTGAAGTGCAGCCATTTCCTCCCAAGTAAGATTTTCTTTAACGATTGTTGCAATTTTTGATTGCTGCATAAGCTGCTCTTTTAATTCTTTAGTTTGTTTATCGCTTAAACTTAATAGGGACTGAAGAATATTAGCTTCACTTTCTATGTTGATTTGTGATTCAGGCGTAATTAAGCATCGATAAATGCTTTGGTTAATAGCTAATACTTTTCCTGCATTGTCTATAATTTGCCCTCTTGGTGGTGCAATAAAGCGTATTTGAATACGATTGCGATCTGCTAGCGTTCGATAGTAATCTCGGTTAAAAATTTGTAAATGAATTAGTCTTCCTAATAATCCCGTTAAAAGAACGCTTTTACCTAGTCCTAAAATAAAGCTTCTGCGTTTAAAAATATGGGAAAATTGTTCATTGATCATGATGCTGCAAAAACTTAAAGACAAAAGGATATAAAGAGAAAGTTAGAAATATACTGACAATCAGCATAAACGAAAAAACAATTTGTTGACCCAGTAATAGGTGTAGCGCAAACTCAATTTGATTCACCAAAATGAGGACTCCCAAGAAAATTAGCCATCTTATATATTGATGGTTCACTTGAAGGTAACGTTTTTGTGTGTGAAGTACAATGAATGTCACAAATGTTAAAAAACTGTGAAGTCCAAAAGGCAGATGATAGATTCCATCCCAAAAAAATCCAAAGATTGTAAAAATTAATAAATCTCCTAATTGTGGAGCATATAATATCCATCTATAAAGAATGATCAAAGTTGTTTGCAAGCGTAATCCAATACCTTGAAATAAAATGAGCGCATCAAAAAAGTTGCATATTGCAAAAAATGCAAAACGCCATAAGAAAGGAGTAAGTTTAAGGTGCCAGGTGGTCATAAAGTATGCTTATCATTTCAAGGGTGTGAAACGTCACAAATGGCTTTACTGAGATATCTTCTTCTTTAATAGCTATGATACTGCCAACCATAATGTCAGGTGGGAAAACTCCTCCAACTCCAGAAGTAACTAATATATCCCCTACCTCTGGAAGGCGTTTGTAGCAGTTAGTTATAATTTCTCGACTTTGTAAATGTTCTAATGACATAATGGAAGTTCCATTTCCAATAGCTATAGCGTTTTCTCCCGTTTCAAGAATTTTAACAGGAACTCGTGACGCCATATCAGTTATTAGCATAATGCGCAGAATACGATTAGAAGATTCAACAACTCGACCTACTAATCCTTTTTCACTAACTGCTGTATCATCTTTTTTTACAGTTATGTTTCCAGGAGATGTGGCGATAAGTTGAGCGTCATAAAAACCTATAGGTGAACCTAATACACGCACAGTAACTCGGTTAAATTGATGTGGAAAGCTAAAGTTTGTTAAGGATTGAAGTTGACCGATGATTTTTTTTGACGTATTTAATTCTAATTTTGTTTGCTGAAGTTCATCTTCTAGCGTTTCTAATTTTTTAAGATGTTCATTTAATTGTGAGCGCGATAAAAACCAATATTTAACATTATCAAAATTTTGAGATATGTTTTGAATAAGACGATTAGCTGTGCCTATTGGATAAATTAACGAAGAAGATATATTTTGAAGGGCATAGTGAGAATAAGGACTGTTTGGTAAATACCAATAACTTACACTCAAATACAAGACTGCAGCTGTGCAAAAAAGGACTATAATCCTACGCACGCGGCTAAATCAGTTAGTAAGAATTTACTAGAACAGTGCGTAGAGCGTCCATCTCTTCAAGCGCACGACCTGTTCCAAGAACTACGCAATTCAACGGGTTTTCAGCAACAAAAACAGGCACGTCAGTTGCGTCGGCAATAACTTTATCAAGATTTTTTAAAAGCGCTCCTCCTCCTGTCATCACAATACCTCGATCAACAATATCTGCTGATAATTCAGGGGCAGTGCATTCTAGTGCTGTTTTTACTCCTCCAGCAATTGCTGCGACAACTTCAGAAAGTGCTTCCGCGATTTGTTTTTGACTAACTTCAATTTCTTTTGGAATTCCACTGATGAGACTGCGACCTTTGATAGCCAGGACACATTCTTCGCTATTTGGCATAACAACGGCAGAACCAATTGTTTTTTTAATCTTTTCTGCTGTTGCTTCTCCAATCAACAAGTTATGTGTACGACGGATATAGTTAATGATCGATTCATCCATTTTATCGCCACCAGCGCGCACTGATGTTGCGTACACAATACCACCCAAAGATAGTACAGCAACTTCGGTAGTGCCTCCACCAATATCAACTACCATTGATCCGGTTGGCTCGGTTACTGGCATACCAGCACCAATAGCGGCAGCCATTGGTTCTTCGATTAAGAATACGCGACGCCCTCCTGCACTTTCGGCTGCATCTTGAATAGCACGGCGCTCAACTGGAGTAGAGCCCGAAGGAACACAAATGATAATTTGTGGAGCTGCAAAACTACGACGATTATGTACTTTTCTAATAAAATGTTTAATCATTTCTTGAGCTACCTCAAAGTCAGCAATAACACCATCTCGTAGAGGTCGAATTGCTTGTATGCCTCCAGGTGTACGACCAACCATCAACTTAGCTTCTTCACCCACTGCTAAAACGTGCTGACGTCCATCGCGATTTGCTATAGCAACAACTGAAGGTTCATTTAAAACTATACCTCTACCTTTTACATACACCAAAGTATTTGCAGTGCCTAAGTCAATAGCCATATCAGCGGAAAGATATCCAAGAAGGCGAGAAAACATAATATTTCACAAATTTACTAATTGTTATCGTAATGTACTTTGATGTGAAGAAAGAATCAAGGTTTGATAATATCAAATTAACTTAAAAATAATCATCACAATTGTAATTCCATAAAAAGCTATTCGCTTTAGGATATGCGGATATGGATAAATTAATGATGCAAGGGTAAACATGATTAAACCAGGATAAATAACGTCTAAAATTGGCGTCAAAATAGCCGATATTCCCTTGAAATCTAATAGTGATAGAGCAAAGGAAACAATGCTCGTGGCAGCTAGTACATAACTAAAATGATGTTTTTTCAGATTGAATAATTTGTGTAAAAAACCTGCATATAAATTATTTAAAGCTGTAGCAGTTGTAAGGCATGAAAATCCCATAGCAAATGCAATAATTAGTGTAGAGTATCTACCAAGTAAATGTTTAGTCAGTATAGGTAGCATTTCGGTTGGTGGTACACCTTGAATAATATTGGCGTAAGATGCGCCTAGATAAACTAACCCTCCATATGCTAATGCAATTACAGATGCACCTATAAAACTTGCTTTGGCTGATATCCAAAAGATGACTTTAGAGTCGGTATTTGTTTTGCACTGTTGCTCAACATATTTAAAAATGAGCGATGAAAAGAAAAAGCCCGCTATAAGGTCCATAGTTTGGTAACCCTCAACCAAACCAAGTTTAAATGCGCTTTCGTATGTATGAGTAGATATTGGCAAAAATGATGCGCTAACTACCCCGACAATTATAATTAAACTTAATGTTCCAAGCTTAATAGGTGTCATGAATTTTCCAATAATATCTAGCATGCGAGCATCTTTTAGGCCTGTTAAAAAACAAATTAAGGTGAACATGCATGAAAAAGCCCATAAAGGTATGCTTGGCTCGAGCACGTGAAATCCCCCAAATGCAACTGTTATGCAGCGTGGCACAACTCCAAACGCGCCTAAAAGTGATAATAAAATTAGAGGTATAACAATATTAGCGCCAAATCCAAGTTCTTTAAAAAATCGATCATATGATCCCTGGTAACGCTTAATTGCAAATACACCTGCAAAAGGTATTAGTATCCCACTAATCAGTAAGCCAAAAAAACCAACCTCCCAATTATTGAGGCACGAACTACCAATTTTCATCGGGAAAACAAGATTTCCTGACCCAAAAAACATGGCAAATATTGAGAAGCCGAGTATAAAAATTGACGAATGCATGGTTGTAACTCCAAAAAGTAATAAGAGGGTTAAATTAAGGGGAGATTAGCTTGATACTGAAACTACTACGACAATGGAAGATAATGAGTATTTTTGATCATTCATGAAACCTTCCTAATTGTTACAACAACAAGGTTATATGGTACTTTTTTAGAGAAAAATGATCAATATCTAATTTTTGTGCAATTTAAATGGCTGGTAAGAAAATAAAATTATAGTATAAATTGCTTCATTGATTCATCTACAGAATCAAATCTTGCAAGCAAAGGCCCATCATAAGTATCATTTCCTATAGCAATTGCATCCATATGAAGGTTTTTAGCAAATGTCCAATCGGTAATGCTGTCCCCTACATATACAACGTCATTAGCTTGCAATTCGAAGTGTTTTAGAGCAATTAATCCCATTTCAGGATGCGGCTTATCGAAATTAGTATCACCAGAGCCTAGAATTAAATCATTGGGTATATTGAACCGTTCAATTTCCGATCGTAATAAATCACCTTTTTTATTACTAATAATGGCGATAATACAGCTAGACTCTTTCAAAGCTTTCAATAAAGGTAAAGTTCCTTCGTATAGCTTTATATTTTTTTTGTTTTCGTCAACAGCTTTATAGAAAATTGATAAAGCTTCTTGCCAGTTTTCTCCGAATTGCTGAGGAAAACTCTCTCGTGAGGAAAGTCTAGCGCGAATTTTAACTTCTTCCATGCTAATTTCTGATTGTCCAAAATGTTTTAATACAACATTTGTTGCCTTAAAAATAGTTGGCCATGTATCAGCTAGAGTATTATCCCAATCAAAAAATACAGCTTTGAATGTTTTTGAAATATTTTTGTTTTTCATTGTAGGGGGCGTGGATCAGTTATGTATTTGTTCATTAATCGTCGATCAGCTCTATCTAGAGTTGTTCCATTATCTACGATAGTTGCTTTCAATACAATCACTAGCTCTACGATTGTATCTCCTTCTGTCAAACTACCAGTCAAATCACGTAATATAGGAACATTACCTAGTCCTGGTATTTGTTGTTCATGCTCAGATGAACGTACCTCCATTAATCCACCAAGAATAGCCATTTCTTTATTGTTTAGTCTTAACACTGAATCAATTTCACGTACTTCTACAACAGGAATCATTGATTGCGTGGGAGATGTAAGCCTACTTGAATCAACATTAATTGAGGAATTAAAAGCAATATCAACAGCAGGATCTGCTACTGTTTGAGTTAATCTGGAAATACTTGGTCTTAAGAATAATATAATTTCTCCAGTTTGTGGGTCAATTGATGGTTGCACAAGCATTATTAGTCCAATAGGTACAGTTTGAATATCACTAGAAACAGTTGTGCTTTCACGGTTATTTTGAGCATTGTACATTTTGTCATAGTTCAGCCTGAAATATACTTTATTTTGAGCAACCTTTAAAATAGCTGTTTGATTATTCATAACAGTAAGGCGAGGGCTTGATAAGGTTCGTACTAATCCAAATTCTTGCAAAGTATTTGCAATAGCAGAAAATCTAGAGTTGTCTGCACCAAAACTAATCATGTTAGATTGAGCTGCAGCTGAGTCCAAAAAAACACCCTTTTGAGCCATATCACCAAATTTCGCGTTGATTTGTAGATCTCCTTTTGAACCGATTGTTTGCCAATTAATGCCGCTTCTATACTCATCTTTTAACGTTACCTCTATGATTTTTGCTTCTATTAATACTTGGCAGCATGCTACATAGCGCAATTTTTCTAGATATGATTTCACTTGCTCATGTTGTTTTCTGTTGGCATGAAGTGTAACTAGTCCAGCTTGACGGTGCATCGAATAAGATCCTTTTTCTGGAGTTGCTTCGAGAATTGTTTTTAAATTTTGCTCTAGTTCCTCCCAAAAATCATTTTTTGTAGTAACTTTTAAAGCACTTTTTGAGACGTTGTCACTTATGTTACTTTTTGTTGGCCCAACACTTGAAAACACATCAGAAGCAACAGCTAATTGATCCTCGCTTGTGCGTGATAAATTCAGAAATTGCACATTATAATTTTGTGAATAAGGTGTATCACGCTCTATACGAATAGCACCGTCTATAACGTCGTAACGTAAATTTGCCATTACACACATAGATTTTATAATATCAATAAATGGACGTTTTTGAGCAGTGAAGATAATTTTAGCATCGATGGTTGGGTCTAACTGTAAATCAACTCCTGCTTGGTGAGCTATTTCAATCAACACATTTTTAAGTGAAATACTTTCAGAAATAGAAACACTAACTAGTTGATGCATTGCTTTTGGTAATTTTACAGTGTCAGATTTTGATGTGGTTTGTTTAATTGGTTGAGGTTGGGGTGCTGTATCAGTTGGCTGAATAATTTTTTTTGCTTCTATTTTATCAATTTTTGGCATTAGTGGTTGATGATTTACCATTTCTCTGCAACTTGCCAATAAGAAAAGCAATAAAAACAAGAATAGCAATGCGAATGCTCATTTTTAGGTTAATACTTTAAGTGAAACAAAAGTCGTAATGTTTTAGTAGCTATCAGATTTTATATATGTGGAACTGTGTTGTCGTCGCTGTTAACTTTTCTTTAAAACTTTTTTGCTATTCTGGTAGAAATGGTAGTTTTAATTCATGGAGTACAACGTGCGTTTCAAGATTTTAAGTTTTCTTTTAACTATGTTTTTAGTGTCTAGTGCATATTCAGCAGATATTGATTCTAAGTTATCTCCAGAAATTACTGAACAAATTGCTAAGCAATTTGATAGCCAAGATAATGGCTTCGAAGCAAATATAGGCGAATTTAAAGTTCAAAAAATTGAAGATCCTACAGCTCCTCAACATATTTTATTAAAAGAGATTGAATCAAAAATAGATGCTGATCTTGAAAAGCAACACTACTCAACTAGTGGTGATTATGTGATTCTTGTGCACCAGCCAATTGAAGGTCAGAATATTTATCGCGTGATAAGCTTTAAGGTTACCGTTGAAGGAGATAAAAGCAGTGTAGATAATATCAAAGAAATTGCTCTTATTAAATTGGTTGAGGCAATGGCTGCAGAGCGTGTGCACGAGGTTCCTGTTACGGCTGATCCAGCTCATGAAGATGAAACTAGAAAGCATGAGCCTTCTTCTAATCTAAATCCTGTTTCTGGTCTTGCAGCGCCATCTTTATCTGCGGAACACCTAGAGAATGTATTAGGTGGTACAGAAGCTTTCGTCCCAGAAGGTGTTGATGAAAAGAAGATAAATCATGATGAGGGGCTGCGTTTACATCAAGAGCCTGAGCAAACTCAAGCTCCTGATATGGACGCACCATAATTAACTAGAAAAAGAAAATCCGCTTCTATAAGAGTGGATTTTCTTTTAATTGTTCTTTGAAGTTTTTAGGAATATATATCCATTTTTCAATATTATGATGTAAAGCTTGTTTCATAAGAAGTCTGCCTTGCTCAATATCGCCTTCATGAATGCGATATATTCCATCAAGCCACAATGCAAAAGGATCTTCTGGATTTCTAGAGAACATAATATTTATAAGATTTTTTGCTTTGATTAGATGGTTATTTTCAATAAGTTCTTTAACATGCGGAACTAATAAATCACTTCTTTTAGGTGCTTTTTGCTGAATAGCGTGGGCAACATCATCCCATATATTTTCCTTTTCAAGAGAAGATCCTTGAAAATACGGCATTCCATGCAGTAGTGCGACATCGAAAATCAAAGGGCTTTTCTTTGCGTCATAGACTTTAAATATCAAATTGAGTTCGTTCATTGTTGAGCGAGATGGTACATGATTTATTTTTTTTAAAATACTAATGGTAAAGTGTCCTAGATGTAATCCGTTGAAGTTATAAGATTTTTTTAGATCTTCTGGACTGGGTAGCTTTTTACTATGAGTGAATTTAAAAAACAAAGATTTTTGATTGGCTGGATACAGAGTTGCTGTTTGCCAGTAAGTGATTGCAGCGTGTGTACAAATTGCTGTTGAAATGCACAACCATAAAATAGGCAGGGGAGCTTTAGTGATAATAATTTTATGCTGATTAGATATTGAAAAGCCTAATACTAAAAATGGCCATACACACATCAGAGTAAACCATGTCGATGTTAAACATCCGAAAAGCATAACGAATATAAAGGTATGAATTTTGTCTTTTTCAGAATGTTGTCCAGAAAGGGGTATTATAAGTAGCGCAATATAGAGGGCTAACCCTATTATTCCTATACTGAAGAGTGCTTCAGCTCCAAAATGCATACAATGAAAATCAAGTCTGTCAATTCCATCCCAGCTAGGTTGCCAAGAATGATTGTTAAAAAATGCTACAGGAAGCCCTGTAATTTGTTTTTGTAGATTTTCAAAGTAATATCCCCAACCGTTACCACATAATAAGTTTAAAGGATTATCTTTCCATGTAAGTACGTAGCTTTGTAATGCTAATTTTCTAGATTTTAATGTAGAAAACATAGGCCAATTACCTAGAAAATATACGGCTATCACACTCATAAAAGGAATGCTTACACATAAGCACTTTTTAAAAACCCTAATTCGGGATTAGAAATAAGTCTTTACAAGGAATAGAAGGCTGTTTTAGATAAATTTTACCAAGAACTTTTCTAAACGGCCTTCCATGAAAAAAGATATCACAGAATTATTTGTATTTCTTGATGAGTTTTGTAAACAGTAT
>CANKYV010000003.1 GCA_947487955.1 Alphaproteobacteria bacterium
TAGCCACGTATCTATAGGCACACCAAAACCCATTTTAGGACGATTAAACAATTGTTCGGGAACATAAGATTTCAAAATTTCTCTTAGAATCCACTTACCTGTCCCTTTACGAAGCTTCAAATGTGGGGGAAGCTGCCATGCTAACGAAATAAGACGGTGATCAAGCAAAGGCACACGCGCTTCTAAACTTACTTCCATACTAGCACGATCAACCTTTGTTAAAATATCTCCTGGCAAATAGGTCAACGTATCCCAAAACTGAAAATTCTCAATGCTGTCCTTTAATAGAGGATGCCCAGGGAAAGAAGCATTTTTTCCAGTTTCCCAATGATGTACAAGCATTTTATAGCAATCAGCCAAATCTTTCGCTTGAAACAAGCTAATCCCACGCTCAATTTTATCAGCAAGATGATGAGGACATCCCGGTAGCTTTTCTAAAGTTTTCCAAAAAGATAAAGGCAAGCATCGCAAATACGGAACCAGCCATCTCAAAAAACACGGAGTATAATTTCTAATATCCCATAATGTTTTGCCTAATGTATAACGATTATAACCAGCAAAAAGCTCATCTCCCCCATCGCCAGAAAGACTCACCGTTACATAATTCCTCGCCAGTTTTGAAACCAAATAGGTTGGAATTTGCGAAACATCAGCAAATGGTTCGTCGTACATCGATGCCAAATTTGGAATAACCTGCTGAGCCTCGTGCGCTGAAACATAAAATTCATGATGATCAGTTTTTAAATGCTCAGCAATTTTTCTGGCATAGGGCGCTTCATTGTAATTAGGAATGTCAAAACCAATGGAGAATGTTTTAATACGATCTATTGATTGAGACTGCATTAAACTCACCACAAGCGAGCTATCAATGCCTCCGGACAAAAACGCCCCTAAAGGCACATCTGCCTGACATCGTCTTTTAACAGCATCTTTTAACAGAGTATGCGTTGCATCAATCCATTCTTTATCTGTTTTATGTTCATGATAATTTTTTGCTTGGGTAATTTCGTCTTTTAAATCCCAGTAGGCTGTTGTTGTGTGTTTTCCATTAGCATGCAAATGTACAACTGTTCCCGGTTTTACTTTTTGCAAATTTTTAAAAATACATGCTGTTTCTGGAACATATCCAAAGGAAAAAAATTCTTTAGCAGCTTCAGGATTTAATTCAGCTTTCCATGCAGGATGAGGCATCAAACTTTTAGGCTGCGACCCAAACAACCACACATTATCCATGTATCCAAAATACAAAGGTTTTATGCCTACACGATCGCGAACTAGCGTAAGCGTTTGTGTTTGTTTATCCCAAACCGCAAAGGCAAACATCCCAATGAATAATTTAACCGACGCTTCAATACCCCAGGCATCAAAAGCAGCCAGCATAATTTCGGTATCGCTATGGCCCTTGAAGTTAATATCGCAAAAAGAAGTTTTAAGTTCAGCGCCATTAAAAACCTCTCCATTGTAAACCATCACGTAACGCCCAGAATGCGATACCATTGGCTGATAGCCTGCTGGAGATAAATCAACAATTGATAAACGTCTATGCGCAAGCGCAACACCATGCTCTTGGTCAATCCACACACCATGTGAATCTGGCCCACGCAGCTGAATTTCTTGAGCCATTGTTGTAGCAAGTTTTTCATGACTTGAGAATTTTTTATTAGGATCCCAAAAACCAGTAATGCCGCACATATCGCTAAATCTTAAAAAGCTATTGCAAACCTAGCAAATATAACAGTGACAATAAAGGTGATGAGAGATAAAAAATGGCGTCCCCAACGGGATTCGAACCCGTGTTGCCGCCTTGAAAGGGCGATGTCCTAGGCCTCTAGACGATGGGGACTTGGAATGCACTATAAAATCAAAAAGCCTTTTCGTCAACGAATTTTGCAATCTGCTCTTAATCTCTTTATCCACGGAGGCAATAAAAACGCTGCTTGATGAATTTCTGGAGTCCAATAACGTAATTCTCCCAAAGCTTCAGCACGTTTTCTAATCTGCTCAATGTCGCACAAGCACTGATTATCACTCGCAAATCCAAAAACCATAGCCCCTCCCACATAAGTAGGAATTGTCGCTTGGTAAAAATCTACTTTTTCAAAAAATCGCGATAGCATTTCTTGCATATTATAAATTCCAGTCGGCTGCATGAAAGGAACGCCACTTTGAGTAACCAAAATTCCATTTGGGTTTAAATGATTCTTACAAGCTTGATAAAAATCTACAGTAAACAATGACTCACCAGGTCCGGTTGGGTCAGTAGAATCTGTTAAAATAATATCAAAATTATCGTTTGTATTTTTAAGATATGTTGCCGCATCCTCAATAATTAAGGTCACGCGAGAATCATCAAATGCGCCTTGTGAATGATTAGGGAAATATTTTTTGCTCATCTCCACGACCATTTTATCAATTTCTACCATCACCACTTTTTCAACAGTTGGATGACGCAGCACTTCACGCAAAATTCCTCCATCTCCACCACCAATAATCAATACAGATTTAGGATTTGAATGCGCCATCAACGGCACATGCGTCATCATTTCATGATAAATAAATTCATCTTTTTCAGTAGTTTGAATGTTGCCATCCAGCATCATCACTTTCCCAAACCACTCATTTTCAAAAATGACTAAATGTTGATAGAGGGTTTGCGTATCACAAAGTACCTGTTTTGATTCGAAGCATTGCTGCCAACTTGGATGAAGAGTTTCATTGAGCCATTGCTGCTTCGAAGCCATCTTTTGGGCCAATATCATATAATACTTGCTCCTCGAAGCTGCTCGTTAATATAGGCATGCTGAGGCTTAAAATAATGTTTTAGCACAGGTAATACCCGATGTGGCTTTGCTTTACCGCACATAAACACATCAAACGCAGCGTAACCTCGCTCTGGCCATGTATGCACACTAATATGAGATTCCGCTAACACCGCAACTCCAGAAATACCTCCATTAGGTTCAAAATGGTGCAAATGAATATGCAATAACGTTGCATCTGCTTCTTTTACAGCTTTGCGTAAAGCTTCTTCCGTAAGGACTAAATTATCTAAATTCTCTGCTTCCCATAAATCAATAATTAAATGTGTGCCAGCATAATGAATGCCTTCTTTTTTAATAAAGAAATCCTTTGGTTCTGAATGTTGATGATTTGCCGGGAGAGGTGGATCTATTTCTTGTAATGCTGAGCTATAGGAAGTAACTTGTGATTTCAATTTATTTAATCTTTTCGGAAAATTTTAGAAATTCTACCCAGCGAATATTTTTTATGCAACTTTGCCTAAAATTATTTATACTTTAGGCAAATGTTTTGTGCCTCTTCGAAAGAGTTATACACAAGCGGCACAACCACTTGCCCTGTACAAGAAATAACTCCCCACTTGCCCCCAACAATGTCACCATAAGCATCACACGCAAATCCATGGGCAATAGAAAACTTTGTAGAAGGCGGATAGCTTAGCCAGCAACCATTACAAACATAAGCAAATCCTGCATCATTAAAAGGACTGGCAAAGTCATACAGCGGCTTTATGACAACTTTTCCTTGTTTGTTGATAAATCCAAATTTGTTGTTATTCAAAATACGTGACAATCCTTTCTTAAAATAATCAGGGCCGTTATCAAAAAAGAAAGATTCGAATAATTTTTTCCCCGTACGATCAATCCACCACATTCGATTGTTTTTCTTAACGACAATCATTGCAGGCAAACAATATATATTTTCCCTGCTTGAATAAGGAGCATCAACAAAAAGAGCCTGATTAAAATCACCGCTGTAAACAATTTCATACTGTGCTGGAATAATAACTTTTCCCGCTGCATTTTTTAGACCGTAGTATTCTGTTTGTTCGTCTCGGTAAACATAAAGCGCTTGTGTTTCGCTGTTCTGAATTTCATGAGTACAAGAAATCAAAAAAAGTCCGATAAAGTAAATTTTGAAGAATTTAAGCTTGGAAGATAATTTCACGATAGCCTCGTTCCTATTTTTGAATTTTGCTGACTGAAATTCAACTCCAATCTTTTTTGCTGTACTTGCTTAGCAATACGGCCAACCATTTCATGGGGCGTCATCATAAATAGGGATATCATTATATCTATTATTAGCTAATTATACTTATAAAGGATATTATAATAGCCTTTATTGACAAAATCGATGTATGAAGTCCAATCTCACAATATCAACTGTAGCGAAAAACAAAAATCCATCTTATTGAGATTTGCCTACCATAAGTGTTAAGCTGTCGATAATTTTTAAAGCTAGGCCTTGCGTGGAATCAGCTATTCGTCAGTCATTGCATGATCTTGTATTACCAGGAACAACGCTTTTAGCGCTTAATTTGTTGGAATATATTCAAGTTGATGACACTAAAATATTTTTAGTGTTCAAGCTGCCTGATGATTTTGCAACAGCTGACAAATCTTGGGAAAAAGCCATTCAAAATGCATGCGAACAAGTTTGCGCGCTACCAATCATGATAACTTTTCATCGTCATAAAGCAGAACAGAAAAAAAGTATCTCTGGTATCACCGGCGTACATCACGTCATTGCAGTTGCTTCAGGTAAAGGTGGCGTAGGTAAATCATCAATTTGCTTAAACCTAGCTCTTGCTATGCAATCTCTTGGATTAAACGTTGGCGTGCTTGATGCCGATATTTACGGCCCATCGCTGCCTACCATGACGGGAGTATTCGAAAAGCCAGAAGCAACACCGCAAAAAAAACTTATCCCTCACCATAAATTTGGCCTAAAGCTTATGTCTATGGGTTTTATGGTCCCCAAAGATGCAGCCATTATTTGGAGAGGATTAATGGTGCAAAGTGCTGTCACTCAAATGCTTGGTGATGTATTGTGGGATCATGATGGTACAGAGTTAGATATTCTCTTCATTGATTTGCCCCCAGGCACCGGTGATGCACAATTAACTATTGCCCAAAAATCTAATCTTTCTGGAGCCGTTATTACCACAACTGCTCAGGAACTTGCCCTTATTGATGCACGACGCGCTATTAAAATGTTTGAAAAAGTAAACATTCCAATTCTGGGTATTATTGAAAACATGAGTCACTTTCATTGCCCTGGCTGCGGACTTGATTCACATATTTTTACCAAAGATGGCGCACATGATGAAAGCCTGCGTCAAAAATTACCATTACTGGGAGAAATCCCTATTGATATTGCTTTCAGAGAATCAGCCGATAAAGGTGAACCCTTTTTTCTAAAATACCCCTCTCATCCAATAAGCGACGTTTTTATAAATATTGCTCAACAATTACAATCAAAAATATCAAAGGAAGCTATGCATGGCTAAATACTTAGTTCGCTGTGTAGTGCCATACACGATCGTTGAACCCTTTCAACAAGCTTTGGAAGATTTATGCGAAAGCCTCATCGTATTTGAAGATTCAAATTCTGAGCCATCCCCAACAACAGATGAAAACGGCTTTCCTATCGCCAGCCTCTTTCAAGTTGATATGCTCTGCGAGGATGTTGATGTCTTCAAATATAAAGCTCGTGCAGAGTCTGTGGCCGCTTTATTAGGGATTACAATTACTGCATCAGTCGAAGAAATTGAAGACACAAATTGGTTACTTGCTTGTCATCAAGGTCAGCCAGAGGTGCACGTTCACCCGTTTATTATTCACAGCTCTGAAAGCTCAACCATCATAAAACCAGGCAGCATTGGCTTAAAAATCAATGCTGCAACAGCCTTTGGAAGCGGAGAACACCCCACAACGCAAGGCTGTTTAAAACTTTTTACGCAGTTGGCTAAAAAACACCGTTTCCACAATATCCTCGATATGGGCTGTGGCAGTGGTGTTCTAAGCATTGCTGCAAAAAAACTTCGACCACATATACAGGTAACAGGCGTTGATATTGAAGCAGAAGCCGTTCGACGTACACGGCTGAATACAAAACTTAACGGTTGTGAACGCAACTATAAAGTTGTATATTCTGTTGGTTTTCAAAATCCTGAGACTTGGCAAAACTATGATCTCTGCTTTGCCAATATTTTAGCAAAACCTCTTATAAGACTCGCTCCCGATATGAAAAAATATATCAAACAAAATGCTTATATTATTGTTTCTGGGCTTCTTGATAAACAAGCATCAATGGTCATAAACGCCTATATAAACTGTGGCTTTTCCATAGGTTCACAAATTAGTATTTCGGGTTGGCGAAGTATCGCGTTTAGAAAATTTTAGAATTTTTACTTTTAGATAATACTCTGGAAAAATCGTGCGATTACGGAATGATATCATTTCTTTGCATGCAGTATTTTAATGTTTATTTGGCTGAACAAGCTCAACGGTTGGAAAATACGTTTGATATCCTGCGTCACGCGTAATTAAAGGCAGCCCTTCTATTGCAGCATGTGCACCAATATAAAAATCTGGCAACGGTGTTTTTCGGTCACCATGATTTTTTCGATAGTGTAAAAAAGCCTTACCAGCTAAAAATCCCGCCTCATATGGTAAGGAAAGCCTTTTAAACAGTATAAGCACTTCATCCAAATCTTCTATTTTTTCAAAGGTAGTAGAGAGCTCAGCATAAATGATAGGATTAATCGCAAGCTCAAAACGATCGCCATAATATTCAAGAGTTTCCATTGACCATTTTGCCCAATTCGGGTCGTCCGTTAAAATATCTAAAATAACGTTACTATCGACAAGTGCATAAAAAGACATAATTTTTCTAACTGCGTGTAAGCTTCATAATATCTTCAGTAGAAAGCCCCCTACACCTTCCTCGCATGCGCTGCAGCATCTTTTTAACCATAGAAGAACCACTATTTACCTTGCGTAAAACAACAACACCATTTTCTTCAACAAATTCGACTTCTGTATGGGGGAGGAAACCAAATTTTTCTCGAATATTTTGAGGAATCGTCACTTGGCCTTTGATTGTAATATGCATGATGCCTCTCAATAATTAAGTATTACTTTTAATAGTAATACTATTACATCAAAGTGTCCAGAACTAATTCCTTACTCATTTTATAAATACATTTTGAAAAGGCATTACTTTTTAAATATAGATAAAAATCATATTATTTATATAAGATGTAATAATAAAATAAATCATTAAACATAAATATTCAAAAATTTATATATGAAAAATATTAGAAAACTGAGCCCAATCAACTTTTAACAACAGGTCAAACACTATCACTATATGATTCCACCTTCTCACACTTCAAAGAGCCGTTGAAACTGATTTTGCAAATTTTAAAAACCAGTACGCAATGCTTGCGCTGCATACAGACCTAATGAATCAGATGAAGAAATTTTTACGCAAATTGAAACACAACTGGAAAGGCCTATGCTTTTAACGCACAAAGCATTAATACAAAAACTTTTCAGGAACAAAACTACTGAGCAGCGCAACCAATATATTGAATTGGTAGAAAGTGTTCTAACAGCAAAAATTCACCCTTATCAATTCTTATTATTGATTGACCACTTTCCGTCTTTCGCTGAAGCAAGCGAAGCCTTTGTAAAGGTTGACACTACTTTAAAGCACACCTTATATCCGAATTCTCTTGCCTTAAATACATTTTCGGTCTATAGGGAAGGTGTTAACTCATTGTAAGGAAGAAAGCCTATGAAAAAAAGCCTTCTTATCTCTGCCCTGCTGTGTGGTATGTACTTATCAAACATATCGAATGCAGCAGAAACTCATCAAGAAAAAGAAAAAAATCTTAAGCTAGAGGAGGAAAAAATGAGTAATGAGAAATTATCAGCAAAATGGGACAAGCTCGTAGGTTCTCTCAGAGAACAGTGGGGAAATCTTACTGATCAAGATTTAGAAAAAGTAAAAGGAAAAAAGGATCAGCTTATTGCTCTTATCAAAGAAAAGTATGCTGATTCAAAAGAAAAATACAATGAATCAAAAGAAGCCATTGAAGAAAAAATCAATGAACTTTTAGATAAATTAAATTAAAGCCTAGAGAAGTATCAGAGTTTATTGGAAACAGATTCAAGTAATGACTAAAATACCTCTGGCTGTTTCCAATAATTATTGAACTACCAACGATACTCAAATTTTAGAGTGCCAGCTAAGCTACGTTGCCCTTGCTGAAAACTATAAGATGCTCCAGGCGCTATTTTCCAGTTATTCTCTTTATCAAGAATGGATCCATTCAAACTAATGTACTGCACCGTTAACCCAGGTTTAGTTTGGGAAAAAGATACACCCGACGGAGCTGAATCTGCGTAAACCATTACACTTGATTTTCTACCACCTGATAAACGCCCTATGTCATAAGAAAGCGTAACTTTACCTTCATAACGATTAGAATTCCATTTTCTACGAAAACCAAATCCTGTAAATATCTCCCCTGAATATTGATAGCGATTCTTATATTTTTGAGCAAAAACACCAGCATCTTGTTCTGAAAATGCAGATCGATAAGTCCCTAGAAATTGCAACCCAATCTTTGGGCGTATGGAATATCCATCTTGAAATTTAACGATATAACCAGCCTCATTTTGCCAAGATAACGACTTCGTATTATATCGTGAAAGTGCAACATAACTTTGGGTAGGGCTAGGATTTCCCTGACGTGCTTGTCTATTTTTTGTGATTATTCCATATAAACTTGAAATAATATCTACTGTTTTATTCCAAATTTCTTTAGTAGCAACCATCCCTAAAATTAAGCTTTTTCCATTAGTCTTACTGGCAGCTGCCACATCTTGCTGCGTTTTAGATGCGCCCATTCCCATAAGAAACATTAAATTTGTATTCAGGGACTTGAAATAATGACTACCACCCAAAATAAATCCAAATGTCTTTTCCGTAAATCCTGAAGCACTCGCAATGCCGCTATTTCTAATACGCACAGCATAAGGTGCCAAGCACACACGGTAATCTCCTTTTGATTTAACAATAGGACTATCAAGCGCAGATAATGCCATAACAACTGCCTCAAAAGAATTTTTGGAATTTTCTCTAAAAGTTCTTTTCATATACGCAATGTTTCTTGCGGTGATTGCAGAAGTAGGCGCAAAACCTCCTCCACTGCTATCTGCTATTTCCATAGCCTGAATTGCATTTATAAAAGTAGCATCCACAGCTCCAGTAACGGCACTAATAGTTGTACTATCACTTGTGGTAGCAACTGGGACAAGATTCACAGTTACCTTACCATCAGCAGAAACAGAAACCGCATTAGAACCTCCATTAGCACTTATTACTTCAACAAATGGAGCATTGTTAACAATCGATATATTACTCGCATCTCCTGTAAATGCATCTACGGTAAACAATGTAAATGTCCCGCTGGGAGGCGACACAAGGTAGCCAGGTGTAGTGCCATGTCCACCACTACGAGGTATATCACCATATAAGCCCAACATAACAGGTCCAGTTACATTTAAAGTATTAATATGCGTATTACCAAAGCTGCCATTTTTATCCACAACATCAACCTCACCACCATCCCAATTCATCGTGGTAATTTGGGTAGTACAATTATTACCTCCTACATACATTTTTCCATTGCTTAAATTAACCGTAGTAACGGTATTAGTAGCGCTTCCACTCCCTTTATTAGATAAATCTACCCAACTATCACTTCCTGTTTGGGTGATACTGGTAATGGTGTTAGTTATTGCCCCACTACTTTTATTCTTAAAGTCTACGGTTGCGTTATCCCTAACTGTAACTGTATCAATAGAATTGCTCACAGAAGACGACAAAAAATTAGAAAAATCCGCAGACCCCTCCTCCACAACTGCACCACCAGTAATAACATTATTACTTTCAGATAAAACTGCACTGCCTCCATTTCCCACTACAATTCCTCCCCCAATTGTAGTATTAGAGTTGGAAACATAAACTGTTGAATGATTAGTCGCAGTAAAGCTTCCTGTGATTGTATTCGTAGAATGATCAAGAGATGATTGGGTATCTTCCCCCTCTGATATAAAATCTCCATTAAATATGTTTGTGGAATATTGAATTTCAGCATTTATAAAATGGCCTGATCCTGGCCCTTGCACCGCGAGAGCCGGCTGACCACCAATTGCGTTAAATGTATTATTCTGGCTTGGACCAGGAGTTCCGATGACCGAACCTGACCATACGGTACCATTATAAGTCGCATTTGTACTTGTTGATACCGCCTGTGCACCAGAAAAAAATAAAAAGAAAATAAAGACGTTAAATTTACAAAAAAAGGTCATTATTACGAATATAAAATTTTACGTAAATTAATGATAAATGCTTAATAATTAAATAAGGGTAAAGAAGAGGACGTTAAATATATTAAAAAATTCCTGGCTATTAATACGTTTTTAATTCAAGATTTCATACTCTTCAAACAAAACACCCGTAACTGACTCGCAAGATTTTGTCGGGCTTGTTGTTGTTTTTCTATGGAAATGATTAGCTGACTTAAAGAAATGTTTTGCTTTTTACAAATATCATCAATGATTGCCCAGAATTCAGGCTCTAAACGCACGCTGGTAGCATGCCCTTGCACCACTACCGAGCGTTTAATCATTGTATTATGCAGTTCCTACAGTATCTGTATTTGCTTGTTGATTACTATAAAGTGCTGCAAAGTCAACTGGTTGTAAATAAAGAGGAGGAAGTCCTGCTTGACTCGTTGTATCTGAAATAATCTGACGCGCATAAGGAAATAAGAAAGTTGGTGTTTGAATCATCAATAAACCAGGCAATATATCAGCTGAAACATTCTGCATCTGACACACGCCCACATACTGAAGCTCAACCAAAAAAAGTGTTTTCTCTTTTTGTTTAGCTTCCACATTAACCATTAAAGTTACTTCATAAGTTTCTTCAGTAATCTTTTTACCATTAGCTTGAATATTAACATTTATCTCCGGCTGCTCAGTAAGAGTTACTCCAAATCCAAGTTTGTTTTCAAAAGATAAATCACGTACACCTTGAGCAATAATATTAAAAGTTGGCTCTGCTTGAGCATGAATTTCAGACATAGTTAAATTAAGTTTAAAAAGTTATGGTAGCAGTATCACTAATATGGTTAAATTCCGCAAGAAAATTCGAATCGATTACTGTTTTGGTTAGCGTGGGAAAAACTATAGAAACTTATGAATATCGGCTCTTATTAGGAGAGATTTTGCAAAAATCTCCCGAATGGGTATTTATGCATTTACCAACGCTCGCTTTATCAGACGAGCAAAAACAAAAGCTGAATGAATTCGTGCAACGACGCCTAAACGGAGAGCCAATCGCTAAAATATTAGGATACAAAGAATTTTATGGAAGAAATTTTTTCACAAATGCCCACACGCTAGACCCAAGACCAGATTCTGAAGTATTAGTTGACGCGGTTAAAAAATATTTTTCTCCAAATCAATCATATCAAGTTCTTGATTTAGGACTTGGCACTGGCTGCCTATTATTCACAATTTTATCTGAATTTCCAAAAGCATTTGGAATAGGTGTTGATTACAGCTGGGAAGCTTTAAAAATTGCAAAAAAAAACCAGGAAAGCTTGGAACTTATAAACCGTTCTTACTTAATTCAGAGCAATTGGATTCAAGCCCTGCAAGGAAAATTTGATATCATTATTAGTAATCCCCCCTACATAGAAACAACCACACAGCTTGATGTTTCAACCTTACATGATCCAAGCTTAGCCCTATTTTCAGGCACAACAGGCCTTGAAGCTTATGAACAAATTCTGCCAAATATAAGCTCCTTACTAAAACCTCAGGGCATGATTTTTCTTGAAATAGGTAAAGGTCAAGAATTGTGTGTTGAAAACATCGCATCGGCAGCTAGCTTAATACATAAAAGCTCATTCACAGATCTATCTGGTATCGTGCGTGTGCTATGCTATAGTCCAGAAAAAGATAAAATATTTTAAATTTTATGAATAAATTTGATCTGATTTTCTTAAGCATACTAGCTATTTCAGCAGTTATGGGCGTTATACGCGGCATCACGAAAGAAATACTCAGCTTACTTTCATGGATTGGTGCTGTAGCCATGGCATACATCCTATTTCCTATGACGCAGTATTTAGCGCGCTCAAAAATTTCTAATCCTTGGCTAGCAGATGGCGTCACCATGTTCGCTATTTTCATTATTTTTTTGGTCGTACTCACTCTCATTAGCCACTTTCTCACATCTCGTGTGCGAGCTAGTGCCTTAAGTGGAGTTGATAGATCCTTAGGCATTGCTTATGGCCTTTTAAGAGGATGTGCTCTTCTTTTCATATTTGAGCTAGTTGTTAGCTGTATATGGTTACGCCCTGATCATCCAGACCTTATTAAGCAAAGCCGATTTGTAAATTTTATGTATAAAGGCAGTGACACGCTATACATTGTATTACCAAAAGAAGCACAAGATTGGATCAGATCACTTCAAGAAAAGCGATTAAGTGAACGTAAGCCCCCATCTATTGAAGACATTAAACAAGCCGGGGAAATTGTAGCAAGTGTGGGTGAACAAGTTGCACCAGTCGTACAAGCAGCAATAGACAGGGCAAATGAAAAACAAGTTTCTGCTGAAGAATTAGCAAACTTAAAACCAAAAGAAGTAACTAAAAACAAAGTTACAAAAAAAGCAAATACAAAAAAGCAAGAAATTGAAATGGATCGATTGCTAGATCAAGCTAATGCCCAATAGGAGCGAAAAATGTTAAAGAATATTTTACTTATAATCATTTGTTTTGCAGGATTTTTACAAGCGGAAACACCTCAAAAATCATCAAAGCCAACTGTGTGCGCTCCTTGCGATGAACCTTTACCAGGCACCGCTCTTTGGCACTATATGAAAGGTATCGAAGAACTTATTGGCGTAAAAACAAACGCCTACCTAGCGAATGAACACTTCAAGCGTGCTGCTGATATGAATTACCCACCAGCCATTAAAGCACTAGCCGACAGCTATTATTCAGGTGATGGAATTGATGAGGACAAAAAACAAGCTCTCGTCTTGTATATTCGCGCGTCTGATTTAGGCGATGGAGCAGCACAATTCAATGCTGGTGTCATTTTACTACGCGGATATGCTGGTGAATCAAATATTGTGTTAGGGTATTACTATTTATGTCTCGCAACAATGAATGAAGGCCTTGACGAAATGGCTCAAGATGCTGCAATTTATCGTGATGAAGCCGCAAAAATGCTAGCTCCAGAACAGTTACAAGATATATATCGCAAGCTTGTAAATAATCCTGCAACAAATCCGAGCAAAAGCTTTACTAAGCCCGCCCTGACTCCAAACTTAGCGTCAGTGGATCAACACCCAGAGAAGCCATTGACGCTCTCCAACGGAAATCAAGAGCCGAATTGAAAACTATTTCTTCACTAGGATCAACTACAATCCAGCAGTTGTCTTGAAGTTCTTGTTCTAACTGGTTAGACCCCCAACCTGTATACCCCAAAGCCAGTAAGAATTTTCTTGGCCCTTGCCCTTGAGCTAACGTTTTTAAAATATCAAGCGTTGCGGTAATGCAAAAATGCTCACCAACTCGAACTGTTGAATCACTATGATAATCGGTTGAATGCAAAACAAAGCCACGACTAACTTCAACCGGCCCTCCAGCATGCATTTGCACCGTTCTTGGACATGGTATAGACATAATATCAAGCTGACTCAGCAAATCATTAAATGAAAGAGAATTAAGAGCTTTGTTAATCACAAGACCAATTGCTCCATATTCATCATGACCACATATATAAATAACCGCATGATCGAATCTGCTATCTGCCATAAATGGCATAGCTACCAATAACTTACCTGTAAGATAATCATTTTTTTGAAATTCTTTTTTTGAACCCGAATCTAAAACACGACGCACTTTGTCCTCATAACATTTTGCAGAGACTACATACCTCTTAAGTACTTTCATCATATATCATTAAATGTTACCATTCGCTTAACAAAAACAAAAAAGATACTAAATGTATTTAGAAATACATAATCAAAAAGAATTACTTATATTTACTGAAAACTTGCAAAATACTTTACCCCAATGGATTGCCATTGATACTGAGTTTCATCGAGAATCCACATATTTCCCAATTCTCAGCCTTATTCAAATAGCAACTGAGTCGCAAACCTGGGTTATCGATGCCATCAGTTGCCCAGATGTAACCCCGTTAAAAACGATCTTAGAAAATAAACAAATAAAAAAAATTTTTCACGCAGGTGAACAAGACTGGGAAATATTAAAGCGAGCAACCGGTGCGATAACATGGCCATTTTCGGATACGCAAATTATAGCTTGTTTTGCAAAAATGGAGCACAGCAGCAGTCTCGATTCCCTTGTCGATAAATTGCTTGGCGTAACAGCAGATAAATCCCAACAAAAAACCAATTGGACATTACGCCCTTTAAGCAAAAAACAAATTGAATATGCAGCTAATGATGCAACATACCTCAAAAAAATCTACCCTATACTTCAGCAAAAGCTTATAGAACTAAATCGTCATACTTGGGTAGATCAAGAAATGAAGCTACTTTTAAAAAAATATCGATCTTCTCAATCAAGAGATTGGCTAAAATTATGTTTTATGGGCTGTAAGTGGCCAGTACCTTTTTATGCATTTGGTATTGCAAAATGGCGAGAAAAATGGGCGAGAAAACTTAATATCCCTAAACGCTATGTTATTGCCGATCTTTTACTAGATACAGCGCTGCGAAAAAAAAGCATTAGTCATATTAATAAAGATAATTGCAAAGAAGAAGCATACAAAGACTTAGTAAAAGTATGGAAAAAGCTTACCTTTGCACAGGATCAGCAATCATCTGAATACATCCAAAAATTATGTCAGATGGTAAACAATCATTGTCAAATCTTTACCCCTAAGCAAAAAATCCTTTTAAAAAAATGGAAAACAAAAGTGAAACGCGCTGCAGAAACACTTAGTATTCCTCCTCATTATATTCTTAATAAACAACAACTTTTGCAAATGGTAACCGGTGAAAAAAAGCAACTTCTTACCGGCTGGCGCAAAGAAATCCTGAAAGAGAATAAGCTGTGAAATTTACTGTGAAGATTTTAAGTACACAGCAGCTTCACAGTAAGATGCAAAGCTTATATTCCCCATCCCCAAAAATAATCTTGCCCGTGAGTCAAAACATCTTTATACCTAGTTCTATGTGAATTAAAAAAGTAACGTTATGGCCGCGGGCAAACTTGATAAAGAAGCGATTGTAGAACTAGCAGAAATATTGAAAGAGACAGATCTCTCAGAAATAGAATTTGAAGCAAATGGTGTGAAAATTCGCGTTGCTAGGCAGGTAATACAAGCCTCTGTTTCAACAAGCGTACCAGTAGCTGTAAACGTTGAAACTTCACAATCCCCAGCGCAAGCAACAGCACATCCTGGCACGGTTAAATCACCAATGGTAGGAACTGTTTACTTATCTCCTGAACCAGGCGCTATGCCCTTTGTTAAAGTAGGCGATAGTATAAATGCAGGACAAAATCTATTAATTATTGAAGCCATGAAGGTTATGAATCCTATCAAGGCTCCTAAAGCCGGCATTGTAAAGAAAATCTTTGTTCGTGATGCTGAGCCCGTTGAATTTGACTCTCCTTTGTTAATTATTGAGTAACAATGAAACTATTTGAAAAAGTTCTCATCGCAAATCGTGGAGAAATTGCATTACGCATTTTACGCGCTTGCAAAGAAATGGGCATTAAAACGGTTGCTATACACTCAACAGCAGACGAAACTAGCAAACATGTACGTTTAGCTGACGAAAGTGTGTGTATTGGCCCCCCTTCCGCAAAAGACAGCTATTTAAAAATGTCTGCAATCATAAGCGCTGCAGAAATCACCGGAGCTGACGCTATACACCCAGGTTTTGGCTTTTTATCTGAAAATGCTGCATTTGCCCAAATGGTTGAAGAACATGGGATAACTTTTATCGGCCCTACTCCCCAACACATCACGATGATGGGTGACAAGATCACCGCCAAGAAAACCATGATAGAACTTGGAGTTCCTGTTGTTCCAGGAACTGAAGGCGCTGTAACCGTTGATAATGCCGTTCAATGGGCAAACAAAATTGGTTACCCTGTTATTATTAAGGCAACATCAGGTGGTGGTGGCAAAGGAATGAAAGTTGCCGTTTCTGATGATGAAGTAGTAAACGCAGTTCGCCTTGCTGGTGTTGAAGCTAATGCTAACTTTGGAAATGCTGAAGTCTATATGGAGCGCTATTTGCGTAAACCTCGTCACATTGAAATACAAGTTGTTGGCGATACCCATGGAAATGTTGCAAACCTTGGAGAACGTGACTGTTCTATTCAGCGACGTCACCAGAAGGTATGGGAAGAAGCCCCATCACCTGCTTTGACGACGGCGCAACGCAATACGTTGGGTGAAATCGTAAATAAAGCTATTAAAAAAATGGGCTATCGCGGCGTTGGAACCCTAGAGTTTCTTTTTGAAGATGGCCAATTTTTCTTCATGGAAATGAATACACGTATTCAAGTTGAGCATCCTGTCACTGAAATGATAACTGGCATTGATTTGATCAAAGAACAAATCATGATTGCAGCTGGCCATCCATTATCATTTACTCAAAACGATATCAAAATTACAGGGCACGCTATTGAATGCCGCATTAATGCGGAAGATCCACAAACATTTACGCCATCTCCTGGAAAAGTTACAGCGTATCACACACCAGGTGGATTTGGGGTACGAGTTGATAGCCATGTGTATCAAGGGTACGTTGTCCCTCCTTATTACGATAGTATGGTGGCAAAGCTTATTGTGCATGGAAAAAACCGCGAAGAAGCTATGCAAAAAATAAAACGAAGCTTAGATGAATACGTTGTTGATGGCATTAAAACGACAATTCCATTACATCGTATGCTCGTTGATGATCCTGATATGCGCAAAGGTGAGTATGATATTCACTGGTTAGAAAAACGCTTGAGTGAGAAAGTTTAATTTTTGCCAAAAGATATAAATCTTATAATATTTTAAGAATAGATGGTAAATAACCTATGGAAATTTATGAAAAAAATTTCTGCATTAATAAAAAGATAAGATGAAAAGATGTGGCAAAAAATATAAAAATGCCTATGCTCAAAACATAACCGATCGCCATAAAAACACCATCTTTTGCGATCATTCCTAGCGCAAAAAAAACTATCGCAACACCGCAGAAAAAATTTCCCAAAGGAATTGGCAGCGCAATAAGCACGCCGTGAATTAAGCACACCACCCCAAGGACTCTCTCTAACAATACAGAAGTTAATAACGCAAAACGTGGCTTGAGGACTTTTTCAATTTTAACCAGATAAGGATTAAAAATATTAAAAATCGACTCAAAATGCTTTGTAGATAACTTTTGACTCGCAACAAATTTTGGAAAAAAGGCTTTTTTTCGTCTTAATATCATTTGCATACTTACAAAAATAAGGGCGATCCCCAAAAAAACAGAAATTCCAGGAATTGAAGCAAGCAAACAAGCATTAGGTATTGCCAATATAAGCAACAATACCCCAAATGATCTTTCTTTTAGTTCTTCAATAAAATCATAAAAAGTAAAATGCTCGTTTTTTATGCTTTTTAAGAAAGAATTCAAGATTGTTGTTATTTTATCTGCTCTAATACCCATTATCGATAACAAAAAATACATTAAACAATTAAATTCTAAATAATAATCACTACAAATTAAAATATAATTAATATAGATAAAAAATTTCAGTTCAATAGTGAAATAATTTTTATCAGAAATATCCAAAAATCAAATAACAATCTGATTCTGGAATACATTGGTTTTTTTCAATCTTCTCTAACTACTATTAGCTAATTGTTAATATCCTTGTTTCATACTGAAAAAAAACAATAGTTACAAAAAGTGAGATTTTGGGTTGGCGTAGGTATAGTCGTTTTCTGCATCTTATTAGGATATCTAATAGGTGGTGGACATCTTATTGTATTATTGCAGCCATCTGAAATTATTATCATTGTCGGAGTCGGTGCAGGCTCATTCATTATTTCTAACTCAAGCAAAACGCTTGGTCGTCTAAGAGAAACTCTAAAAATTGCTAGAGAAGGCGCTTCATATACACAAGATGATTATCTTGAATCCTTATTACTGCAGTTTACGCTTTTCAAACTTGCGCGCAGTCAAGGTATGCTATCATTAGAGCCTCACGTTGATAATCCTCAAGAAAGCGTTATTTTTCAAAGCTTTCCTATCTTTATGCGGCACAAAGAAGCGCTTGATTTTTTGTGTGATTACTTACGAGTAATATCCATGGGTTGTGAAAGCCCATTTTTAATAGAAAGCTTATTTGATCAAGAAATTGAAACACTTGAAGAAGATAATAATCACATAATTTCAGCCATACAAAACCTAGCAGATGCAGCGCCTGCTCTTGGTATTGTTGCAGCTGTTTTAGGTGTGATTCACACAATGGGCTCTATAGATCAACCACCTGCAGCCCTTGGAAAATTAATTGCTGGCGCACTTGTAGGCACTTTCTTAGGTGTACTTATTGCATATGGTTTTTTAGGTCCTATTGCTTATTCACTAAGAGAAGCATACACAGCAAAACGCGGATTTTTAATGGTTATCCGCACAGGAATATTGGCATATTTGGATGATCAAGCCCCCATCGTTGCAGTAGAATTCGCTAGAAAAAATATAGATCCATTATTAAGACCATCTTTTGATGAACTCGAAAAAGCAACAAGAGAATTGAAGTAAGTAATGTCCAAATACCCTCCTGTAATCATCAAAAAATATAAGAAATCCCATCAAGCCGCACACGGTGGTGCCTGGAAGATTGCATACGCTGATTTTATTACGTCAATGATGGCATTGTTTCTACTAATGTGGCTAATTAGCGTTACAACAGAAGAAACAAAAAGAGGTATCTCGGAGTATTTTACAACAAGCATTATTAGCATGAAATCAGCCAATGCCGGCACTGGCATAATTAATGGAGATAACGCATCAACACAAAATGGCAGCAATGATCAAGAAGAACCAAAAACCGAAGAAAACAAAAAATACAATTCTTATAATTCAAATGTTTCAATACAAAACAACCAACACATTCAACAAATGTCAACAAACGTATCAACTACACTTCAAGATGCTAATAAGCAGCAACAAGGTACTATTGCTAAAAATATTAATGCAGAATTTTTAAAAAAAACCGAAGAAAAAGAGCTCGAAGAAAATGTTGAAGAAATAGCTAATGAAATCGCAGCGACCAAACAAGCTCAAGAAGAAATACGTCAAAGTATTGAGAATAGCATAAGAAATGCTTTTAATTCAGTGCAAGAAGTAGAAAAATTTAAGCACAACCTTATTATCGAGTTAACTGACGAAGGCATTAGAATTCAAATAGTTGATAGTTCTGAACACGAAATGTTTAAAACTGGCAGTGCGATACCAGCAAAATTCACAGAAACAATTATCAGAACTTTAGGCGAAATTCTCACAACCTTACCAAATAAAATTGAAATTACAGGTCATACTGATTCTCTACCCTATCGTCATAAAAAATATAGTAATTGGGAATTATCCGCAGATAGAGCAAATTCTACCCGAAGAATTTTAGAAGAAAGTGGGGTAAAAAATGATAGGTTTGAAGAAGTTAATGGTCGTGCCGACAAAGACCCTTTAAATAAAATAGACCCAAAAGCACCAGAAAATAGGCGTGTAAGCATCACTGTTTTGTATAATGATTCACAACAATCATTAGAAGCTATGGAGACAGAAGATCAAAAAAACAACAACAGCAATATGCCAAAAATAATTCTGTAAATACCAAAAAAGCAAAAACTAAACCGACTTAAAAACCACAACAAAGTTTGAATTGTTAAAATACCAAGACCAGTTGTAATTCCAATCAAAATAAGCTGTGAAGCTGTAAAAATCTCTTTAGGGTTAGGCGTATCAATCATCACTAAAGCAGACGCACCTAAAATAGTGGGAATTGCCATCAAAAACGAAAAACGAGTTGCCTCTACTCTATTTAACCCTAAGAATCTAGCAGCTGTCAGACACATTCCAGAACGACTTGCGCCCGGAATGAAAGCAAAACACTGCGCAATTCCAATAAACAAACCTCTTTTATATGTAACAAACCGATCTTTCACAGGATTAGAATCAGCTATAATCAAAAACAATCCAAAAACAATGCTTGCAATCCCCATTACAAAGATGCTCTCAGAAGTAGAACCAAATATTTTCTTTATCAAAAAACCAACAATCAGTGCAGGAACAGATGAAAAAATTAAAATCCATGCCAAATTTCGGTATTGCTTACCAGGGTGTTTTTTCAACCGCTTGATATCATAAACCCAAATTCCAAAACACATCAAAAAAATATCTTTTAGAAAGTATATAAATAACGCTAATAAAGAACCAAAATGTAGCGCTACATGAGTTTCAAATCCACCCGTCTTTGTCCCAAAGAAATTTTCAAGCACAACAAGGTGTGCGCTTGAGCTTATGGGCAAAAATTCTGCTATGCCCTGAAATACACTTAAAAAAACTAGATCATTTGTCATCAGGCTGCCAACATGTTCAGTACAAAAGGTAGAATGCCACCACTTAAAAAGTACTGTATTTCATCCTCTGTATCAATCCTCACTAAAACCGGCACTTGCTGTTCAATAATACCTTTAAAAATTATTTGAACTACCATTTTTGGGTAGATACCATTTGTAAATCCTTGAATATGAATTTGCTCAGTTCCATCTAATTGTAAAGTTTTTCGCGTAGTACCAGGCATAAATTCCAATGGTAATACACCCATGCCAACTAGGTTAGATCTATGAATACGCTCAAAACTCTCTGCAATTACTGCTTTTACTCCCAGTAGACGAGTACCTTTAGCAGCCCAATCTCTGGAAGAGCCAGTGCCATATTCTTTACCCGCTACAATCACAAGCGGAATATCTTTTTGTATATACGCTTGCGCCGCATCATATATACTCATTTGTTTATCTTGCTCAAATAATTTTGTGTATCCACCACTAACACCAAGGAGTATCTCATTTTGCAATCGAATGTTTGAAAATGTTCCTCGTACCATAACTTCATGATTACCACGCCTTGCACCATAGGAATTGAAATCTGAACAAGCAACCAAGTTTGTTTGCAAGTAAGCGCCAGCCGGACTATTTTCTTTAATGCTTCCAGCAGGAGAAATATGATCAGTTGTCACGCTATCACCAAGCAACACAAGAATTCGCGCATTTTCTATATCTATTGCTTCATTTGCTTTCATTTCAAAATAAGGAGGGTGTTTTATGTAAGTACTATCAACATCCCAAGCGTAGGTTCGTGATGATTCAGCACTCACCCTTTGCCATAGAGCATCCCCTTCAAATACGGTTTTATAACGCTTTGCAAAAATCTCCGGTGTCACGACTTTTTTGACAAGATCTTGAATTTCTTGAGTACTTGGCCAAATGTCTTTTAAAAAGATATCCTGTCCCTCGCTTCCCTTACTAATAGGTTCTTCAGCAAGATTAATAGCTGTTGTTCCAGCTAGAGCAAAAGCCACTACCAATGGAGGAGAAGCTAGATAATTTGCTTTAACATGTGGATTAATTCGACCTTCAAAATTTCTATTACCAGAAAGAACAGCTGAAACAGCTAAATTATGATCATCAATAGTACTAGTAATTGCTTCATCTAGAGGACCAGAATTACCGATACATGTTGTACATCCATATCCAACAACATGGAAACCAATATTTTCAAGATCTTCCATTAAACCACTTTTTTCTAGGTATTCTGTCACCACTTGAGAACCTGGGGCTAAACTAGTTTTAACCCAAGGTTTAGCTTTCAATCCTAATTGTCTAGCCTTTCTAGCAAGTAACCCTGCTCCAATCATCACTGCAGGATTTGATGTGTTTGTGCAGCTAGTAATTGCTGCAATAACAACATCGTGGTGATCCAATTGAAAGTCCTTTTCCTTTACGTCTACACCCTTTGATAAGCTTGTTAAGCCAAGTGCTGTACCTTTTAAATCCTTTAAAAAAATTTTATCTTGAGGACGTTTTGGACCAGCTAAGCTTGGGTAGATAGTTGTTAAATCAAGATTAATGGTATCTTTAAATCTAGGCTCCACTCCATCATTCCAAAGTCCTTGAGCTTTTGCATAGCTCTCGACTAACTCTATTTGCTCACTGCTCCGATTAGTAAGTTTTAAATAATTGATCGTTTCTGAATCTATGGGAAAAAATCCACAAGTAGCACCATACTCAGGAGCCATGTTTGCAATAGTTGCACGATCCGCTAAAGATAACCATTTCAAGCCTGGACCATAAAATTCAACAAATTTTCCAACAACGCCTTTTGTTCGTAACAAATTTGTAATTGTTAAAACTAAATCAGTAGCAGTAATACCCTCACTTAAAACACCATCTAAACGCATTCCCACTACTTCAGGAATAAGCATGGTTTGCGGTTGTCCAAGCATAGCCGCTTCTGCTTCAATGCCACCAACTCCCCATCCAAGCACTCCAAGACCATTAACCATAGTAGTGTGACTATCAGTACCGACGACAGTATCGGGATACGCTAGTAATTCTCCATCTTTTTCAGAACTCCACACTACCCTTGCAAGATATTCCAAGTTTACTTGGTGGCAAATCCCAGTACCAGGAGGGACAACTCTGAAGTTTTTAAATGCTTTTTGCCCCCAATTTAAAAAACGATAGCGCTCTATATTTCGCTGGTATTCCAATTGAACATTTTCAGAAAAAGCAGTTTTTGTACCAAATTTATCGACCATTATCGAGTGATCAATTACTAAATCCACAGGTATTAATGGGTTGATCTTTTCAACATTACCCCCTTTTTTCACCATAGCGTCACGCATAGCTGCAAGATCTACAACAGCAGGTACACCAGTAAAATCTTGCATAAGAACACGAGTAGGAAAAAAAGAAATCTCCGATAGAGGAGCGCCTGAATTCACAGAATTAACAATTGCTTCTAAGTCAGTACGAGTCACTCGCTTACCGTCAAAATGCCTCAACAGATTTTCCAAAAGAATTTTTAAAGAAAAAGGAAGCTGGCTAATATCACCCATAGTATCTATCGCATAGTAAGAATAATTCTTATTACCAACACGCAGTGTTTTTTTAACAGATACTAACGACATAAAACTTAACCCTCTTTAGAATATGTATAGGCTAGCTTGGTGAGCTATCATAAATCAAGAGGCTATATATTCATGGAGGTTAGTGTTTTTAAAACATTCGCAAGCGAAGAAATAACCTTTGTTTTAACTTCAAATTCTAGCATTAGCTCTTTGAGCAATGGCGCTATTTGTTCAATGTCACCAACTCCTGACACATAATTTGTCATCATTCCTTCAACTTCTTCAGATTTATTTAAAAATTCCTTCATGTCAGCTTTAAAAAAGTCTGCAAAACTTCCATTTGTTTCAGAAGCTTGAGGTAATTTTTGGGGAGATACAGCGCTTACTGATGAAAGCAATCCACTTTTAATAGCTTCAACCATAAATACATCAAGAATAAAATTTCTATTAGTAGTATGAACAAAACTTTAGAATGGTAAAAGCTTATTGAGATATTGTTGTCCCCATGGCGCTTGTTGCGCATCGCTAAGATCGCCTCTACCACCATAGCTAATACGAAGGTTAGCAATTTTTTGACTATTAATTTTATTACTCGAATTAATATCTTCTCGTCGAACTACTCCTTTAATTTCTATCTCACGAAGCTCATTAATAAGGCGAACTTCTTCACGCCCCTGAATTACTAGATTTCCATTAGGAAGGATTTGAATTACTACAGCCGACATAGTAAATTGCATTTTATCTTTCACATCATAAGATGCAGTTGAACTATGGTCTGGGTTACTAGTCATTCCAACCCAGTTACCCGTAAGTCCAGAAGGAGTATTAGCATTAGTAACTGGATTACTGCCTGATAAGTCTCCATCTTGGCCCCTTTTTCCAGGAAGGGCACGAGATAAACGTTTTTGAATTGGAAATGCATGACCAAGCACTTCACTAACTGAAGTGTTAAGAGTACTTTGTCGTTGAATACTAGGATTCATTTGTATGTTTTGTGAACGATTTATATCGACTTCAACCGTTAATACATCACCAACTTTGCCTGCACGTTGGTCTTTAAAGAAAGCACGGGAGCCAGTTTGCCATAAAGAATTTGTAGGTTTTCCTGGATCTGGCATAGGTGATGGCATTGGCATATCTACAGGTTCATACCCAGGAACATCTTTTGGATTTTTTATTTGTGTCATTTGTGGAGGCTCACCTATTGTTGAAAGATTGGTTGCCAAATTACAACCAGGCAATAACACAATAAGGAGCAACGAGGCTAAATATAACTTACGCAAAACCATAAATAATTTCCGCTGTACTTGGACCTACAACTTTTGCTGATATTTTTTTTATCATTTGTTTTGAATTATCTTGTTGCGTTTCAAATGTGCCTGTATCCCCATAAGCTAAATCCTGGGTTGCTCGTGCTTTAGCGCTTACTAACAAACATTGACTGCGATAAACGACATCAACCATCTCTCCTCTTTTAATAATTATTGGATTTTTTAATAAAGATCTCTCAACTGGCAATCCAGGTTTTACGATTGTATGAGCTGATGTCTTGCCAACTAGATCATTGGCATCCATCACCACCATGGCATTGAGCTGATCAACCGGATAAGATTGGTAGCCTACATCAGATACATTAATAATATCATCTGCACCTATAGGTCTAAGTAATATGGGAATATGCGCTAGCCATTCAATTTTTCCAGAAAAAATAATTTGCTCACCAGATTTGAATCTTAAAGTCATTTCAAAATCTCGTTGCTGCGGAGAAATATTTAACTCACTAACTTCTGCGCTATCTAAGCTTGTAGATTCTGCAATAGTTTGATTTGACATTCTTTCAATGATTACATTGAAGTTCTTTGTATTAATTTTTTTCTCAATAATAGGCTGTGAAAAATTTGCAAGATCTAACTTAGAAAATCTTCCCTTTGATAGAGCTTTCTCAGCACTCAGACAATTCATGTTTGAAAATGCTATTATAATTGCAGTACTAAAAAAAACTACAATACTTGAAAAATCTCTCTTTTCAGAAAAAAAACTAAAAAATTTACTCAAACTAATCATTTTACCCTCCCATGCTATTTCATAGCATTTACTGCATGCATCATTGCATCGCCTGTTTTTACAGCTTTAGTGAGCATTTCATAAACTTTTTCAATTTTTATTAGATCAGTCATTTCTTCTACTGCATTTACGTTAGATCCTTCGCGATAAGCTTGTTTTAAATATCCACGTTGGTTTGTACCTGGCGATCCTGTATCTGGACTTCCAGAAGCATTGGTTTCAACAAACAAACTGTCTCCCATTGCTAGCAATCCTGAAGGATTAGAAAAGGTTGAAAGTTGCAATTGACCAACATTTACTTCTTGTCCTGGACTTGTTTCTGCATACACTTCACCCATTTGATTAATAGAAACTTTCAGAGTGTTTTGCGGAAGGGTAATGCCTGGCTGGATAGTGTAACCCGTTTTTGGCATAACTAATGTATTGTCTTTATCACGACTAAAGCTACCAACTCTTGTATAAGCTTTAGTACCATCAGGTAGTGTCACTGAGAAAAAACCATCACCATCAATCATGACATCAAGGCTTCTCCCCGTTTGAATTGCCTCACCTTGAGAGAACACCCTATAAACAGCCGCAGCTTGCACACCAGTACCAATTTGCACACCTGTTGTATCGGTAGAACCAGATTGTGAGGTCGCAACTCCCACACTTCCATGATCAATGTACGGAAGGTCATACATCACCAAATATTGACGTTTAAATCCATCTACATTTTGAGAAGCAATATTTTGTGTTTTAATCGCTAAAAGAGCTTCTTGGCTTTGCAAGCCTGTACGCGCAATATTAAGTGAATCTTGAACTGAAACTGTTGCCATAATTTCCTACTACACATTCTTAGGTGAAACGTTGATTTCTTTTTTGCTCTTTTGATCTTGCTCTTGCATAACTTGTTGTGCGTACTCAAATTGTCGTAAAGTTTCCATCATAACAATGCTTTCGCTTACACCTGACACATTTGAATCTTCTAGTCCAAATTGCTTTATGTAATACGTATTTGATATTTCAGGTACTTGTTGAGTAGGATCCAATAGATTATTTCCTAAACACTTTAATTGCTCTTGCTGATCATCAACCGAAAAAACACCAATTTTTCCGACAAGAACAGAATCAGCGTATACTCCCCCTTTCGAGTGAATAATTATCTGATTAGTTCCCGACGGAATAACAATATGTCCACCACCTTGATCCAGAACATAATTAGAACCACTAGCTGTGACGAGCTTACCATCACTATTAAGTGCAAATTGCCCGTTTCGCGTTAAATATTTCCCCTTATCTGTTTCAACCATGAAGTATCCATTAACACTACTTAAAGATACATCCAAGGGATTCCCTGTTTGACGATAAGAACCATTTGCTAAATTTCGTAATGCTTTATTAGCACATACATAATTAACAACTCGGTTGTCTTTACCTTTTTGTGTTGCATTAACAAGCTTAATCATCTGACTTTTAAAGCCAGGCGTATTAGCATTTGCCAAGTTATTTGTTGAAATCGCCAAGCGCACCCACTGCGCTTCTTGAGAAGATAAAGCAACTGCATTTGGTTTTTGAACTGAATAATCAGGCTTGTTTATATGCATTTTATTATTATTTTTATTGTTTTACATATGGTTATGCAAAAAGCATGCCAACAAATTACTTGAATAGAACACGTTAATTTCTTAAGGTGCGATAGTAGAATTATTAGTTAGCTAAATTGATGCGACGTAAATTTTTTTATATACCTATTTTCCTAGCTGTTTTACTAGGAATCGTTCCTCTTTTTATTGATTTTTCAAAGTACGCAACTCCGTATCTTGCAGATGCACAAAAGGCAATCAGCAGAACGATAAAAACTGGATCTATACGATTACAATTATTACCAACGCCTCGAATAAAAATTTATGACGTTTCCTTAGGCAATGCTCCTGGCACAAGCAAACCAGAAATGATTACCGTCAAAAATGTTGACGTAATTCTTAGTTTGTTTGACTTATTAAGAGGGAAAATTGTTATAAAAAGCATCAATTTAAATACCCCTGAAATCACTTTAGAAAAAAACAAAGATGGTAGTGCAAATTGGGAATTACACTTCACTTCACCTGAAAGTGAATCAACAAAATCTACTTCACATTCTGCAAATCCAGCTGCAGCGGGAATTATTGTTAATCATTTTGAAGCTAAAAACGCTACAATTACTTATATAGATCATAATGACGGCTCAACTAAAACTTTCTCTAATTTAATGATTGAGTGTGATAGTGAAAAACTGATGGGGCCATACAAAGTACAGATCCATGCGGATACAACCGAGAATAGCATAGATCTCGACCTATTAACTGGAGATTTTAGTACTGGAAAAACATCTTTGATAGCTGGAGTTACTTTAAACCTTCAAGATCATAAAGTACGCGCTGAGCTAAAAGGATCGATTGATTTAACAAAAAAGCACTTATCCGGAAAGCTTGTTGCATCCTCAAGCGATTATCCTTTGATATTAGATTTACCTAATCACAAAATTGATTTACACAAAACAATTGATATACAAGCAGAAATTCACACCACGCCTGAACATATTACCATAGCTGATTTACGTGCAGATCACCCTGCAGTTCAAATTATTGGCGTTGCACGCTATAATCTTTCAACACAATTATGCGATATAAACTTAAAATTTAAGCACCAAAAGGATCTTATAGATCTTCAATGTCTAACAAAGAATTTCAATGAATTTGAATATCATATTTCCAGCACACATTACCAAGAAATACTAAAATGGTTTACTAAAAGCTCCGCTATAAAAAAAGAAATCGACGTTAAAGGTATTTTTAAAATTGAAAAAGATTCACTAATATTTAAAAAAACTTCTGTACAACTAGGAGATGCCAGTGCTGAAGCAAATATTCAATTCAATACAATAACAAAAACAACAAACGCAACTGCTCAATTGCAAAATATTCAGCAGTGGGGACAATTACGGGAGCATAATCTGCCAATTTCAGGCCCCACAACCATTGCACTAAAACTTATCCCTACCAAAGAGCATTTAGAAATTTCCACAAAAATATCACTTGGCAAAGGTCATGTAGTTTTTGATGGCACTCTTGGAGCTAGTGAATTGCTTGCAAAAGGAAATTTGCGTCTAGAGCATATCTGTTTGGATGATTATACGGTCAATCTTAAAAGTGACATCTTAGTTAAAAAAACAGAAATTGATCTAAACATGCAAAATATTGAATTAAAAAGCAAATCAGGACTTGATTTATTTGCAGGTGGAAAGTTATTGATTGACTTGAGTAAAGAGAAACCGCACGTAGCCGGCTCTATTACAGCACAACCTATACAACTTACTGCCTATCAAAATTCTTCTGTTCATGTATTACGAGCCTTATACACGTCAGAAACAACTGGGCTTCAACTTTTACGCATTGCGAATATAAATTCTCGGTGGCCATCAACTCCAATAGTTCTACCGCTGCAAGCATTTACTATGAATTTACATGTAAACGTACCCAAAATTACGTTAAATAGTTTTGTCTTAGAAGCCTTGCAATCAGATATTAGTCTAAAAGCAGGACAGTTAGATATTCCTTTTTCTGCACATATGTATGGAGGAAAGTTAAGCGGTTCTTTATTAGCCCAATCCACAAACAGCCAAAATATTAGCTTATCAGCCAAATTCGATGATATCAGTTTAGAGAAAATTCAAGCTGTTTCTGCCCATTTTGCTCGTGGAAAAGCTTCTGGTTCAATTGACTTAAAAACCCAAGGTGTTTCTCAATATGACTGGGTAAGCAAGTTAAAAGGCCAAGCAAATTTTTCAGTTAAAGATGGTATTGTTAAGGGATTTAATCTACAAGCAATCGTTGGCATTTTGAAAAAGCCAAGCAAGCTACTTGACTTAACCAATATTCAAAGCTGCTTTAGTGGAAAAGGTGAAACGGCGTTTTCTCAGGCAAGTAGTAAATTTAATATTGTCAATGGTATTGCTAGCACAAATGATTTAACTATTGATGCAATAGATGCACAATTAAAAGCTGAAGGACAGATTGATCTTTTAAATTGGCAAATTCAATTCTCAGGTAGAGTATTGGCACCAACTTTAAAAGACACACCTCCTTTACAATTCATTATTAAAGGTCCTTTGGACCAACCAAGCTACAGCTTAGACCTGAAGCAAATTCAGCAGCTTTTTTTGAAAAAAGGAGCAAGTGACATGGTTTCAAAAGCTCTTGGGAAATCAATTCCAGGAATTGACCAGTTAATTCCCGGTATGAATAAAAAATCTAAAGAATCAAGTTCACAAGTAAGTAATTCGAACACCAATCAGGAGGAAAAATCAGTTAAACCTGAAAAAATGGTACAAGGACTATTAAAAGGTATTTTTGGATAGGGTGTATTTCTGTTTTTTTCAACAATTTTAATAGTTTGGAACTAAAATAGTTAAGAAAAATTTGCTTTCTGTAAAAAATGATACGCTTTTTTATGTAAATTGATCTATAATGAAGAGTAGTTAAAATTTTTTCTAAATATTGAGGATATTACGATGTCAAAAAAATTACTTCTAGCACTAGGTGTTATCGGTTTAACATTTGTTGCATGTGAGAAAAAAGAAGATCACAAAGCTCAATCTGAACCAGCTAAAGAAGCTACAGCTGATGCTGCACATGCTCACGCGGCTCCAGCTGATGCTCACCCAGCAACAGAAGCACATGCTACTGATGCTCATGCGGCTCCAGCTGATGCTCATACAACTGAAGCACATACTGATGCGCATCCAGCAACTGAAGCTGCTACAGCTCCAGCAACTGCTGCAAAATAAAATTAAAAAATTTAGCGCTCTCTTTACTTGTTCAAGCAATTAGCTAATGAGAGCGTTTTTACTTCCTTTTTTTATTCAGATTAATTCACACATGTGTCATTGATCCATTTTTAAATTTTCAAACAAATAAATCCCATTTAATGAATTAAAATTATTTATTTTTAAAATATTAATACTATATTAACCTTTTAAATATTATTTTATTACTAAGCCCTTTAAATATGAGTTATCTTCATGCGTGGCTTAGCAATACTATTCATGGCTTTGACATTCGGTCAAAATCTTATAGCAAGTAATTTTCCTAATGAAATTTCAAGCTCTGAACCACCTAAAATGCGTTCAGGTTTCTCTCAATTACGCAGTAATCGTGATTTTCTCAATTCAATAGGTCGACGCTTAGCTATGGTCAGATTTTCAGAAACTCTGCGTGATGAATCTCCCGAAGCTAGAGCCAGAGTGATAAATCATATTCAAGAACATGTACCACCAGGATCAGACATCACGGCTGAAATTGCAGATGCCAGAGGAGAAAATGCTGAAGTTCTTTTTTCTGAAATGCAACATTTCATGGCTCAAGAAATTAGACCGAATATTATTCTAGCACTACGTAACGCCCCAGATGAATGCATTTTATCAGCGGGATTTACAGAAAACACACAAGATCCTTTAGTGCAAGCAGGCTTCTATATCAGATTCGGACAATCTCTACGCGCATTTGAGCTAAAAAATCTAGCAGCAACGTCCTTTTTAAAAAGTGGTTTACTATACGCAACAGCTACTCGTACCAATGAAAACCGCATAGACTTATTATTATCTGCTGCTCAGTGTTATTATTGGGGGTATTGCAATGAACAAAGACCTTTAAGAAAAGAACATTTTAAAACCTTATATACTAGTTATTTTGACTATGCTCATCGCGATGCAGTTTTATCTAATGATACAGAATTAATCACTAGAATTGAGAGAGAGAAAGCTAAAACATCCAACGCCAGAAGATAAAATCAAGAAGATGCTTAGCTTCACTGTTTTTCAATAGCTCGATAGCTTTTCTTTCTTTTTCTCTTCTTTGTTTAAAAAGACAAGCGTGCAAACGACCTTCGGTTATTTCCTTTCGAATATACTGATTTAAGCTAATTGTTTCGCTTTTTATAACATCTTGCACAAGCAAGCCTTGGCTACCATTTCCAAAATCTCTGTAATAATGATCAATCCCAGGCTTATAGCCCCATGCAGACTTATATCCAGCACTATTGATGGTAAATATTGTAACAGACACATTTGAAAATACAGCATCAATTGCTGCATCTACAGACTGGTACTCTCCCCAAAATTCAATATGTAATCCCGAAGGTTCTATTCCTAACCTACCATTAGCTCTATACGTGGCTAATAAAGCCGCAAGCTTTGTTTTATAGGCCATGACTTCATAATATTGATGCACTTCGGCTTCATAATGAACTTCAACTTTTTTACTTTGAATGCATTCCTTCTCATTATGATGAACAACATTTTTTGCACTCCTAACAATGTATAGTTCTTTTGGGATAGTATCATGCTGTTCAAGCGGCATTGTACCCTCTAAAAATAAACAGCTAATAGCAACGAAAAAAATCATTTTTATAAATTTAAAACTCATTATTATTCAAAAAATATATGATAATCAGAAAATACTAAAAAATATCTTTTCCAAAATCAATCAAATTGAGCAATTTTATACACTTTTGAAACCATCCATAAATAAATAACTCTATATATTTTACTTGTAATTTTCCTCAAAAATCCCCATATATATACCTTAAGAATAGGGGGTAATACTTTTATAATGTCATCTTTTAGAATTATTCTCACCGCTGGTTTTGCCATGTTCTCTATGTTCTTTGGTTCTGGAAATCTAGTATTTCCTCTGACAGTCGGTGTCAAAACTCAAAATATGTTTTTGTACACCCTAATCGGATGGATTATTACTGCAGTGATTGTTCCGTTTATTGGAGTTATGGGATTTGTTCGTAGCGAAGGCAATCGTGAAAAATACTATTCAAATCTAGGCAAATCAGGTGCTTTTGCTATTAATTTTTTGATATTTATGTTAGTTGGTCCATTTGGTGTTGTGCCAAGATGTATTCTTGTTTCTTTTGGAGGATTCAATCTCATGAATCCAGAGCTACCACTATGGATTTTTTCAGGTATGTTTAGCCTTATATTGCTAGGGCTTTGCTGGGAACGCAATCGCTTGGTAGAAATAATTGGTGTGTTTTTAACGCCATTTAAATTAGGTGGTATTGCTTTTTTAATTGTGGTTGGACTTTGGGTTGCGCCCCCTATGCAATTAGTTTCTATGACCACTAAAGAATGTGTTGGATACGGGTTGGAAATTGGATACCAAACAATGGATCTAATGGGTGCTCCACTTATTGCAATCAGCGTCTACGAATTTTTGAAAAAGAAGTCCAAAACTGGCTCGAACCATAGAGAGCTTTTTAAAATGGGAGCTCTTTCTAGTATTCTTGGAGGGGGGATATTATGCGCTGTATACTATGGTTTTATGGCATTAGGCGCTCACTATGCATCTGATCTTGTAGGACTAGGGCAAGAACAATACTTAGCCGCAATTGCACAAAAAGCCCTAGGATCATATGCATTGCCAATTGTAAGTATAACATTAGCTGTATCATGCCTAGCGACTGCTACCTTACTTACAACTATGTGGACAGATTTTTTGTATAACGATATGTTAAAAAAACAAATAAATCGCCATATGTGTTTGACTGCAAGTATAAGCATGGCTTTTGCGATGTCTTTGCTTGGTTTTAGTAAAATTATGAATTTCTTAACCAGCATTTTAGAATGGCTTTATCCATTAATGATTATTTATGCCGTATACAAACTTGTTGATAAAAAGTCCTCAAAAAAAATTCACGCTTGATGGCGTAAATTCAGGTGAGCGCATCGCTGTTGCAATGTCCGGTGGCGTTGACTCATCAGTTGCTGCTGCTCTGATGGTTGAAGCTGGATATGATGTAGTAGGCATTACGCTACAATTGTATGATCATGGGGCAATGATTAACAAAAAGGGTGCTTGCTGCGCAGGTCAAGACATTTATGACGCAAGAACTGTTGCTGATAGAATGGGTTTCCCTCACTACGTATTAGATTATGAGAGCGTTTTTCGTGAAAAAGTTATTGATGATTTTGCTGATTCTTATTTACAAGGAGAAACTCCTCTTCCGTGTGTAAGATGCAATCAACAAGTAAAATTTAAAGACCTTCTTCAAACTGCTCGTGATCTTGATGCTAAAGCACTAGTAACTGGACACTATGTACAACGGTTTGTTAACAAACGTGCAGAATTACATAGAGCCTTAGATCACAATCGGGATCAAAGCTATTTCTTGTTCACAACGAATCAAGACCAGCTTGAATATTTACGCTTTCCCCTAGGTGGGCTTCCAAAGTCTGAAACCAGAGAACACGCCGCACGATTTGGCTTAACAGTTGCCGAAAAACCAGATAGCCAAGATATTTGTTTCGTGCCTAATGGCTCTTACGCAAAGCTTGTAAGTAAATTAAGACCAGGAGCTTTAGATGCAGGTGATATTATACATATCAATGGGACTGTATTAGGACGTCATGATGGAATCATCAATTACACAATTGGCCAGCGTAAAGGACTTGGCGTTTCAGCCCCTGAACCACTTTACGTCATTAGATTAAATCCTGAAAAACATCAGGTATGGGTAGGACCGCATGAGGCGTTAGCAATTGAGAGGATATACTTGAAAGAAACGAATTGGCTAAGAAGCATTACAGATTTCAAAAATGGATTAAGATGCATGGTTAAAGTACGATCAACCCATTCACCTGTTGAAGCAATCGTTACTGCAACTGGCCCTATGTCAGCCATGGTTACTTTCTCAGCATCTGAATACGGAATAGCTTCGGGACAAGCTTGTGTATTTTATGAAAACAATCAAGTATTAGGCGGAGGATGGATTACATCCCAGCATCTACAATCGGAGGAATCATGAAATTATTTGGGACAGACGGTATTCGTGGAGCTGTTAATGAACCACCAATGACAGCAGATACTACTTTAAAAGTTGCTATGGCTGCAGCTCAATATTTGCAAGAAAGCACACCTTTAACAACATCATCACAGCATAGACACACGGTCGTTATTGGTAAAGACACACGCCTTTCCGGTTACATGCTAGAATCTGCTTTAACTTCAGGATTTGTGAGCATGGGGATAGATGTCATGTTGCTTGGCCCATTACCAACTCCAGCTGTTGCAATGTTAACTCGAACTCTACGCGCCCATTTAGGTGTAATGATTTCAGCAAGTCATAACCTTTTTCAAGATAATGGTATCAAATTCTTTGATGCACAAGGATTTAAACTGAGCTGTCAAAATGAGCATTATATTGAAGAACTAACAAGTAAAAATAATTTCTCTTTAGCCAATGCAAAAGATTTTGGAAAAGCCAGACGAGTAGACGATGCTTTAGGGCGCTACAATGAGTTTGTGAAATCAAGTTTTCCAAAAGGAATGCGCCTTGATGGATTAAAAATTGTCGTTGATTGTGCAAATGGTGCAGCTTACAAAGTTGCCCCCCAAGTATTATGGGAGCTAGGAGCTGATGTTATTGCTATTGGCAATACTCCAAACGGTATAAATATTAATCAAGATTGCGGCGCTACAAGTATTTCATCATTACAAAGCGCTGTACTAGAACATCAGGCACATATAGGTATTGCTTTAGACGGAGATGCAGACCGACTTATCGCAGTCGATGAAAATGGAGAAGCACTTGATGGCGACCAAATCATGGCACTCATTGCCAAGCTTTGGTATGAACAAGGCCTTTTAAAAGGCAATGGTATTGTCGCTACTCATATGTCTAACCTAGGTTTAGAACGTTATCTTTCCAGCAAAGGATTGCAACTCTATCGTTCAAATATTGGTGATAAACACGTATTAGAAATGATGCAACTTAAAGGGTGCAATGTTGGTGGAGAGCAATCAGGTCATATCATTTTAAGCGACTACACCACAACGGGTGATGGATTACTAGCAGCATTACAAGTACTTGCCTTAATGGTAGCAACTAATATGCCAGCTAGTGCTATTGGTCACACCTTTGAGCCTGTCCCACAAATTCTAAAAAATATACGCACCAAGCAGGCAATTAACTTAAATGATGATCGTATTCGATTAGTCATTAATAATGCAAAAGATCGCCTCGATAACTGCGGTAAGCTGTTAGTAAGACAATCAGGCACCGAGCCCCTAATTCGCATAATGGCTCAAGGAGATGACGCAAACTTATTAAATGAAGTAATCAATACAATAAGTGGAACAATTTTGGATATCGACGCTGCATAGCATATAATAGAAAAAATCAGAGAATATATAAAATCTGTACAATAAAAACAAACGACTTTCTTGCAAATTAACTTTATAAGTCTGCCTCGATGCCGTTGTTTTGTCCTGCATGCCAATTAATATGAACTGGAGCGTCATCTAAAAATATATACGCTGATATCGCACATAAAATTAGCAAAAACAAACCAACAATAACCATACCGCTAGGAACAAAACGATTTGTTGGAAAGTGCTGCTCATCCCCTACAGATGTTAATTGCACTGGAAGAAAAAAACTTTCATCTTTCAATTGTTCAATAATTTCATCATGGTCAAGCCCTAAATGTTGAGCGTATGTACGAATAAAACCAACTGTGTAAACACCACCTGGCAGTTGGTCAAATTGCTCTTCCTCAATGGCTTGTAAAAAAACCTTACGAATTTTTAGTTGCTCAGAAATAGCTTCAAGACTTTTTTTCTGATTCAGTCGTTGTGTTTTAAAAACAAGCCCCAATGTTTGAGGTAGTTCATTTGCCTCAACATTTTCTAGAACTTGCGCCGCTACGCCACTCATAACACACCATTAAAAGACTTATTTTATTATTTAAGCATGTTTTTTATAAGCAGCCAATGTCATTCTAAATATTTATTCGACGTCAAGAGTTGACAAGAGTTTTCGGGGATAATACAAATAATAAGTACGGAGAGATGGCCGAGCGGCTTAAGGCAACGGTTTGCTAAACCGTCATAGGGAGTCAATCCTTATCGAGGGTTCGAATCCCTCTCTCTCCGCCATTATGAAAAAATACATTTACACAATATACTTTTAGGAAGTTGACCTGTTATAAATCAATACTGGCCTAAGGATAGCCTTAGATTATTTTTTTGTTGCGACGGAAACAATATATGGGGAAGTAAATTTATTTGTTGGCATTTTTATTCCAATTTTCTCTAAAGACCAAAATATTTTTGAAATTCCTGAAAGAATACGCCTAAAAACTGGGTTAAATGGATGAGATGAAAAAGAGCCTGAATGCACCATACTTAAATTTATAGACATCAAATAATCGCAGTTTTTTAAATTAAGAGAACTATTCTCATGAGCTTTGCGTAACATCTTACTTGTTAAAGGCACATGGATATCGTAAATACTTTTATCGATGCGTTTTTGAATATATCCAATAATGCCAGAAATATTAGGAATAAGCGTAAAAAGCATGCCTCCAGGTTTCACAAACGCTGCACAGGCTTTAATGCAATCTGCTGTATCTTCAAAATGCTCCACTACCCCAAATGAGACAACTAAATCAAATTTTTGAAGCAAATCAGAAGGAGGAGAAAAAAGATCTGCGCAATAAATTTCACCTGGTATTTTATAATGATTTAAAAGCTTACGACTTTTTTCACATCCAATTTCCGAATAATCCAAGCCATAAACTGAAGCATCAAAATGCTGATAAAAATACATTGGCCACACAGAATTAGCGCAACCTATTTCAAGAACACTAAATTCTTTTTTATTTTTTAATAGAGCCTTTAAATACTGATGAAGCTGAAGATTAAAATAATTATCAAGATTTTGGTCATTGCAATCAAAAAGCTTAGGAAAATTAGATTGAGACCAATTTTCATCCCAGTAATCTGCGCCTGCTTTATCTATTTGGGTCATTGTCTTACACAATCCTTTTGATATATTAAATAATATACTTTTTCATTATCAGTATTTTTTTCTAGTCCCTTTTTTAAGGATACAATATTCTTTTTTTGAAATTTCAATTTATCACTACTAAGGTAACTATTAAAAGCATCTACTACTGTTTTTAAATCTTTTGATGTAATAAGTGTTCCAATTTCAAATTGCTCTATATAAGAACGAACTGCAGGCACATCTTCTGAAACAATAGGTATTTCTCCAGCGATATACTCAAATAGCTTATTTGGTAATGAGAAATACATACTTTTTGCATTAGTTTCACATGTGAAAACACCTATATCAGCTCCTTGACAAAAAGATGGTATATCATGATGCGAAATAGGAGGAAGAAAAAAAACTCTATCAGTAACACCAATTTCAGCACATAAATTTTCCAATGTTGCTAAATACTCATTTTGAATAGTTCCCTGCACCACAAGAACAACTCTATCACATTGTGCTACGGCTTTTATAAGCTGATCGATCCTTCTATAGGGCGCTAGTTGGCCAACATAATAAGCAATCAAAAAATTTGAATTAATACCTAATTTTTTTCGTAAATTATAAGGCTGAAACTTTTGAAAAACAGGCATATTTTTCACGATATAAATCTTGCGATTGATTTTGTAACAATTCATCATTTCATTAGCGATAATATCATTTACACTAATAACAAAATCCGCACGTTCTAATACGAATTTTTCCGCAATCGTAAATGCTTTAGTTTGAATCGATGATATTTTAGTCGTATCTAAAGCAGAGCATTCAGCTTTCCATTCATGCAAATCTGCAATAACAATCTTGCCTGTGATTTTAGCTGCTATTAATCCCATTAAAGCTGTATTTACATCATGACAATGTAAATATCTTGCTCTTGAAAAAATCATATAAGACAGCATACTTATATCAAACATGCATGGAAAATGATTAAAAACACCACTTAAACCAATTTTTTTAATACAAACACCAGAATCGAGTCCAGATTTTTCAAATTTTTCATCCTCTAAGCTATCTACTGGCTTAAGTAGCGTAACTTTTTTACCCAACCTGATAAGATCATTCACACATTTCTTAATGCGCCCATCAAAAGAGATTGCCACATGAGAAACCACAATGACTTCTTCTGACTTACGGTTTTTTGAGTTTTTTTTAGCAATCGGAATATAAAGAAATAATAATCCGAACATAAAAAAAATCGCACAAATAAAATGGTAAATTAGCTTAAATGGAAGCTTTAATATGCGCTTTATTTCAGCAATTTGAGAAGTGTTCATTTTTCAACCATCTATTAAATATAAACTTTTTAAAGTCTGTATCTACAGGTATAGAATTTTCATTTTGAATTTTTTTCCACCAGTGCTGTTCTGGCGTGGCAAACCCTATCTTATCCTTCCTATTCAAAATTGAATCGAGATTAATATCTTTCATTGATTCTCTTAAAATCCATTTTGTTGTTGTATCTCTAAATTTTTTTCTTACCTGCAGTGAGATAATAAATTCTACCAAGCGATAGTCAAGAAAAGGCAAACGAGATTCTCTTGAAAAAGCCATGCTGTTGCGATCTTCATAACGCAGCAAGCTTTGTAAATTATTTGTAAAATGATAAAAACTCATTTCTGTTATGGTACGCACCGGATCTTCTTTAAAATCAATATTATGATTTTTAAGTTTCAACAAAAACTGATAACAAGTCGGATGCCTTTGTTGTAAAGCTAGTAATACAGTATTTCTAACAGATTGCTTATTTTGCAGCATCTGCCATTTAAAAAAATTCATTAGATTAATTAGTTGAAAACTTTTTAAGTAATCAAAGACGATACCATTCAGCATTCCTGGATATCCAAGGAGAGATTCGTCAGCTCCTTGTCCATCTAATAGCACAGTAACATTATGTTGTTTTGCTTGTTCAAATGTTTTCCATTGAGCAAAAATACTTGTACCTAAAAATGGTAAATCTTGATGATATAAAACTTGATCAAGCTTTTCTATGAATTCTTCGACTGTTGGATAATTCTTATGTGAGTTAAGATTTTTTTTGCTAGCGAGTTCATCTATATAGGTAGATTCATCAACATCACAACCAGGAAATACAGAACTAAAAGTATAAATGTTTTGCCCTGTTTCTTGTATTTTGCGAAGCATAGAGACGATCGAAGTGCTATCAATACCTCCCGATAAGCACGCCCCTACAGGAACATCTGAGCGCAAACGTAATCGAATAGCATCCTCAAACAAAAATTTGAACTGCTCAATTGCATCTTGATCACTTATTTCCAATTCAGTTTCATAATCACGCAAATCATACCAGCGCGATATTGTGATTTCTTTATCAATTACTGCTTGTTCACCTGGTAGTATTTGAAAAACATTTTTATATAACGTTTCGCGTTCATGGTCACAAAAACCTAATTTTAAATAATGATCAGCAGCTTCTTCATTGATCTCACTAACCCAACCAAAGATATTTTTAAACTGCTTAATCTCAGAAGCAAAGGCAATTTTATCTCCTTGCTTGTAGTAATACAGTGGCTTAACACCAAAGCGATCACGAACTGCAAAGGCTATTTTTTCCTTATCATCCCAAATAACAAAAGCAAACATTCCATTAAATTTATGGAGGCACTCTCTACCCCAATGAAGGTAACTTTTTAAAAGAACTTCAGTGTCAGTTTTTGTTTTAAATTGATATCCAAGTTCTTCTAGTTCTTTTCGTATCTCCAAATAATTATAGATTTCACCATTGTAAGTAACCCAGAAGCGCTTATCCTCTGTGCTCATAGGTTGGTGCCCATCAGTGCTTAAATCAACAATAGCAAGACGCCGATGCGCCATGACAACGGGACCTTTTGGCGATGTGAATTCGTTCCACCCTCGCCCATCAGGCCCTCGATGTGCAACGCTATCAATCACGTTAGCTGAAAGGTCTTCAAAACCTATTGAGAAAAAAATTCCGCACATTTTTATATCATTACAGATAGGGCAGCATCGTACATGATTATCACCCACATAAGAAGTGCTATATAAACTAAAACTTCATTGAGTTTTTCATTGATTAAAACAGCCTCGATCTTTTCAATCATTCGACTTGTCATTTGATGACATGACCCTTCATAAATATCTAAAAAATTTTTTGGCCTTGCAATTTCAAGCTCCTCTCAAATAAATATTTGACATATTTTTTATCAAAATGCTATCCCATGCAAGCAATAATTTCTTCAATCATGGTATCTTTCGGGCACAAGAAGACTGAAGCCCCCATAAAACCCAACTGAAGTACGCACAAATCTTTCAAAAACTTTGTTCTTTGCTTTATTTCATGCAATAAGCCAATTAAGTTAGGGCTCCAAATACATTGAAATTACTTAGCTTATAAACCATCGGTAATAATTTCACTTTCTAGACCAAAATTATTGATAGCATCATCTAATTGAACCTTTAATAACTTAGATATATTTATTGATTGATAATGTTCTTCAAATTTCTCAACTCTAGATTTAGAAACATTTGATAAATCAAACAAGTTAAATTTTATTTTGAGAGCGCCATCTATTATAGATAAATTATACTCTTTTCTTTTTTTACTTGGTAAAGATAGAATTGAAACTACTTTAGAATCTTTATGAATAGCATTATAGTGTTTCTTTGATTTAGTTTCTTTATCTGAAAAGTAACTCTTAATAAAATCGTGTATGTCTTGCGTATCAATTGGATGTGTAGAATATCCTGCCTCCCCGCCAAATAGAATAAATGGAACACGAATTACTTCCTCATCAGCATGGTACCCGTACCAGACTTTTCCGTCTTCAAAAGTAGTTCCATGGTCTGCTGTAAAAACAACCAAGGTATCCTCTAAAATACCTTCTTTAGCCAAAACTTCTAAGAACCACCGTAGCTTTTTAGCAAGAAACTCAATTCTTTCTTGGTATTTAGCTTTTACTTGTAAATGAACAGTATCATCATCCGAATAATGGTAGTCATTTTCAGCCCAATTAGCATAAGCACCTTCTACAGAGCTTAAGTCTTGCACTGTCTGTTCCGCAGTTCCAATGTGAAACAAGGTAAATGATCTAGGAGATTCCTTTCTTTGTGCTTTTATCTGCTCATATAAAAATGACCATTGAGATTGATCATCATACTTATCTTTTTGAAAAAAAGTTGTAAAAACTTGTTTTGCTCTTGAATCTGTTCTTGTATCCAAAGAATTTAAGAAAACGTGATAATCCATAATATTTGGTAAATAATTAGCGATTCTTTCATCAAGGAATATGCTTCTCAATCCTACATAATTATTTATACCATTTGTCTCAGGGAATCCATTCCTGTGAAAAACAATGCATTTAAACGACACATTTTTTTGATTAAAGAAAAAAGGCAAATGATCGCACGAATTCATATTATGAGGTCTTTTAGTAGAATCTAGATCGAGTTTGCCCGAGTACAGAACACCAAAAAAACCAGATGTATAAGGCTTATTTGTATATGCTTTCATATAAACAATCCCTTTTTTCGCAAGAGAATCTAGTGCCGTGCTTTTAGATTCAGGATTATAAAGGTTCGTCATATATGCAGGAAAACCATCTATTACTATAAAAATCATGTGTTTTGGTTGTGAGTAATTTATTTTAACAGACTGCGATATAGGGAAAAATGACTCTGCGAACATCAATAAAACAACTAAAGGAAAAAGAACAAGAAATTTTCGCGATAAAGCAACAATTCTGTGTATGACTTGTAGATTTTTTCTTAAATTTAAAATAAAAAGAAAAAAAGATATTAGAAAAATAAATAAAGCAAGATAGATTAATAAGTTATTTAAATTCAACCATTCTAACTTTATCCCAAATAATTTTAAGAATATTTGATAAAAAGCATTAGAGCTATATATATCTACCGAATATATTACTAAAAAGGATAAGAAAAGAGACAGGCATGTATTTGAGTAAACCCTAGCAGGAGAAGATTTAAAAAAGAAGCAAACCATGCTTAAAATTAAGCATAAGAATATTGATATAAATGTGGAAAAAAGCAGAACCAAAAGAGCTATATACTTTATATCTGAATTGAATAAAAGATTATCCTGAGCTGCATTGATTAAAATTAGAGCAACAAAAAAGGAACTCAAAAAAGCTGTAGATACAGAAGAGTAGTAAGATTTTAAGAAATTCATTTTTCGCATAACATTAATTTTCGAGTCTTTCTATCGGAATCAACAACTTCTATTCTCTTAAAGTGCTTGTTAATTTCATCAAAAACTTCTTGAAAGGTATAATAATGGTGCTTATTTCTACTGATCAAAGCGATGTTCTCATCGTCTGCAGAAACAAACTCAAAAATTAAGTATTTTGCAGAATAATTTGAGAGCATAGATGCTATTCTAGCGAAAGACTGCTTGCTGGTTATATGAATATGGTGCATCACAGCTAAGAACAACACCATTTCACATTTTACTCTTTTGTCTAATCCTAGATATTCACATCCCATAAAGCCATGAGAAGACGTACTAAAAGCTATATCACTTACTATAGGTGTAATTCTTAGATTCTTTGATTTTGACATTGTATAAAGAGAATCAATACAAGCGCTACTGCTATCAACGGATACAACTTTTGCACCACTACTCTCCGCTAGAAGAGAAAATTCGCCTGTATTACATCCTAAATCTAAAACAGTTTCTGGCTTTTTTAAACTAAGATAACTTCCAACAGCTTCATACTTCAAATTACGTTGATGTGATTTGTCAATATTGTTGTAGTAGTCTTTCCAATTTACCCCTGATAAGCCAGCAACTTTTATTGATTCTATTTTTTTATAAAGTCTCTCAAAAAATCCAATTCGTAATTGTTTAGAAATCTTTGTGTGCTGCCCTAAATGCTTTCTAGAAATTGTCTCCGCTATCTTTTCATTTTGCAGCATTAAAGACAGTACTTTGGTAAAGAATATGGATTGGTGTTTTATCTTACCCTTAAGTGATAAAAATCTATACAAAAAATCAAACCCAACCCCAAGAGGAGAATCTTTCAAAGCCATCCTTACCAAGTAATCATTACCATCTTCAGCCAGCAGAAGAGGAAAATAAAAATTGGAGTTAAATTGATCATTTGCGCGCCATAACCAAGCATCTCTCTCGTTCACTATAGAGGTAAAGTCAACTAACACCGGATTGCTGTTATTAAACAATATGTTAGTAGTAGATGCATCTTGCATATATAAATCTTCATTTAATAATTCCAAAGCAATTTCTAACGTGAGCAAAGCAGCATCTTTTAGCATCAACGGGGACCATTCACCCGCATAAGTTTGGGGATAAATTTTATCATGTTTTAATAGCAAACAATTATTTGCAACATTAAAATCATTAGAAATTTTAGATCTTACAATTTTTCCTTTATCAATCAGGGAGTTAACAGTTAAATTGTTTAAAATTGACCTATATTGTTCCGCGACCTCCGGTTTAATAACCCGATAGAAATTATCTCCAGAAGAGAAAACAAACCCATTTGGATCAAGACTAGATAATGATGTTACTTGCACGTCTGCATTGATTAAATTATTAGTAACCTTTAATGTAGGCAAGCTCATCTTACACTCTTTAAATAATTAAGACTTAAATCACATAAAGATTGTACCCTTTTATCCTTTTTTATAAAAAATACATCTGGTTCAATGTTAGTTATTTCAATTGGCGGGGAGAATTCTACAAGTTCTTCAGTATTACTTTTTTTGAGATATTGATTATTTTGATAAAAATATATTTTCCCCTCACATAGAACCAAAACTTTCGAATAATGCGATTTTTTTAACTTTTCTAAAGAGAGAGAACCTATTTTTATCAAGACCCAGTTAGATCGACAAAAAAAACCTCTTAGCAAATTTAGTGGCCTAAAGATATACAATGATACAAACCCCATAATCAATGCATAAAAAATTTGTGTGACCCCTCCTAATAGGCCAGGATCAATATAAGCAAAACATTCGCTAGATTCTAATAAAAGAATTAATATAAAAAAAAATTTTTTCATTCTAAGTTTTCTCTCTTTTCTTAAAGCCCATGAAACTCCATGAAGCAGCCCCTCTGTTTCTACAACAGATCTATAAACATCTCGGGAAATCACAACCCTAATCGATAGCAGCCTAGCAAAAAACCGTCACCTTTTCATTATAATTTTTCTTTAGCCTATTCCTAATACCTAAAATAAAAAACTGATCAATAAAATAAATCACTAAAAGAAAGAAAAATTTAATTTTTACATATATTTTTCTATTTCCTTTATATTTAGCAATAATATTTTTAAAATAACCCCTGAGTTCATCAACATTTTTTTCAAGATCTCCAAAATTCTCGACAAACTTTCTGCCTGCAGCTCTAATTTTTTCTAAATTTCCAATATTTTCAATTATTTTTTCTCCAATTTCTGATGCTGTGCCAGATACTAATATCACATTATTTTCATCAAATATCTCTTTATAAACTTCTAGCTTAGGAAGCACATTTACACATCCCTGCGCCATTCCCTCTAATGCTGATTGAGGAATACCATCGGAAGTGGGAAGAGCGATCACGATATCAGTAGATTGGTATAAAGAAAGAAGTTCTACAGGGTATTGCACACTTGACAAAAAATGAATTTTTTCACACATACTGTTCTGAACAATTTTTTCTTCTAAAAATTTTTTATATCTTTCATTAACAGCAAAACACACAATATTAAAGGTCGCATTTATACCTTTTTTATTAATGTAAGTTATTACATCAATTATCTTATCGACGTGATAAAAAGGATTCAAAGGACGCAAAGATAGAAAGGATAAATTTTTTCTTTTTTCGGTAGAAGTAGAATCTAAAAACCTTTTTTCTACACCAAAGATACAGGTTAAAACTTTTGATGAATCATTACAAAGAACACAAATTCTTTCTTTTAGGTACGGGGACTTTGCAATTATAAGATCTGCATTTTTTAAAATCTCTATAACTAAAAGCTTCTGATACCACGGAATATAATGATGCTGTTCAAACAAAACATCTCCCCCCATAGCAATTATAACAATTGGCTTTCGAGATACTAAAGACGCTATCCAACCCAAATAATTAGCAGCATAATGGATGTGAATTATGTCATAATCTTCTCTATAAAAGACTTTAATAGCGTTAATGACATTTTTAAAAAAATAATAAGGACGTTTCCATGCAACAAACTGCTCCCACTTTTTAAAGGGGGAAATAACTTCTATTTCCGCATCTTGAACGAACTCTTCACTTAAAATTTTATTAGAAATGCCAGCTCTCAAGAATGCTTTTGCGCGCCCCAATATATGAGGACTTGTTGCTGTTCCTATAGTAAGGATTTTCATTATTTAACCGAGTACAATATATATGAAGCATTTTCTGATATCTTATTCAACGAGCTATAATTATAAGACCAATCACAATGAATTTTTATTTGATCATCCATATTTTTATCAACTAACACATGAGTTATAGAATAGCGAGTAAAAATTTCATCCCACTCATGCTTTAAAAAAGGCGGATCAGAAACAACTGTTTTCATATATTTTAGCGGGAATCTAACTCCTTGGTGAGAAAGCGCTTTACAACCTTTTCTTACAACAACAGCAGATCCAAGAGTATGTGGCACACAAAAAAAAGTATCATTTATTGAAAATGAGTGTTCATTTAAAATATCATCCAACAAATCTTTCTCTGGTATTTTAACATTCTTATTATAACGAATATAGATAATTATATTAAACAATGAATACAATAGGATCAGAGACATTATAATTGCTTGCTCTTCAGATTGCTGGAAAAACATTACAAACAGGAAAGGATTAAAAAATTTCAATAAATAATGAGGATATCTCTCACCTTCTCCGATAAAATTAAATTTTTTCGATGCTGTAATAGCATATAAAATCATGGGAATTATGAAAAATTTCAAATCAAGCGAACTATTATTTATGAATATTTCACAGAGAAATAAAAATAAGACTTCTGGATTTTCCCAGAAAAATTTTATTGGTGGTCTGGAATAAAATAAATATAAAAACTGACCAAATGTTTTAACAGAAAGCATTTCACGAAAATCAGGATAGCCCTTACTAAGAATCACTTTTTTCATGAAAGTACCATTCTTATAAAACTTACAATAAGTCTTTAAAAAGTCAATCTGCTGCGCAATTCCTTTATTCAAATATTTACCATTTAATAAAGTTGCTACTATGTAAGAGGTTAATAGAAATCCTATCGGTACAAAGCTAATTGTAAAAATCGAGAGTAAGACTGATGAAAAAATAATCGCTTGTCGTGAAAATAGAGAAACAACCCAACATATAGAGCCAAAAAATATTATACAAAATGCAGAAAATGTATCTTGAAAAATAATAAAAAAATACAAAGATAAGTAATAGAAACTAGAAGATAAGCCCGCTAAAAACCTTTCAGATAGCATAATATTTAATATTTTATCTCCTTTTAAAATATATTGATGTGGCTGCAAAAATAAGAATAGAGTAAAAATAATAGTTTTTTCAAAAGCATTTCCTGAATAATATTTACTAAAAATATAAAATATATAACAGCAGAGAAATCCATGAATAAACAAGCTAATAAGTAAATTAGGAAGAAATTGTTTTTTCTTTATTGTTTTTAAGTTAAAAAATGAGCATAACCAATGAAAAAATTTGGGATATGTGTCCAAACCATCTCTCATAATTAATTTAGGTATCCCTTCATATTTACTATTTTCTTTGAATTCTTGGACCATTAAAAAATGCCAAGATGTATCTCCTATAAAAGCCCTGCTGAACCATTTTTTATGTAAAAATGCAAGTATTATGTAAAAAAAGAAAGAGCATGCTATACCAAGCAAGAACGCTTTATACATTTTTTACGCCTATAACTTCATAAATACCCACGTCGCCCAAGTATTCTTTTTGAAAAAATACGTCTTTATTGTTTGGATTGCCTAATAATCCTTCACCATCCCATTTAATATCTTGCAAACCTAATTTTTCTGCCTCCTTAACTAATTGCTCAGGCTCTATAATAAGGTCACAAGGAAATGAAACATCAAGACCATTGTTATAATTGTATGTGTTCTTCCAAGAATTGGCTGCAAGTAATTGTGGGTTATAATCGTCTGTTTTGTTATGCGCTGTATACCATAAATGTTTGTACCACCCAAAACCATTAGCATTCACATATAATGCACCTCCTGGTTTTAAAACCCTTATTAATTCTGCTAACGATTTTTTCCAAGGAGTCAAAAATATAACCCCATATGAAAAAACCGCATCAAAAAAATTATCCTCGAAGGGAAGCCTATCAATAAATCCATGCTGAACATTGATATTTGAAATGTTTTCTTTTAAAGATAATTCTTTTAAAAAAGTCACCCTCTCTTGACTTGCATCACATGAATAAACTTCATCATTAAGCTGAGACATAGCAATTGACCACTGCCCAAAACCACAACCGGCATCTAAAATTTTTTCTTTATTTACAAACCCATATTGTTTTATACGATTTACGTAGGGAGAAACGCCTTTGTTAAATATTCTCTTTAAAAAATCTTTATCATTTTGCGATAAATTAAGATCTTTTATGAATTTTTCTTCACTTACCAAAATTGATACACTCACTTAAAACCCCTACGTTTAAATTTTCTTTACAAGCAATTAGACTGTTCAACATGACAAGAGCACCAGAAAAATTAGCACGTCTTTTTGTTAAATCTATATCCATTGTTTTGGCCTCTAAAACATCTGCTTTCGCAGCATTATTATAAAAAATATGAACTGGATGAAAATTTAGAATAATAGGACCTGAAATTTTTTCCAAAAGACTATTCATATGCCATATCGGTTTTTTAACAGCAAATTCCAGATCATCTTCCCAATTAAAAATTATTTTATAGATTGATCTTCCTTCATACTCAAATCGATACGGCCTTACATTATCAGCATAAGGTAAATAGGTAGACGCATCGTATTGAATGCTGGAACATTTTTTCATTATTTCAATAAAATAATTAGAGGTATTATATAAACCATGAGTTCTGACTCCAATAGGGCTAGGAATCCAATCCTTAAAATAGTTTATAACCACCTCAAAATTTTTTCCATGAGTTGAATTTTCTAAAAAATTTGGATGAATACCAACTTCAAATAATTCTTTTTTATCTATTATTTTTTGAACTGCTTCTGAATAATGCGTTACAAAAAAAGTTGCTTTAATTTTATTTTCGATTAGCATATCTATTAAAAAATTTATTTGCTGCTCATTAGCCCAATCAAGATCAAATGTTGGATATACGTTTCTTTTAGACAAAATGCAGCCTTTTATGATTAGATTTCATCAATAATTCTTTTTCTTCGACGTCTTGAAGCAAAATAGCTCTTTTTGCACAAGATATATATATTTTGTTTTCGATAATCATGATTTGCCCTGGAATGCCGTGTATCTCTATATCAGCAATTGAAGCATCCCAAATTATAATTCTTTTTTCTTCTAGAAAACTATATGCTCCTGCATAGGGTTTTGAAGAAGCTTTAATTAAACGCAAAATTACTTCAGCATCATCCTTCCAATTAATGTGGCTATCTTCAGGGCTTCTTTGCCCACAATAAGACAACAATCCTTCCTGCTCATATTTACGTATTGCACCATCCTGAATTTTTAGCAGTGATCGTTGCAGCATTTGTAAAATAGCATCTTCACTTTTTTTAACTAAAGTCCCTATAACATCGCCTTTTTCAATAGAAAACGACATCTGATCATATAATAAGCCGTCATCAATACCGTCAGACAATTCGAAAAAACTCACTCCTGCTTCTTGATGGCCTAACAAAAGCGCCCAATTCAAAGGTGCCCCGCCTCGAAGTTTAGGCAACAAAGACGCATGAAAACCGCTACATCCTATTGGAAATATATCACGTAGTTTTTTTGGCATCATATGATACCACCCTACTACTATTGCAAAACTTTCTTCCGTTTGAAAATTTTTTAAAGCATCAATGGCTGAATCAGCACTTACGTAATTTATAACTGGAATATTTTTCTCTGATGCCCAATGATCTAAATCAACAAAACGCGCATTGTGAACACCTTCTGGTTTGTAACTAATCTTGAATGTTTGTGGAACAGTAACAACTGCTGCTATTTGATAAGAATTAGTATACAGAAATTCTGCAACTGATAAGGTTAAATCAGTAGATCCAAATAGTACAATATTCACAAATTAAGACCTTACCATACGTTTGAAAAACTGAATCATATACAACAACGACCACACAGCCAGCCGGTTATTTTTTAAACCCGATGTATGTTCATCAAAAATCTTTTTCGCAACACTAAAATCAAAAATTTTAGGAATATTTGAAAATTCTTTTCTTACAAATTCAATACTTTCTCCCCTGAACCATGAAGCATCAGGAGATGAAAATCCTTGTTTTTTATTCTCAGTCACTTGCTTGTCTAAGTACTTGGAAAGCGTTTTACGTAAGATAGTTTTTCCCTCTTTGTATGCTTGCTTTTTACTAAATAGATCATTCTCATCAGCATTACTTATGCTATTTGCAATCTTCATACTTACAGGAACTTTCATTGAAAAATCAACCAAATCATTATCTAGGAAGGGCACGCGTGTTTCTAAGCCGTGAGCCATACTAAGCTTATCTTCCACAACTAGCAAACCATGCAAAAATGTTTTTGCCTCTAGATATAAACTGTAATTGATGCATTCATCTGGTGTTAATGTATCTTTTTTAATATTTTTAAATACATCTGCAAAAACATCGCGCGTCCAAACGTGCTGAACCTCATCCCATATAGGGGCTAATAAATCTTTTAGTAAGCTATTTGGAATAAGCCGTTGCCATTTCAAATAGTATTGATCAATAAAATGATCAAAACTAATAGACGAATCTGTGTAAAAATACCGCCATGGATAACCTCCAAAAAATTCATCTCCGCCTGCGCCAGAAAGAACAACTTTACCAAATTTACTTGCAAGTTTTGCTGCATAATAATTGGGATAACTTTGACCAACACGCGGTTCTTCAAGATGCCAAACATATTTATCCATACAACGTTCCATATCGCCCGCTTTCAGCACCATTTCGTAATGTTCTGTTTTAGCAAGGTAGGAAATATGTTCAGCTTTGGCGCGTTCATCGAAAGATAATTCTAGTCCACTTGCTGAACTTAAATCAAAGCCAATGGTGAACGTTTTCATATGCGGCACGAATTGACCAGCAATCATTGAAATTGCACCTGAATCAATACCTCCACTCAAGTAGGCGTTGATATGCACATCGCTTACAAGTTGTCGTTGAACAGCCTGTTTAAAAAGACGATCCGTTTCTTCGATTGCTTCGCGTTCTGATATTTTGAGAGAACCACAGAAGTTAAAATTCCAGTATTGAGTTTTCTCAATTTTTCCATTTGCTTTTGCATAGGCATAATTGCCAGGCATAAGCATTTTTACATCTTGAAAAAGAGTTTTATCTGTAAAGAAATTTTGAAAAGTTAAGTACTCAACTAATCCTTCCTTATCAAGCGTCGATTGGTATAAGTTAGATGCCATAATTGCTTTAATTTCAGAAGAAAAAATTAAATGCTGGTCTGTTAAACAGTAGTATAATGGCTTAATTCCATAACGATCGCGCGCTAAAAATAATTGCTTTTCTTTTTTATCCCAAATAGCAAAAGCAAACATTCCATTGAATTTTTTGACACATTCATGCTGCCATTCAGCAAATGCATTTAAGACAACTTCTGTATCAGTATTTGAGTGAAATTGATAACCAAGCGATTCAAGCTGAACGCGTACTTCTTTAAAATTATAAACTTCACCGTTATATGTAATCGTGAAACGACCGTCTCTTGTTTGCATAGGCTGATGCCCTGCTGGACTTAAATCAATAATAGCAAGACGCCTATGCCCCAAACCAACAAAGCCATCGACATATTGCCCCTCTCCATCCGGCCCTCTATGAGCAATAATATCCGTCATAGCCTTAATTTGACTATGGGCAACAGGCTGCTTATTAAAATTAAAAATCCCTGCTATTCCGCACATAACTAAATAGATTTCAATCCTTCTATCACATAATCAAAATCTTCCTTGGTCATTTTATTGTGAAGTGGAATTGCCATCGTATTTTGATCGCAAGCTTTAGCACCTGGAAAATCATCAGCCTTAATTCCATATTTATCTTTATAAAAGGTCAGCATATGCACCGCATGCGTTCCTGGACGTGTTGCGATGCCTTTTTGCTGCAAAACATCCATCATGTCATTACGTGGCATTGGTGCTATTTTTGGATCAACATAACAAACATAAGCCTGCCATGCATGCTGAGTAATATCCTTTAAAACTGCTTGAGGTTTTAACCACTCAATAGATTTTAATTGCTCAGTATAATACTCTGCCCAAGTTTGGCGCTCTTTAATAAACGATTGTAGTTTGCCAAGTTGCACTAACCCTACTGCAGCCTGCAAATCTGTCATACGATAATTAAAACCAAGCATTTTAAAATCAGGTAATAAATAAGGCTTTGCACTATTATGGCGAACTTCTTCTGAAATTTCAGCACCGTGATTACGCATAATTTCAGCTAAACGGTTAAGATCTTTATCATTTGCTGTAACCATTCCACCTTCACCTGTTGTAATAGACTTTCGAGGATGGAAAGAAAAAGCAGCCATATCTCCAAGTGAACCAGCAAATCTACCCTTATAAGAAGCACCTGCAGCGCATGCAGCATCTTCTAGAATTTTCACATGTGAAGGAATCACAGCACGGATAGCATCAATATCGGCACACAAACCAAATAAATGAACAGGAATAATAGCTTTCGTGCGTTCTGTGATTTTTGATGCGATATCTTCAACTTTGATATTAAACGTTGTGATATCAACATCGCAAAAAACAGGAGTAGCACCGCAATACAAAACAACATTTGCCGTTGCCACCCAAGTAAACGCAGGTACAATTACTTCATCACCAGGCCCAACGCCCATTGCTGCCAAAGCAAGGTGAAGAGCTGTTGTACACGAAGTTACGGCCAGTGCATGATTGACATTATGCAGCTTCGAAAATTCTTTTTCAAAAGCAGAAACTTTTGGCCCTTGAGTTAGCCAACCGCTTAATAAAGGCTCCCTTATTGCTTGCCATTCTTCATCAGAAAGCGCTGGAACTGCAATGGGAATTTTTCTAATTTTTTCAGCTCCTTGTGTCATCACGCTACTTTCTTTCTGCGCATTTCAACTTGCTCAATATGCGTTTTTCGCCATTCAATAAGTTTTTTCAAACCGTTTTCTAGCGAAACTGTTGATTTAAAACCAATTTGCTCAGCCGCTTTTTTAGGGCAACCTATACGATTTTTTACAAATGTTAATCCAGCAGGCTCATATTGAACAGAGAGATTGGAATTCGTAACTTTTAAAATCAGTTCTGCTAACTCTTTAATGGATGTTCGAATACCTGTACCAACATTATAAAATTCATCCGTCGTATCAGCTTTCATAGCACATACGTTTGCTTTTGCGCAGTCTCCTACGTAAACAAAATCATAAGCTTGGGATCCATCTCCATAAAGTGTTGGAGCAATACCTTTATCAAGATTATCTAACATTTTCATAATAACCGCGATATACGCACCACGATAATCCTGACGAGGACCATAAACATTCATATACCGAAGCCCAACAAAAGGAAGATTATAGCGATGATAATAAGCACGCGCCATCGCCTCACCAGCAATCTTTGTTGCACCATAAAAATTGGTATTGTTAAAGGGATGATCTTCATCCATTGGCTCACAAATAGCATCTCCATAAACTGACGCGGAAGAAGAATAGACAAGACGCTTCACACCTTGCGCAACACAAGCCTCTAGAATATTAAAAGTACCCTCTACATTTACACTAAAAGCTGATCGAGGAAATTCATGACACTGCAAAAGCCAAAGCGCCGCAAAATGAAAAACCCCATCAGCGCCTTTAAAAGCTTCGTTCAAAATGTCTGTTTGACAAATATCTCCACCTATTTCAAAAACACGCACACGTGGATCTTTAAGCGCGTTCTCTATGTTACCGTAAGTGCCACGAACAAAATTATCGTAAATGATTAGCTCTTTAATATCTTCCTTTAAAAGCTCATCAACTGTATGAGAACCTATGAGCCCTGCACCACCCACTACAACTAATTTTTTACCTTTTAAGTCCATTTTTCACCGCGCTTACTATTTGGTTAATTTCTGCATTTTTCACATATCCACTCATCGGCAAACTTAGCACTTCATTTGCCAGCTCTTCACACACAGGAAGAACGCTTTGAGTAGCAGTTGGATAATGTTTATAGGCTGTTTGCAAATGAAGTGGCTTTACATAATACACCATGGTTGGAACACCAGCTTCTTTAAGAGCCGTTATGAGCTTATTTCTATCAATATGCTGAGGCAGTCGTATCGTATATTGCGCCCAAGCAGATGTTACATCTTTCATGACAAAAGGTACCTGCACTATATCTTTCAGCGCTTCACTATATGCATCTGCTGTTTTTTGGCGAGCACTTAATTCATCAGGAAATATTTTTAATTTTTCTATCAAAATAGCTGCTTGAATTGTATCTAAACGACCATTCATTCCAATACGCACATTGTCGTATTTATCAGATCCTTGCCCATGCACTCTTAATGATTTAATGATTGATGCCAGTTCATCATCATTAGTGAAAATAGCACCACCATCACCATAACATCCCAGAGGCTTAGCTGGGAAAAAGCTAGTTGTAGCTAAGTCTCCAATATTTCCAATTTTTCGATCTTTATAAGATGCACCAAAGCTTTGTGCGCCATCTGCCATAACCCACAAATTATGCTCATCAGCAATCTCTTGAAGAGCATCATAATCTGCCGGCTGACCAAATAAATCGACTGGAATAATTCCAACAGGATTAAGCCCTAATTTTTTCCCTGTTTGAATCCCTTGCCGTAAACTTTTTAGGTCAAGGTTATACGTGTCTTCTAAAGAATCAATAAAAATTGGTGTTGCCCCCATCCATGCAACCACTTCAGCAGTTGCCGCAAATGTAAACGATGGAACAAAAATCGCATCACCAGGCTTTATATTTTTTGCCATCAATCCTAAACCCAATGCATCAGTTCCATTAGCACAAGAAATCGCATGCTTAACACCACAAAATTCAGCTAATTGTTTTTCAAGTTCATAAACTTCTGGCCCCATAATATACGTTCCATGGTCTAAAACGCGCTTAATAGCCGCGTCAATTTCTGGACGAATACGTTCTTGTTGAGCTTTAAGATCAATAAATTGCACGATTTTACCTTAATGTTAAGCTGTCTTTATAGTATTGTTTTCTTTAATTTCAATCAGGTTTTCTTCTACAATTTTGTATAAGCGCCCTTCTCTTGGGCAAACCAAATCTTCCCCAAGTTTCTCGCCGGCATGACTAACCCAACCAATTTGCTTTGCTGGATTACCAACCATTACCGCATGAGGTTTTACATTTTTTGTAACCACAGCACCTGCACCAATTAAACTATATGCACCCAAACGATTACCACACACAATGGTAGCGTTTGCACCAATAGTTACTCCGCGCTCTACGTGAGTTTTACGAAACTCATCCTTACGCTCTATCTCTGCCCTAGGATTATGCACATTAGTAAAGACGCAAGAAGGACCACAGAAAACACCGTCTTCTAAAACAACTCCTTTGTAAAGACTCACATTATTTTGAACCTTGCAACGATCACCTATTACAACATCAGGACCAATCATTACATTTTGCCCAATTACGCAATCCTCGCCTATTTTTGTTCCTTTAATAATATGCGAAAAATGCCAAATTTTTGTACCCTGACCAATTTCACACCCAGCATCAACAATTGCTGTTTCATGAGTAAAATAGAGCGCAACTTCATTATTTAAAGTAACCGTAGTAGATGAATGCAATGATTGCTGAGCTGCCTCTAAAACTTGCAATACTTGTAATCCCTCAAAACCATCAGTACGTGGTTTTTTATTATTTTTAATACTGTCAATAAAGTGCTGACACTCAAGTTTCAATGGCTCAGCAACCTCCAATGGCACATGAACAACATCAGCTTTTTCTGGCTGAGGCAACCCATCCACCCAAGTAACTTGATGAGGATAAAGCTTTAATTTCTCTCCCCAAGGCAATCCATCGTCAAAAACAGCCATACCTCGATCACCAACAACAACCAGCTTCTGCTCTTTGTATGGGTGCAACCAAGAAACAAAAATGTGTGCTTGAATTCCATTTTTGAACGACATGTGTGTAGTCGTCACATCATGAATACGAGGATTAAGATGACAGGCACCTGTTGCGTAAACTTTTTCTGGTAAATCACTTGCTAAGCTTAAAATCATGGAAATGTCATGCGGAGCAAAACTCCATAGAATATTCTCTTCATTACGAAATTTACCCAGATTTAAACGGTTAGAGTAAATATACTGAAGACGCCCAAGATTACCTTTAGATATAAGCTGCTTTAGCTCTAAAAAGGCAGGATGATACTGCAGCAAATGCCCCACCATAAGCTTACGATCTGCTTGTGTGGATAATTCGCACAATTTTCGTGCTTCTTCAACCTTTAAAGATAAGGGCTTTTCTACAAATACATGTTTGCCTGCCTTAAGCACTTTTTGCGTTAGGTCAAAATGCTGCGCTGCAGGCGCTGCAATCACAACGCCATCAACGTCACTTTGCAACACTTGTTCTAGGGTTAGAGCTGGAATACCATAAGTTTGGGAGGCAACATTGGCTAACTCTGAGTTAGCATCGCACACTGAATGCAGAGCACCAATCTCGGAAAAATTACGAACTAAGTTTTTGCCCCAATATCCGCAACCTACAACAGATATTTTTATATTATGCATGATTTTTTACCTTATTTTTTGAAGATTTTCGTAACTAGCAATTTGATTGACTTGCCCCTGCTTCATCATCACAATTCGATCACATTCTTTGAGCGTCGTTAACCTGTGCGCAATCATAATTACCGTACGATTTTTACTAACAGCCTGAATTGTTTTCATTAATCGCGCTTCCGTTTCATTATCAAGAGCAGAGGTTGCCTCATCAAAAATAAGAACCTCGGGATTACGGTATAACGCACGCGCAATTGCAATGCGCTGACGTTCACCCCCTGACAGCCTAATGCCCCGCTCTCCAACTATTGTTTTTGAACCTTGAGGCAAATTATTAATAAACTTACGCAGCTGAGCCGCATCTATAGCTGCGTTTAATTTAATTTTATCGATTTCTTTTTCACCAAAAGCAATATTAGCTTCAATTGCATCATCTATTAAATACACACTTTGCGGAACGTACCCAATCTTTTGATGCCATTGATAAGAACTCACTGTAAATTTATTATCGATCAGAACTTGGCCGTGATAGGGCTTTAAAAGCCCCAAAATAATATCAACCAATGTCGATTTACCTGATCCCGTTTCACCAATAATCCCTATGCATTCTCCTTTTTTAATATCCAAGAAAATATTTTGAAGAGCATCTTTTTCAGTATTGAGATATCTAAAGGAAACATTTGTTAAATTGATTAATTCATCAAATTTAAAATTAGGCACATCTTCATAGGTTTTTTTTACAGCTATTGAAGTATACTCATTGCAAACTCGATCTACAGAAGAAATACTGCTTTTTAAAATATTCAACTGATTTATTATACGATTTAGTCCAGGCATCAACCGAAATCCAGCATAAAGATATCCGCCCAATATACCAATCATTTGCACTGGGCTCTCGTGATCAAAGCATAAAATAGCAATAGCCAAGACAAAAATGCCCACAAACAGTGTTTCAATAACCAATCTTGGCAACACATTTGTAGCCGTTTGTAGAGCTTGCACACGAGACTTTTTATGAGAATAATGCCGATACGCATCAATAAAAGCCTCACGCTTCCCAAGCAATACTATCTCTTTAAAGCCGTGAAAAAACTGCAACAAATTTTGACTGCAAAAAAGTGATGCCTCTTGCAAACGTTGCCCCCATTTGTAAAACTGCGGTAACAAACCTTTTACCATCGTAAATCCAAAAGTAGCGCCAATAGCAAAAATCATAAAAGCTAATGATGGATTCATAAAAATAATCATTCCGATTAAACACAAAAATATTGTGCTTTCAGACAAAATTATGGCAATAGACATCATACCACCAGAAAACATCAATTCTGAATCTCCACCTACAACAGCTAAGCCAAGTGATGAATTTCTTGTGAGGTAAAATGCATAATCGGCCTCAGCATACCTATATAACAACTTATTCTTAAAATGATAACTCATTTTTTGGATAGAAAAATTTTGATAAAAAGCTTCTGCAGCTGCCACAAGATTTTTGACTAAATACACACCACCCACAGCAATGGCGATATAAAAAACAACACGTCCTGGAGATAAATTTCCTTCTAAACCAACCATACTTAAGTACTTTATTCCAAATTCAGGCTGATTAAGAACTTGCGCAAAAATCACAACCAGAGAAGCAGTAATAATCTCAAAAAATGATGAGAACAGAGCAAAGCCAACGATTCCTAACCACTTAACTTTCTCTTCTTTAGTAAGCAAAAATCTTAGTTTTTGAATTGCTGATAATATAGATGGTGCAGATGACACTTTTTTCGTATTTTCCATAGCTACCGCAGTCCGGGTGAAAAGCACCAAACTGCAAAAATTTAAGTTATATTTTTAAAGCAAAATCGCCTTAAAAAATTATCGTTATGCTGCTTCCACAGCATAAATGGGAAGAATTGTTTTCATCTCTCTTCCCATAAAACTTAGCAATAAATGAACGCGGCTTTTATCATCAAGGGCATCAAATCTTGCTTCCTGATCTTTAAAAGCCCCCTCGCAAATGCGAACTTTGTTCCCTTTTGTAAAAGCCACCAAGCTTGCCATCAGAACAACCTCGCTGCTAACTTCTTGCCCCATCAATTCATCGATCACTCTACATGGAACTTGCGCTGGTTTCAAATCATTACTCATCAATAAATGAGACACCCCACGCGCACCATTAATACTACGCCATTGAGCAGATTTCATGTCCATACCAACAAATATATAACGCGGAAAGAGAGGCGCTAAAATTTCATCAACTTTACGTGCATGTCGACGCATTTTTTTAAATCTTGGCGCATAAACTTCATACCCCATATCCAGCAAGTTTTTTTTAGCAACAAGCTCTTTTAAAGGTTGAGTATAAGCAACACACCATGTTATCACGGTTTCACCTTCGAAATATGTAACAGTTCTAATGTCAATAATCGCTGACACTCAATTTTACTCTTAATAGCATCATATGTTTCTTGTGGATTTATAATATCTGTAACAAAAACAGCGTCATACTTTTTAAAATCCGCACTGATATCCACAACTTCCACAATGACGCCTGTTCCATGCGCAACAAGCCTTGCAATGTCTGCTAAATCTCCACTACCAACAAGCGCTACCACTAACCATTTATGAGATTTGCATACTTCAAAAATTTCTTCACACTGTGTACGGGCATCCCTAAAAAAAGTCATCGAACGCGCTAGATAATTGGTCACCATAAGACTTTTTTCTGAAAATCCTTTTGGCGTTAAAAAATATGTAATACGACGCGGTGAAAGCTGAGAGGCTCGAATCCAACCCTTTGTAACACAACTCTTCAGATATTGATTCATTAAACCTAAAGCAATACCAAGTTCACCAGCTAAACCTCGCTGAGTAAAAGATGGATTGCGCTCGATCTCACTTAAGAGATGCACCATGACCTTTTGCTCCGCATGCTCACGAGTATCTTGAAAAGTAGCCATTAATTTGTAATTCTAGAGTTGGTTATGTTCATGAACAGAACGTACATTACTCTTAAAAAAGAGTCAAATATTAATAACATATAATCAAAACTTGAAAAATGCACATTACCTTGCTATATGTTACGGTAAGATGGTATTAGTCTGATTAGGTCTATGTCACAAGAAACTCAAAATTTCGTTCATGCACGCCAAACACGCCGTAAGGAGCTGTTTAATGGCCGCACGAAGATATTGTTTGATGGTCCTGAACCAGGAACATTGGTTTTATATTTTAAAGACAGCCTTGATCAAAAAGGAGATTTGCAAGCTTCAACCGCTCATGGTGCGCTGAATAATCGTTTTTCTGAACTGCTAATGCAGCGCTTAAATCAAATTGGCGTTGAAACACATTTGATCAAACGTTTAAATATGCGTGAACAACTTGTTCGATTAGCGGATCCTATGCCATTTCGTTTTCGCGTTCACAATATTGCGATTGATTCTTTAGCAACTTTGTTCAATCTAGAACCTGGCACAGTACTTAGCGAACCCATTATTGAATTGTACCTAAAAAATGATAAAGGTGAACAAACAGTTATAGCCCCACAACATGCTTATGCTCTTGGTTGGGCGCAAGAAGAAGAACTTGAAGTCTTATTTAGTGCTATTCGCCGTATTAATGATTTTCTGCTCGGGCAATTTTTAGCTTTAAATCTTCGCTTAGCAAATTATTGCCTAGAATTTGGCCGCATCTTTACTCAAGATTTTTTTGAATCCACTAAACTTATTTTAATAGATGCATTTGGACTAGATTCCTCATCAATTTTAGACACTCAATCGGGTGAACGCTTAGATTCCGGCGCAAGTTTTGGCACAAATTGGACTGGCTGCAAAGAAGTTGCACGCCGCTTTGGGTTACTTGAGTATTTAAATACTGAAGCTACAACTCAAGAGGCAGCTTAAATTATGCCTATCCTTTTATCAGATTTAGAGCATCGTTTAAAAACAGCGTTCCCTAATGGAAACGTCATCATAACTGATTTAGCCGGTGACAATGATCATTACCTAGCAGATATTACTTGTGCAAGCTTTAAAGGCTTAAACCGAATACAACAACATCAAAAGGTTTACGCAGCACTTAAAGAATGTAATATTCATGCTTTATCTATAAAAACAAATCATAATTGAGAGGAATGTCATGAGCGATGCACACCAACAAATTGATGAATTAGTTAAAGGGAACGACATTGTCATATTTATGAAAGGCACTACTACTATGCCTATGTGCGGATTCTCAGCAACCGTTATACAAATCCTTAATCAACTTAAGGTTCCCTTTAAAGACATCAATGTACTTATCGATCCAACTCTTCGCCAAGGCGTTAAGGATTACACCAACTGGCCTACAATTCCTCAATTATATGTCAAAGGCGAATTTATTGGCGGGTGCGATATAGTAAAAGAAATGTTTCAAAACGGTGAGTTACAAACGCTTTTAAAACAAAAACAACTTTTAAACGATGAATGAAAAATCCAGCTGGCCGAGTTATCTTAAAATCAAAAAAGAAGCGAACTCAATCATCGCGTAACTGGCTTTTACGTCAACTTAATGATCCTTTTGTTGCAAAGGCTAAGCAGGCAGGGTACCGCTCAAGAGCCGCTTTCAAACTTGTTGAAATTGACCAAAAGTATAAAATTTTCAAATCTGGCCAAACAGTTATTGATCTTGGCGCAGCCCCTGGTGGATGGACTCAGGTTATTGCTGAAAAAATCTCAAGTAAAGGTAAGGTTATCGCTCTTGATTTGCAAGATATTGAACCTTTTAGCAATCCTAATACTTTCATTATCAAAGGAGACTTTGAAGATGAATCTGCACAACAACAATTATTGCAACATGTAGATTTGGCAAATGTCATCGTTTCAGACATGGCTGCTGCCGCGTGCGGCATTCCTTCCGTTGATCACATTCGCATTCTCAATCTTTTAGAATCTGCTTTAAATTTTTCCCTTAGCCATTTAGCAAAGAATGGATCATTTGTTGCTAAGGTTTTACGGGGAGGCACAGAAGGAGAACTATTAAAAAAACTAAAAATTCACTTCACTAAAGTTGTACATTTTAAACCTAATTCAAGTCGACAAGATTCTGCTGAAATGTACGTTGTTGCTATAGGATTTAAAGGAAATCATTAATAGAAAATTAATAATTCCCATTATAGACTCAAGGTATCAAATTCATCAGAGCTTCATATGAAAAAGTTTTTTTTACTAGGTATCTTTTTTCAAGCAATATCTTTAACTTGTAGCATTTTTTCAATGGAACAGGAGGAATTGTCTAATCAAAGTAATGCTTCAGTACATGGTGTTACGTTAAGTAAAAATCCCGAGAATCCCAATGAAATCTGGATCAGATTAAGCCCAGAGATGCCTACATTAATAAATCCATTATTTGCAAGAATAAATTCTAAATTTGGTGTTTTTGTAACAGAAACATTTAGAGAGCACTTATTTTTTGTCCCCGAGGTATTCACCACGCAAGAATCACAAGATTGGTATGTGGAAACCTTAATAAATCTAACTAGAGCATACGGATTTGATAGATTAGTAAATTCTGAGCTTATGCCAAAACTTAATATGAATACTTTACCAACCATTATTTTTAATCCTTTTATCACAATTTTAAATGAAATTTATACCTGCGAATCACGTGTTAATGAAGTAGAGAGATTATTTTTATTCTGTGACGCCTTTATGAAAGGTTCAGAAATTGAGACTAAATTAACTAGCATAACAAGCTCTGAGGAAGGTGATAATACAGCGATTAGTGCTTTTTGTGAAGAAAAAGCACGAGAAAAAAATAGAATTGGTTCATTAAAAAATCTTATGATTGTAACTGATATTGGCTTTAAATATTTGGGCTATAGTAATCCCGCAGAAGCTCAAATGAACACTCACTTTGCAGTTCTCAAAACAAAAATAAAAGAGAGCGTAACAAGAATTACGTCTTTACTTAATGAATTGAGCAATCGAAAAACCATAGAACAGCGCAATCAATACTTTACAAGTTTGTCTGAAGATATAGAGGAAGCGGCATAAACTGATGATAACCAACCATTATTGACCTTAACAGCCTTCATGACTTTATTGCATTAGCACACAATAGGCTTTATTGTGATGAAATAAAAAATACAATACCATATTAGAAATTTTGTTATGAAGGCTGAAAATCTCCACAAAGTCAATCAGATCGAACAAGCATTAACCTTGCTGAGGAGGCATCTTTGACTGGGACGCAGCTCAAAAACACTTACAAACATTAGATCAACAAGCTGAATCCTCCACGCTTTGGGATAATCCTACTGCCGCTCAAAAAATACTAAAAGAACGAGATACGTTGAAAACAGCTTTAAAAAGAGTCGTTGATTTAAAGCAAGATCTTGATGATACCGTAACTCTAATTGAGCTGGCAGAGGCAGAGCAGGATCAAGCTACAGAAGCAGAAGCAGAAAAAGAATTAGATATTTTGTGCGCAAAGGCACTTAAGCTTCAATTAGAAAGCCTGCTTTCTGGTGAAGCTGATACTTGCAATGCTTTCATTGAAATTAATGCAGGTGCTGGCGGAACTGAAGCCCAGGATTGGGCAGAAATACTAGCACGTATGTACACACGATGGGCTGACAGCAAAGGATACAAGCTTGAAATTTTAGATGAAAGCCCCGGAGAAGAAGCAGGCCTGAAATCAATCACCATAAAAGTTGATGGGTTTAGATCATACGGATGGCTAAAAACTGAAAGCGGCGTGCATCGTTTAGTGCGCATTTCTCCTTTTGATTCAAACGCTCGTCGTCATACCAGTTTCGCTTCTGTTTGGGTATATCCTGAAGTTGATGAAAATATTGATATTCAAATTGAAGAAAAAGATTTAAGAATTGATACATACCGTGCCTCTGGCGCAGGTGGACAGCATGTTAATAAAACCGAAAGCGCCATTCGTATTACCCACCTTCCAACTAATATTGCGGTGCAGTGCCAAAGTGATCGCTCACAACACCGTAACCGAGCACAAGCCTACACTATGTTGCGCGCCAGACTTTATGAACTTGAACTACGTGAACGAGAAGCAAAAGCAAATGCTAACAGCAGCTCAAAAACTGACATCGGCTGGGGACACCAAATTCGCTCATACGTCCTGCAACCATACCAAATGGTAAAAGACACAAGAACCGGTGTAGAACGCGGCAATGCCCAAGGCGTGCTTGATGGTGATATTGATGTGTTCTTAGAAGCAAGCCTTGCTCAACGCATTGGCGAGAGCGACTAACCTAATTAATAAAATATTAAGTGTTAATAACATAGAATAAAAAATAATTTTTAATTATTTTTTAATGTATCAATATTTAGTATTTCTATTTCTTTCATTTCCTCAATTGTGGGCAGATGTTTTTCCTCTTGTGTCATTTGCAGGGAAAAGGTATACAATTCCGTTCGCTCGCCATATATCTCATGATCACGATGATAAATATTACGAAATATATTTTAAAAGCCTTGTAAAAAAATACAAACGAGACAGAATCAGTGATATGCCAGAGGTCATGCATGATCCTTTTAGTGTCCCTTATTCTACAATTAGCTGGCAAATGGAAGGTTTAGGAGCTTTTGTACCAGAATACGAACAAGGATCAGAGAAAATAAGAGTATATATAGCAAAAAAAAGACGATATGAAACTCATCCTCAAGCAGTAATGGATCCTTTAGATTTTTCAACAATTACTAATGAATCTCATACTGAAAGACAACTCCTCAAAAAATTCTTAGATGACAAGCCTACAGGTATTTGTGGAACTATTCTCATATTTACCGACAGCACCCCCTGCCAAGCACCTCATGCTGATAATAATCTTCTTTCTTGCACAGATTTTTATACTTTTTTAGCTGAAAGATTTCCAAACGTATCCTTCAAAATTTTTTTTAGATCCATGCGCATCGAAGAAAGTATCAAAAAAAGTGAGTATAAAAAGCTACTAGATTTCATTAGGATATATTGTGAAGAAGCGTCAAGAGCTGGAATTGCAGATAATTATTTTCGATTAGCTATTATCAAAAAAAATGAACTAGGGGCAAAACTTTCAGAAGCGAGTGAGCATTTGGAAGCAAGTGAGCATTTGGAAGCAATAGATGCAAAAGAAATAGTGTTAGAATATAAAGCTCAGCCAAAGAACCCACAAAATAACCGGTGGGAAAAAATTACTAATAACAGTTTTCCCATAACGATTATTAGACAAGTTAACTCTTGGCTTACCACGTTAAATTTTGAAACAAAAAACAAGCTATTTAATCATGTTTTCTCTTGGGACAAAGTAACGTATTGCCTCCTTGACAATGATTAAACTGTAATCTTTTTTACACTCTTATAGTTTTTGCCAGTTATGCTTGAATCAACTGGATTACTAGAAAGGTTTAATTCATCTAGTGCAGCACCTATAAAAGGAATGTTACTTAGCGCCTTCTCAAACAATTGGACATCTCTTCCTAAGTTATTCCCGCTTAAATTAATTTTTAAAACTGTATAAGGATGTATAAATCCTAATAAGCTCATTAATTTATCATCAGTAATTTGGCAATTAGTGATACTTAGCTCTGAAACAGCAAAACCATACAAGAATGCAAAATCTTCAGTTTCCGAAAAAGCACAAGCATCAATTGATAAGCTTCTTAATTCTTCCTTATTAAATTCAAAGACGTCCCATTTTTCCCAAAAAGCGCAATCAATCTCTAGATTTTTCAGTTTAACGGATTTTAACGACGTCCCAACTGGCAACAACAGGGCATTCCAAGCATTCCCACCATCAACATCTAAATCCATTCCATGAAGACCAAAAAACGTCGCGCAAAAAAAGATAAAAATGCGGACTTTTTTTGTCATATTAATAAGATGAAAAATTTAACTACCAAAAGATAACATAAAATTATTAATTTTCAAAAGCTTCTTTAAATAAATTCTATAAAAAACTTCTAGCTTATCGGTGGATTTTTAGAGTTTCTAAACTCATTCTGCTGATTTGCTAAAACTTCTTTCAGCAGAACTTTCAATTCCTGGATTTCACGCTCAGCTTTTAGGTTAATATGATAATCTTTCTCAGCTTGAATTCTATCTTTTGCCTCTTGACGATTTTGACTCATCATAATAATTGGCGCCTGTAATGCTGCAATACATGAAAGAACTAAATTTAAAAATATGTAAGGATAAGGATCAAATGGTTGGCGAAAAATCACCCAAGAATTAAGAACAATCCATATAATAAGCATCATCTTAAAAAGAATAATAAATGTCCAACTCCCACCAAATTTGGCAACTTTATCAGCCCATCTTTCTCCCATAGTATTTTGTTGAGAACTATCTTTTGGAAAATTCTTTTTCATTTCAACTCCTATCAGTGCTAATTTTATTCAGTTTCAGTCACATACCTTAACCAAAGTCGTGATATTTTTTCCAACAAACTATTTTGTCGACTGCGATTTTGCAAATCTTCAAATGGCATAGATTGCATCAGTAATTCCTGATTTTTACAACAAAACTGTGGACCATCTCCATTTACAATCATGCATTGCCCACATATGCCTTGCATCATGCATTGCATAGGAACGTTAACATTGGTAATTGTTTTAAGATTATTATTTAGCGACTTTTCTAACAAAAGAAGCTCTTTAGAAATAGCCTCCTGCATAGATGTTGATCCCATCACAAAAAGCCAATCAACAGTTTGCAAAATATTTTCATCTTTTAAACAATACAACCCATCTATAGCATTTCCATGATTTTCATCAGCTTTAGCCTCTGCGTAATACCACAATATTTTATCTGAAGCTAATTCAATTTCCTCAACATGTGTTCTATCAGTACTTGATCGGTATCCAGCTATCCAGTAAACCTTATTACCTTTTTCTTTTAATGCTTTCCCCATATGGATAAGGGCCAGATTAAAATGTCCACCCCCTATCAATAAAACATTTTGATTGCTAGGCAATTCAGTTGGCGTACCCGTGGGTCCCATTAAAGCTACAGTTTCTCCAGGTCGCAAAAATTGCGCTAGCATCGAAGAGCTTCCTATTTCCACAATCACAAAGGTAATGATTCCGCTTACTTTATCAACTTTAACAGGTGTAAGCGCTAAAGCTTCCATGGCCAAGCGAGTGTCGTTCACAATAGGGGCAAGGGATTCAAAATTTTGAAGACGATAAAATTGACCTGGTTGAAATGTTGCAGCAGCAAGAGGTGCTTTAACGTCGATTTGGATAAGATTTTTCGCAAGACGCGTTACGGTTAAGACCTCAGCTTTTAGCAAGTCATTCCACTCAACTTTAGGCAAAGGTGAGTTAGCTTTTAGGCTTTCACTAATATTTTGATAACCGTACTTTGCACTAGCAATTGCTTTTACCACACTTCCTGCATAACTAGGATGCGCGTCTCCAAAACTCAGGTGATTTTGATTTAATGGCTCGTGATGCGTTCCAACTGCCATAATAATACAACGCGCTGAAATAAATTCTTCTTTGTCATTACGTATTACCCACAAACCTTTTGCATACCCCGTGTCATCTTTTTCAATACGCAAAGGCACTAAGTTATGCTCAAAAATAATACCTTCTTCTAGCGCTTTTTCAACTTCTTCATGATTTAAAGAATAGCTTGGCGCATTAGTGATATCAGAGCGGTAAATAATTCGAACTTCTGTCTCTTCACAAGTTAATAACTGTTCTGCGACAAGATGGTCCTGAACAGTCCACCACTTTTTAATCTCTTCTTCTCCATAAATTTCTAGCAACTTGTTATAACGATGCTTAAATTTTTTTACTTGCTCTTTGTAATAAGCCTTAGCTTCAGTTGCAGTATCAATTGCCGTTAGACCTCCACCAATTACCAAAATAGGACCCAAAATTTGTAAATTAGCTAAGGAATCTTTTTTTGCAGCACCCGTTAACTGCAATCCCATCAAAAAATCACTAGCTAAACGTACTCCAGGCGTTGATATTCCAGGTATATCTAATAACTTTGGCGCTCCTGCTCCTGTACATAAGGTAACAGCATCAATACCTAGTTGTTTATAATTACCTTCATGAATTTGTCCCCCAAAGCGGGTCGAGCCAAAAAATTGAATATTGTTTCTACGCTCAAGTAACAACCGTATTATTTTTAAATAATTTTTATTCCAACGAACCGTAATGCCATATTCCGCTACACCACCAAAGCCACTAAGAATGCGCTCATCCAAATTCTCATAAAGCATGCTCACATCTTTAATTAATTTTTTTTCTAAAAGCTCAGCTGATAATGGCTCAAGCTTGGCGCCATCAATACCCACTACCATATGCCCATCTCGACTCAGATAATGCGCCAAACTAAATCCAGCTGGACCCAACCCCACAACAAGGACTTGGTAACCAGTCTCAGGCATAGGTAAAGGTTGGGTAAGATTCAACGGATTCCAACGAGTCAACAAACTATAAATTTCAAACCCATAAGGCAAGCTCAGAACTGAATTTAAAATATTAGTTTCAGCTCCAGGTGTATTTACAGGACTTTGCTTTTGAAAAATGCACGACTTCATACAGTCATTACAAATGCGATGTCCTGTTGCTGCAACCATAGGATTATCAATCATAATTACAGCAAGTGCAGCGATGTTCATTTCCTTGCGCTTTAAAACATGCATCTGCGAAATTTTTTGATCTAGTGGACAACCAGCTTTTTTAGGGCTCTGAGCAATTCCTGTGCGGCAACTATCTTTGCCTTGATTGTGGCACAAAATACAGTAATGCGTTTCACCTACTGATTGCTCGTTTGAAAAACCAGTATCAGTTAAAGAAAAACCGTCTCGCTCTCTGTGATTAGTCGTCACATATGAATGATCAACTTGTTTTATATTTCGTAGCAAAAAATTAGAATTAATTTTTTCAGGCAAACAAAAAAGTGAATCAAATTTATGTTTTTGCTGCCCTTGGGACGTAAACACGGCCCATGCAGCATATTTCGCCAAATCATCCAAATGCGATGATTGCTGCTCAAGAGCACCGAGCGCAACTTTAGCAAATGTCAGCGCATTCGTAAAAGTATATAAATGTTGCCAATCATCTTGTGGAGTACAAAATTCTTTCAATGCATAACGTTGTACAAATTGTCGTTTTGCAAAGGCTATAAGACTGTATTCAGAAGCATTTAGATAAAGCTCAGACAAAGTCTCGTTCAAGCTGAATTCTTCACATAAAAATTCTTCTAAATACTCTGCTGTCTCAATGAGTTCAAAACTAAAATCAGGATCTTTTGTTTTTACAAACTGTAAAAAACATTCATGTAGTTTGCTTAACCCTTGAAGGGAATATAATGTATCGTAATCTAATTTCATAAAAATAAGGGGCGCTCTTTCAGCACCCCTCATACTAGCTTAATCGTAGCTTTTTAACAGCTAGATTATACTTCACCTAGTTTTTGCTTCTGCGCAGCTGCTTTCACCTTTACTGAAAGTGCTTTTACAGCATATAGCCAAGCTACTGCAATGATTGCAAACACAGCAAAAGCAATCGGAGCAATCGACACAACATCTTTAGTTGCAAAAGCAATCAGCAACATGTTTTGCACGAATGCACCACCAGCTTTACCAGCACGACCACCAATTACATCAACTGCAGCCTTACCTTTTGTTTTTAGCTCATCATCCAACGGAATGTATGCCATTTCCTTTGTTGGATCAAACAAAATATATTTAATTGCTTTTGATACAACAACGATGCCAAGTCCAATGAACATAGCAGCAGCAATAGCATGCGTGTTAAACATTTGCAAAATTGGTTCCATTAGACCTTCTGCAAGAATTAAGCAGAAGAAAGCTCCTCCAGCTACCAAAATTACTAATGGAGTAACCATCGCAGCTTTCGCCCAACTTACTTTTCTTAAAATATTTGAACCTATTGTTAAACCAAATAGAATAGTAAAAATACCAGTTGCTGTAGACAAAATACCCATATAGTAGTTAAAGAGTCCTTTATCGCCAGAGCAGAATAAACCTAACTGATTCTTCCACTGTACTTCAACTAAGTTAATAGTAACTCCATAAGCCATAATCAAAAGAGCGATTAATCCAAGCTCAGGTGAGTGAATAATAAGCTTGAAGCTTTCAGCAAGACCTGGTTTTTCTTTTTTCTTCTTCACAACCACTTCTGCAGGATCAAAGTAAAGCTTATCGGTCAGAACTTCTTTATGCATCCAACGATACATATACATAGCAATTAGTCCCATTGCTACTACTGTAGACATAAGAAGGTATAGCGTTACTTGCCAAGGGTCTGTTCCCTCTGGAACCATATGCTTAATATGTTCCGAACAAAACATAACTGTAGGACCAGACACAACAAGAGCTGCGTTACCAATAACTGCAAAAAGTCCATAAAAACGCTTTGATTCGCGCATACGCACAACATGGTTTGCAAACTGCCAAAACATCAAGGCAATCATTGCGCTTCCCCAAATTTCAGAAAGCACATAGAACAACGAAAATGCCCAGTATGCGTATAAATCAATAAACCCACTTAAAGCAGGATATGCAGCATGTAATGCTTGTACTGATTCAACTGAGGGATGAAGTAAGTGAAGATTAGGGTAAATGATAAAACCAAACACTCCAAAAAACACAACGAAGGGTGTAACAACCGCATAGAATACATTTTCACGTGTCATAATATTTGTTAGCTTTGCATACAAAACAACAAACAATATTGCTGCTGGTGTAACACAATATAACTTCAAAAATGTAATGGCTCCTGCACCTGCTGAATTCACCACAAGAGAATCCTTCGTATCACGAAGCACCGTGTAGTTAAATAACAGGCAGAACATGATAACACCAAGCGGTATAAATTTCTTTAATTCATGTGAATGTATTGGCCAAAGCCGAGCACGTAGGCCCGTAAACTCTGGTGTCGATTTATCTGATTTACTCATTTCCTCTTTACCTTAAAGTTGTTAAAAATGGCAATAACCCCGAGAAGTTCAAGCATCCAGGGAAATACCGCCTCCATTTTGAATAAAAAAACACTCAAAATAGTTTTTTAGTTTACGTTAAAGAATACTAAATATTCTTATTACAGTCAATATTTAGCTTGTTTTTTTAAAGTATACAGTTATAGAGATAAACGTAATTAATTTTCTTTGCACATAACTGCTAGGAATCACTTAGCTTCATAGTATATGCTTATTTTCATGATAAAAAAGCTTATATACAAAAGTCACTATCGCGGCACAAAAGAAGGAGATTTTATTTTATCTTCTTTTGCAAAAAGTAGCCTTGCAAACTGTTCTAAGGATGAAATCAGAATGTACTCAGAACTACTTGAATATAAAGATACTGAAATTCATGAATGGGTCTTATTCCCTCAAAATTCCCCAGCTCTCTTAAAACCAATTATTTTAAAGATCGCTACTTTTCATGGTTTTACGAAGTTTTAACAAAAGGAGCTAGCATGAAATATAAAGCAAAAATAATTTTATGGGACAACGATGGCACTATAACAGCATCAAAAAATCCTAATGATAGAACTTCTAGAGCAAAAATAATTTTACCTGGTATTAAAGAGGAAATGAGTAATGCACAATTTAATTTTGTAATCTCAGGCTTTAAGTCACAAGAAAGTGAATCGCAAAATTTTGACCCAGAAGAAATAACAACTAAATTTATTGACTTGATGAGTAAACTTCCAATTAACGCAGTCGCCTTTTCTCCTATTATTGGAGGCACAGCTTGTTACCTGATTATTAAGAAAAATCATCAAATTATTATCAAAAAGGCTCATGAAAACCCCAATTATCATCAGTATATTGGTAAATTTAAGAAGCCTGATATTGGTATGTTCGTTGTAATGAAAGATGCTGCTTTAGAAGAATTTGGACAAATTATAGAAAAGCAAAACACAATTATGATTGGTGATACATGGCATGATGAAGTAGCTGCCAAAACTTTTGGAATACCATTTATAAATGCTGAAATAATTCATTCCAAATAAGATATAAGAATTATTTTTGTTCACAAGAGAAGAACTTCTAAGTTATTCGTTTTTTGTGATAAGGTATAAATAAAACTAGCATTTAATTTATTGTGATCGCCAAATTAACAGGTACTCTAGATCGTATTTATGAAGACGCCGTGCTTATTGATGTAAAAGGTGTAGCATACCGAGTCCTGGTTTCAAAAAGAACGCTACATGAATTGCCTGAGCTAAATTCTCCTTTAGTTCTTTGGACTGAAACCGTTCTACGCAACGAACAACCACATTTATGTGGATTCCTTGAAGAACGAGAAGTTGATTGGTTTCGCATACTCACACAAGTTCAAGGCGTTGGCGCTAAAGTTGCTCTTGCAATTTTATCAATTTTATCAGCATCAGAAATTAGTGATGCTATTATTAACCAAAAGAGCAACATACTATCTAAAGCTGATGGCGTAGGCCCAAAGCTTGCAAGTCGTATTGTATTAGAGCTCAAAGGAAAAAAAGATCTTCCAATTGTTTTTGGCATATCCACAAAAGATGTAAATGCTAATATTTTTCCATCAAGAGAAGTTGATGATGCAATTTCTGCTTTAATGAATTTAGGATATAACAAATACGATGCTGAAAATGCTGTTTCAAAAGCCAGTCAAAAAATAGATTCACCTATAACACTTGAAACACTAGTCAGGTTATCTTTGCAAGAATTCCAGGCGCGTTATGGTTGAACGCTTAGTCAATGCAGAATTATCATTTGAAGACGATTGGGAAGCAACCATTCGCCCAACAATTCTTAATGATTTTATTGGCCAGCAAGCATTACGCGAAAACTTAGTTGTATACATTAATGCAGCAAAAAAACGCGAAGAAGCACTTGATCATGTGCTTTTACACGGCCCTCCAGGCCTTGGAAAAACAACACTTGCGCAAATTATTGCTCGAGAAATGGGCGTCGGATTCAAAACTACATCTGGCCCAGTGATTGCAAAAGCTGGTGATTTAGCTGCAATTCTCACCAATCTACAATCTAACGATGTCTTGTTTATTGATGAAATTCATCGGCTCAGCCCAGCCATTGAAGAAGTACTTTATACGGCAATTGAAGATTTTAAGCTTGATGTTATGATTGGCGAAGGTCCCGCAGCACGCTCGATACGTTTAGATTTACCAAAATTCACTCTTATAGGTGCCACCACACGTTCTGGCTTACTTACACAACCATTAAGAGAACGCTTTGGTATACCCCTACGTTTACAATTCTACAGTCATCCAGAACTTGCAGAAATCATTCTCAGAGCAGCTAAAATTTTAGACGTTAGCATTGACTCTGATGCAGCACTAGAAATCTCGTCGAGGTGCCGAGGCACCCCAAGAATAGCAGGCCGTCTATTAAGAAGAATTCGTGACTTTGCTATGATTTATACAAACAACCACATAGATGTAAAAACGGCAAATCAAACCCTAACACGACTAGAAGTTGATAATAAAGGTCTTGATCAACAAGATTTGCAATATTTACAAGCAATGGCAAAACATTACAATGGCGGTCCTGTTGGCGTTGAAACACTAGCAGCATATCTTGCTGAACAGACAGATACCATCGAAGAAGTTGTAGAGCCATACTTGATTCAACTTGGTTTAATACAGCGTACAAGCCGAGGGAGAGTTCTCACATCTACTGGGTATAAACACCTTGGGCTATCATGTCCATAAAATCTGCTGCTTTATTTCAAGAACCACAAATCACCATAGAAGGCACAAGTTTAAATTTTGGCATTGCTCAGGGATATGCGTATATGTACGATCCGCAATATACTGAGGATGCACAGCTTCCTGTTAACCAAAAAATACAAATTTTCCTTCAAGCAATAAATAAAGCAGCAACATTATGCAGTAATAACCTCACTATTAGATCTACTGATAGTCAAGAGCTAATACTAGTACAAAAAGCTTTATTACAAGACTCTGCATGGCAACAAAGGGTTATTGATAAAATTGAAAATAAATTAAGTATTACCCATGCTCTTGATAAAGTTTTGGAAGACTTAGATATAGCTTTGGGAATCGATAATTTTTGGCATGCACGCTCTCAAGAAATTCGGGGTATTTCTCAACTTGTTCGTCAATGCTTAGAGAAAAAAGAAATCAATTTTGATAAAGACAAACCAATTATTTTATGTGCAAAAACTATTTCTCCAGTTGAAATGATGCTATTTGAGCAAGCAAAATTAGCTGCAATGATCGTTCAAGACAATAGTTTTTTATCTCATGGAATGATTATTGCCAGATCCAGAGGAATTCCTGTTGTGGGCGGCGCTGTTGACCTAAAAGAATTTATCAACCACGATGATGAATTATTAGTTGATGGTGATTTAGGGCGAGTCTATGTACGCCCTCATAGCATTACTATTGCAAATTATGACATCTCTAAAAAAGTATCTCTCAGCAAATCTTCTGAAAATACAAAAAATAAAATTGTTATCTCCAGAGATGGTACTCCTGTTCATTTATCAATTAATGCTAATTTAAATGAAGATTTAGCATCCTTGGATCATTCAGCTATCGAAGGTATCGGATTATACAGAACTGAAATTCCATTCATGACAAGTGAACGTTGGCCAGATGTAGAAACACAAATCAGACTGTACTTAAATGTTTTAAATAAAGCTAAAGAAAAATTTGTAGTCTTTCGTACGCTCGACGTCGGTGGAGACAAAACTTTTCAATCTCTCCATAAAAGTTTTAATAATACCAAAAAAGGATGGAAGCACTCAAGATTTACACTACAACGACCATCACTTATTCGCCTTCAGCTACGCGCAATGATTAGGGCCCGTGTAACCTGTGATTATCCAGACTTACCGCTGCACATCATGTTTCCCATGGTCAGTGAAGCGCAAGAAATGAGTTTTTTGAGAACGCTAATCCAAAAAGAATTAGATCGTGAAAAGAATTTAGGGAATAAAATACCTCAAACTGTTCGAATTGGCGCAATGGTAGAAGTGCCCTCGGTTGTCTTTCAGCTTAATCAGTTTCTAGATTTAGTTGATTTTATCTCCATTGGTAGTAACGACCTATTTCATTTTTTCTATGCTATTGATCGTACTGACGCAGTAATGAGCAAACGCTACGATTTATTATCTAAAGCATTTATGCAAATGTTAAAAACCATCATAGATAAAGCTAAAGCTAAAAATGTCAATGTTAGCTTATGTGGTGAAATGGCAAGTAGACCGCTTGAAGCTATGGCTCTTTTAGGAATAGGTCTACGCTATTTTTCGGTCAACCCTAGCTCTATTGAAACTATTGAAAATATGGTTCAAAGCCTTGATATTTGGTCAGTTCAAGAATGTATGAATGACTGTCTCAGCGATAATCCTTTTGCTTATAAAGCCGCGCATTTAAGTATCAGGGAGCGTGTGTTGGAACTGGCACAGATTCAGCAGACTCAGCTTTCTTAACATTGCGCTTATCTTCCTTACGTTCTTCATGAGTAATAACTATTCGTGCAGTCGACATAAGCTTGTTGAGCAAACGAACTGCTTGTCTTGAAAACTCTTTTTGCTCCAAACCTTCTTTCACCTCTGCTTTAGTAGGCAATGGATCTTTTTCAGGATTTTCAACAGCACAAACCCTGTATAAGCTTACAGCTTGTTCTTCTTGGATTGGGCCAATAATTTGATTTACTGCTACTTGATCTAAAATAACTTGCAAAGGCTCAGGAAAACTTGACATTGGTTGTTTTTCTACAATTGCCGTTTGTCCATTTGCATCATTTCCCACTTGCTGAAATTCTTTACAGCTCTTCGCCTTTTTTAAGTGAGTCACAATTGTCTCTAAAATCATTACATTCTCTTCACTCATATCTTCTGGAAGTTGAATAACCACCTTGGCAACAGACATTTTTCGACTCCGAAATGCCCCCTGTCCTGCTAATTTCTTATCAATAAGCTTAATAATTTTATAGGCATTTTGAGACTCAATGGGTCTTGTAACACCACCCACAGGGGCATTTTGAATAATTCTAGCAACTTCTTCATCCATTTGACGTACAGTTTTCCAGCCCACATAACCACTTTGAGCGCCAAATTGCTGAGCAATTAAACGAAAATTTGTCATTGGCTGACTTACTTGCACATACAAACGATCGGCATCTTGTTTACTTTTTGCACGATTTTTATCATCTATAGGCAAAACTATCTCGATTAATTCATATTGATCAGTCTCAAGAATACGTTTTACTTTATCAAATTCTTTCTCAACATCACTGTCACTCACTCGGACATGACTACCAAATAAAGCACGAATAAATCGGGCCCACGAAAGTTGTGCCCGCATCCTATTTCTAAGGGTTTCAATCTTCACTCCCATAGCATTAAAGCGCTCTTTCAATTGCTCTATTGCCATACCATTATCTTGAGCAAGATTTTCTAGAGACTTATCCACTTCTTTTTCTGTAATCTTAATTTCTGCTTCTTTAGCCGAAGACTCTTGCAATTTCTCAACAATCAGATTCTGCAAAACCTGATAACGCATGTCATCTCTTGACTCTTTAGTATTTGGCATATTAAGAGTTGCGATTGCAAAATCTAATCGCATTTCAAGTTCGCGCTCAGTAATAGCATGCTGATTTACAACAGCCGCAATTAATGCCTGCTCCGATTTCATACTTGCGCACACGCAAGAGGGAGTTAAGTTTAAAAACAATATTAAAATGATAAATGCAAACATGCCTAGAAAAAGCCAAAAATTAATTGTACATATAGAATATGTTTATCACGTCGTCATATATTTTAAAACGTCTTTGCACATCAATCGGTGTTTTATCTGCAATTTTGGTTGTATTGCTCTGGTTGACGCAGTCATTGCGCTTTATTGAAGTTATTGTGCATCACAACGTCTCTTTACAAAGCTATTTTTCATTAATTATATATTTATTACCAGACATGTTTGTAAAGGTCGCGCCTATATGCACTCTAATTGGCGCATTAATAGCTTTTGGGAAAATGACTCTCGATAATGAATTGCAAGTTATGCAAGCGCTTGGAAAAAGCCCATGGCAAATCCTTCACTCTGGATTAGCCTTAGCAAGCATCCTTACTCTCTCCCTACTTTTTTTAAATATTTTCACGATCCCAAGCGCTTATCGAGCTTTTCGTGCGCAAGAATTTCAACTACGAAACCAATTTTCTTCATCAATAGTAAGAGAGGGATCATTTAATGTTATAAAAAGCTTAACCATTTTTGTTGAAAAACGTCGATCTGCAAAAGAATTTGAGGGTGTTTTCATCTATGACACAGGAGAACATGCAAATAAAAAGCAAAAGAAACCGTATACCATATTTGCAAAAGACGGCACTTTAAAAATGATTGGTAATAAACACGTTTTAATCTTGCATAATGGCATTAGACAAGAGAAAGACAATAAAAACATTATTCAATCATTCGAATTTGATGAGCTCATGTATAATTTTGATGAATTTACAAGTATCACAAATTCAAGAAGCTTAAAACCTTATGAAAAAGATATTCGAGAACTTTTTCAAATTACTAACGAAAATGCTGAAAATATTAAATTACAAAAACGCATGGCTGCAGAAGGTCACCAGCGCATTCTACTTCCCTTTTTATGCTTAATTAATATGTCAATGGTTGCTCTTGTTATGGTTGTTAATCGCCCATCTAGGCGCTTACGTCGTAAAAGAATGATATCCCTTATTCTGGCAGGAATTTTATTCCAATGGTTAATATTGAATCTATTGCAACTACAAACACGCTTTCAGTTCTCAGTTGCACTTGCATATATATTTGTAATTGCTTTTCTAGCATTAACTTTGATCACACTGCGTCATGGAAAATTTCATCATTCTTTACAAAGGATTTTTGAACAATGTGGTATTTGATTTCAACCTTGAATAGATATGTCAGCCGAACATTTTTATTCTGGTTTTTTCTCGTTTTTTTCACGGTAGCTCTAATTATTAGTTTTTTTGAAGTAGTTGATCTTACAAAACGCACAATGCAGCATGACGTGCCCTTTTCAATTCTTTTTCAAATAGCATTTTTAAAATTACCTAAAATTTTAGACAGCCTTTTACCATCAATTACTTTTTTTGCGGCTCTTGGATGCTTTCTGCGGTTAGCACAATCACAAAATTTTGTTGTAATCTCAAGCTTTGGAGTATCTCGGTTACAATTTCTAAGTGGTATATCAATCGTTGTTGTAGTTTTAGGGGTCTTAAATATAGTAGTTCTTGATCCTATCAGAGCAGTGCTCTTTGGACGAGTGGTTGTTTTAGAAGAAAAAATCTTTCAAAAAAAACCTTATAGCGTTTCATTTACAGACACAGGTCTGTGGCTTAAAGAAAACTTACCAAGCTCCCAAAATATCATTCATGCTAGACACTTTAATGTAACTCAAAAACAATTTAGAAATCTTATTATCTTTGAATTTAGTAAAAATGGAGAATTTTTACGTAGAGTTGATGCTGAAGTTGCTGAGTTAATTACCGCGCATTGGCACATGCACAACGTAAATATAATTTCTAACCATCGACAAGAAAACCTTCAAATACACACAGAACCTACGACTATAACTATGGAACAAATTCAACAATCAACCGCCCCACCCGAAACAATTTCATTCTTCCAAACACCAGCTTTTATAAAAATGCTTGAAGATGCCGGACTAAATGCCAGCGCATACAGTATGTTATGGCATCAACAAATTGCAAAAATTGGAATGATGATTGGCTTAATATTTTTGGCAGCAAGCTTCTGCTTAGTATCTACCAGAAATAAGTCTTTTAGTATAATTTTTGGTATTAGTATCAGTTTCTCATTTTTAATGCATTTTTTTGAACAGATTGTTCATGCATTCGGTATTGCTCACAGAATTCCTATAATTGCAGCAGCCTGGATTCCTCCAATTGTAACTTTTATTAGCGCTTATTGGTTAACTATCTTATTAGATGACCGTTAATTTTAAGCTTTCTTCAACCCCAATGTGTAACAATTTCGCCTTTCTTGAGAAGACGGAATTTTTAAAATTTTACGGTACTTAGATATCGTCCTTCTTGCCACTAACATTCCTTTTTCACTCAATTTTCTAACTAGTTGTTCATCAGACAATGGAGAGGTTTGTGATTCTTTATTCACTAATTCCATAATTGCATTTTGAACAGATTTTGCAGAAACATCTTCCTGCCCTTCAGAAATTGAGGTTATCGATTGACTAAAGAAAAATTTTAATTCAAAAGTTCCTCGGGGGGTACTCACATATTTTGCTGTTGTAATACGGCTGACTGTACTCTCATGCATACCAAGCTGGTCGGCAATTGCCTTTAAAGTTAAGGATTTTAAACCAAGCATTCCTTTCGAAAAGAATTCCTGCTGATGTTGCGCAATTGCAGTGCCTACTCGCTTTAAAGTAATCAACCGCTGGTTAAGTGCCTGCATTAACCAATTTGCATGAGCAAATTTTGCCTGTAAGAACTGCTTTTCATCAGGTTTCGTTAGCTTACAACGTAGTTCATGATAGTACGAACTATTCAGAAGCACTTGAGGTAATGAGCTCAGGTTTAGTTCAAAAACAAATTGATTATCTGCGTTTTTTTGAATAAACCCATCTGGAACTACATTATCATGATCTATATTTGTTAGAAATCCAGAAGAAGGACGAGGATTTAATTGCCGTAACACCGATAAACATCGCTGTAACTCATCAATACTTAATTTACATTTCCTAGCTAGCATATTAGGGCTATCCTGTAATAATCCTCCAAGATTTTGGAGCACAAGATCCATTTCAGGAGTTAGAGCATTTTTTTCTTTTAATTGCACTCTTAAGCATTCTTCAATATTTCTTGAAAAAATCCCTACCGGATCAAACGTCTGCATAACTGTGATCATTTTTTCAACAAGCTCAAGCTTAGCCCCAAACTGTTCTACAATTTCATGTATATCAGTATCAAGGTACCCATAAGAATTTAAACAATTAATAAGAATAAGCCCTGTTAGATATTCCTCACGATTATTAGCTACAAGTGATAATTGTAACTGTAAGTAATCCTGCAGAGTCTGTTCGCAGCGAAGTCGAGGGTTTTGAGCATTACCCCCCTCTTGCATAGGATCACGCTTTTCAAACTGCAGGCTTTCATTTGAACTTCCATCATCATCAGAAGAAAATTCTTGTGAATCTTCTTGAGGTTCAGCAAAAGATTGCTCACTAGTCTCCACTGCTAATAATGGATTCTCTGAAGCTTGCTCATTTACATAAGCACTAAGCTCAGTCACCGATAATTGCAACAAACGAATAGCCTGCTGTAACCTTGGTGTCATGGCTAGGGTCGCTGAAACCCTTACATCTATGTTCGATCCTATTTTCATAAGTCTTATAATACATAGGAAACCTTACTAATATGTAAATAGTTATTAAAATTTTAAGTAAATACCAATATTCTAGAACCTATACAAGTTATTGATTAGTAATTCGCTACGTTTGAGGCAATGTCAAAAAGAATTTAATGTTTGATAAAACTCAGCATAATTCTTTGCGCATTGTTCTTGCGTAAAGAATTGTTGTACTCGCTTTTTCCCAGCTTGCCCAAATTTTGTACGCATCTCTGAAGACAAAGCCATTGAAAGTAAAGCTTCTGCTAATAATTTAGGATTTTTTGCTTCTACTACTAACCCCGTGCACATATCCTCAACTGCTTCAGCGTTCCCTCCAACATTTGTTACCACCATAGGTAAACCTGCAGCCATTCCTTCTAAAATAGCATTTGAAAAACCTTCTTCATGAGAACACAAAATTCCAACATCAGCTGCAGCAAATAACAATGATGTGTCTAATCTTTTGCCAAGAAACTTTACATGATCATTAATGTTAAGCGCATAAGCTTGCTCTTTTAATTGACTTAAAATCCCAGCGTCATAGCCAACACATAGCAAGTTCCATTTTTTAGGTAATTTTGAATGAATCCTGCTTATTGCATTTAGCAAATCAGCATGCCCTTTATAAGGAATTAGGTTTGCAACGATAATAAATATCAAAGAATTTTGATCGATGTCCAAACTTTCGCGTAATTCCTGTTTTGACGGTAAATTTTGAAACGAGTATAGATCAATACCGTTATAAATAAGACGTACCTTTTCTGGTAAAAATCCCTCAGCATATAACTGATTCACTACCGCTTTGCTATTCCCAAGAGCTTTGGTAGTAAAACTATGCATAAAACGTTCTAATTTTCCTAGGATATAACGACGTTGTTGATAATCATTCAAACTACGACGACTCATTATTAAAAAACCAGAAAAAAAAGTAAGGCGAGCAGCAATAGCAGTTAACAAATATGCCTCCGGCAAAAATACATGCCTAATGGTATGGCGGTCTTTTAAAAAACTTATAGTAAGTCTCATTAAAGAAGTGATAAGACGCCAAGGTTTGCGTAATATAAAAGGCATCCAATCAAGATTTAAGCCTAAATTAACTTCAATACCTGCCTCATCAAAAATAGGTTTTAAGGGTGCTCTATCTGATAAAACAAGTACTTTAATTGAAAAACCCATATGTTTAAGAGTCGGTAATATTTGACTCAAGTGACGTTCTGCACCACCTATTTCTAAGCTTCCAATAATAAATTCAATCTTTTTCATAGTGTTAGACGCTTTACCCACACATCTGGTTTTTCTGAAGTCAAATGCGTAAATTCTTGAGCGATTTTTTGCAAAAGAATTATTAACCATTCATGATCGGTCGAAGGAAATGCAGATAGAACATAAGAAGTTACCAAATGACGATCACCAGGATGTCCTATACCCAAGCGTAGTCGCCAATAATTATTACTAATGGATTGGTCAATACTTTTCAGACCATTATGTCCACCAGCACCTCCAGCAAGTTTTACTTTAACCTGCCCCGGCACAAGGTCAAGATCATCATGAATTACAATAATTTGTTCTGGCTTGAGCTTGTAAAACGCCATAGCTGATTGCACTGAAGAACCTGACAAGTTCATAAACGTTTGTGGCTTCAAAAGCCCTACTGCGACATCACCAATTTTACGTTCACTGTAATCGCTTTGAAATTTTTTTTTAAAAGATGGGAAATCGTAAGAATTAGCCACAGCATCAACAGCCATAAATCCAATGTTGTGCCTAGTCATTAGATACTGTTGGCCTGGATTACCCAGGCCAACACATAGTAGCATTATAAAGAACCTTTAAGCTGTAGCTTCTGCTTCAGCATTATTTTTATTTCCTTCATCATCACTGCTGCTTGGAGGAACAATCGTAACCAAGGTGTAATCACGAGCAGGATGTGCAGCTTTCACACCGCTTGGTAAGTCAATAGAGTCAAGATGGATACTTTGGTTAATATTCATACCAGCAAGGTCAATCGTAATTTTCTCAGGAATAGCACTTGCAGGACAAACGATTTCTAAGTTGTGAATAATAATATTCAACATACCACCAAGTTTTAATCCTGGAGCTTTTTCTTCATTAACATACTCTACAGGAACAGATACGTGAATCTTTGAATCTTTATCAACACGTTGAAAGTCAACATGCAAAATAACATCAGTTACTGGATGAAATTGAATATCACGAGCAATTACTTGCAGTTTATCTTTGCCCATCTCAACAGTATAAACACGACTAAAAAAACCTGGCCTATATACTTCCGTATTAACACTCTTCAGATCAAATGCTATAGGTAGAGGCGCATCTTTACCTCCATAGATAATTCCAGGGATTTTTCCTTCACGGCGCAAAGCGCGAGCAATACCTGTGCCAGTGCCCTGGCGTTCTTCAGCTTGCAATGAGTTGGCCTGTGCCATGGTAACTCCTAAAAACGTATATATTCTAAATGTATTAGATATTACTACAGATTTTTTAGGTTTTTTTCAAGGCAATTTTGCACTATGTATAAAGTTTTTGCGATACAATCTGCTCTTCCTTAAACACAGAGTCTCACCTTGTTGAAAGAGTTTAGTTATGTTAGCTTTTTAAGACATGAGTAATGTGAGCATAACGCTTCTGCGTGATAACTTTATTAAATAGATTCAGTTTAAAAAGTTTTGCACAGATTATTCCTACATTACAACGAATGTGAGATTTTTTAGCACGTTAAAAATTTTCACAATCACGAGGACATTTTGCAGTTTTTGACTTTATTTTCACCAATATTTTTATTTTTAGGATTATTCGTAGGCAGTGGACTGTTGTTCACATGGCAAGGAATTGAGCAAGCTTTTTACCAAATTGCACCTACCGTTGCGATCATTCCAGCCATTTTACTTGCGTTCTTTTTACTAAAAGGACCAATGCAAGAACGTCTACACAGTTTTTTAGATGGGTTAAGACATCGCGATATTGTCACAATGTGTTTAATTTTCCTACTAGCTGGTGCTTTTAATGTTGTTACTAAATCAATTGGTTGCGTAGACTCCACTGTTAATCTGGTGCTTTCTCTAATTCCAAGCCATTTTGTTTTAATAGGCTTATTTTTAACAGCAGCCTTTATCTCAACAGCAATTGGAACATCTATGGGCACAATTGCAACCATGGGACCAATAGCTGTAGGCATTGCAAATCATGGAGTCTTGCCAATGGATTTGGGTATAGCCACTGTTATAGGAGGGGCAATGTTTGGTGATAGTTTATCACCAGTTGGAGACACAACCATTGCCGCTGTGCTTTCACAACAAGCTGATTTTAGAAAAAAATTGATTTTAAACTCAATAGTTGCGTGTATTGCCGCAGTTATCATGTTAGTTGTTTTGTGGCTTATTCATACGCCCGCAGCTGATGCTATTGTTAAAGATTATGATTTAGTTTTAGTAATTCCTTATGTGGTATTGGTTTTGTTGGCTTTCGCTGGAATGAATGTTTTCCAAGTTCTTATCACTGGCTTAATTGTAGCAGGATTGATTGGATTTTTTCATCATTCATATAGTGTAATTAGCTTTGCCAAAGATATAGCTAAAGGCTTTGAAAGCATGCATGATATTTTCTTGTTGTCTCTTTTCGTGGGAGGCCTTGCCGGTATGCTCAAAGAAATGGGAACTATGCGCTATGTAGCTGATTTTATTGGCAAAGTTCATCACTTAAGTAAGCGTTCTGCACAATTAGTGATTGGTGGATTGGTCTCAATTTTTGATGTTCTAATTGCTAATAACTGCGTGGCTATTATTTTTAGCGGTGAAATCGCAAAAACTATTGCTCATCGTTATAGAATTCCTAATCATTATACTGCCGCTTGGCTCGATATATTTTCCTGTGTGTTTCAAGGAATTATTCCTTATGGCGCACAAATTCTGTTAGCCAGTACTTTATCAGGTATTTCACCATTAGTAATTGCAGGACAAGTATACTATTGCTATATCTTGGGCGTTGTTGTGGTCGCTTATATTGCATTTGTTCCAGTCAAGAAGGATAACATTGTTTAAACTAAAAGCGCTGATTAACCTATACAATTTGATATATGAGAACGAACGAAATCAACATAAATAGACTTGTTAAGACGTTTGGAGTTTTCGAACGTTTCAGAACAGATATGGTAACTGATCGTGATCAAGCTGGTGCTGTTCAGGCTTTTGAGTTTTGTAAGGTTAATTTTTGCAAGGTCGATAAAGCTCTCCCAAACATAATCTAAACTTAGAATCATGTGGTTTAGCAGAGACTATCCCATTTGAAAACGCAGTGTGCGGGTTTTATGAAGGATATTGAATAAGGCATGGGTATTTGTTTTTATAAGGTTGTCTAGACCGAAGCAACAAAGGAACCCATGCCCATAGAGAAGTTTATCATTCAAATATACTGTTGTATCGACGATTATTTAAA
>CANKYV010000004.1 GCA_947487955.1 Alphaproteobacteria bacterium
AGAATAAAACAGTTTTTTTAAGCAAGAATTAGGGTCCATCGGCTAAACAACGATGGACCTTAATTTTAGTTTGAATCAAAGCCTGGGATCCAAATACGCACGAAGGATCTTAGGCAATTCCTTAACCATTGAATAGAATCACGAATGCCTTCTTTAACGGTTGCAAAGACTTTGTAATAGAAGAACAATGTGTTGGTATCATGTTTTTTGGTAGGTAACAATGATGTAATTCAAGCAGATGGCGATGACGCACAAGACAAGTCACATCATCACAAAAAATATGTTAGCTTAGTAGATAAAAGACTTCTGACGTAATTCCTTGGTGAATATTCAGCAGTGGGTGTGGCATTCTTAAGATAGCAGCCGTTTTTCTTGCCTCTGCTTTTGCAGCTTCTTTTTCTTCTACAGAAAGTGCATCTTTCGCTTTTTTTAATTCTTTTATTAATCTTTCTTCAAAGATTTCCTCTATACCATGAAAATATATCGTTTCGGCGTTTTGAAATGCACAGGAAACTATACCTACCAATTCACCATCTTGATTATAAACCCCACTACCACTCAGCCCATCAACAATTAATGCTTCAATAGTTGCAGGCGTTCTATCCTTATCCCAAGTTTCCTTTTGAAATATTTGCCGTGCTGTCTTTTGTTTTGCACTAATAGCTTGAACAATAAGCTTATTATTTATTTTTTGCACTTCTTGCGAAAAGGTTGTCATTTGCACTATCCATGGCATAGTCATCGTTGCGCTTGTTTCTCCTGCTTGCTTTAGCTGCTCAACCACATCATCAATGGTATTCCAAAAAAAACAATCTGTACCATCAGAAATATGAGTCTTTAGACTATGGCCTATCACTGTTATTCTTCCTTCTTCAACACGACTTGCCAATTTTGCAATAGGATGGTCTGCAAACGGTTCAATATTTAAAATGCAATAATCATCCCCTGCCAAAGCACCATCTTTTTTACCTAAAATACCCACTGGATATTCTGCAGCTTGAACAAGAAAATCATGTGTATTTTGTACAAAAGACAAATCTTCAACATTGTATTCGCGAAGGCTTAAAGCACGAGTCACTTCTTGACGTGTAGTTGGAAAGCTTATGCTTTGAACTTTTTTACAAGCTTTATGATCAGCAAATTTTGTATTAGTTGCAGTTTGAACCACATAAGAAAATCCATTGTTTACAATATTTAATGAGATATCCTGCGGCAATTTTTTAAAGCCCGAAAATGGGGAAGCAACCCATGTTTTTTCTGGGATTCTAACTTCATGAGAATGTGTAAGTACTTTTCCTGACGCTACATAGACACCATTTGATACACTAAAAGCATCTTCTATTTGACTAATAACTAAAACAGCAGATCCATAGCCAGGATGATTTTTTGCTTGTTCGAAGCTTGCTGTATGGGCCTCGATACTCCTAAAAGAACCTTCTACTAAAGAACACAAAGATACAAAAATTATAAAACTAAAATTTAGCACAATAATACTTTCTATTACTTGATAAGTTATTAAATAACTCACTCATATATATTGTGTCAACAAATGTTTTACTAGAACATTAATATTTAGAATTAGCTTGCAACACCTCTTCCAGAGACTCGAAATGGCGTCGTGGATTACTGGAATTTTGCCATTTTTGCTAAGCTATTTTTCCAAAAACTTCTCCATCGCCTCTAACCATTCTTGTGGTTTTTCAACATAAGGAGAAATTATGGAAAGAATTTATTTAGCATTAAAAAGGCGTTGAGTATCGCTCTATTTGTTGAAAAGCAGCTCTTAAATCCCAAATTTTAAATGTAAAAACATTTCCCCCGATCCCAAACCTTATAGGGATAGTAAAAGGATCAAAAGCACGTAAATTTCTCTGCCTATTAAGTTTAAAAATATCATGGGTTGTTTCTCTAGGGTGATCCTCATTCAAAAAGAAATTCATCATTGGAGGATTAATAAAAAGATCTTGTTCATGGGGATCAATATGGAAAATTAATGGTATATGAATTGGTAGATGGTTAAATCTCATTTGGGCTTCTCTGTTACTATCTGTAAGAGAAAGAGGCAAAGTATTCGACAAAAAAAGATGAATTTTACCTTGAGGTGAGTAATTGCCTAACCGATAGCGTACTCCGATTTCTAAATCGTAACAAATTTCTGTTGAAACATAATCGTTAATATTGGTGTTTTTATGAGAAGTATCACGACCATCTCCAAATAAATAAAGAGCTCCTTTTGGATCATTTTGGAAAGCTAAATGTAAAAGTGCATTTCCTTCGTCTTTATAAGAAACTTTTCTGTATGAGCTGATTATATCGCCATCACAATAAACCAAAGATTCATTTTTAAAGGTATGATATGTTTGTTCATCTCTAATTTTTCCTATAAGAGCTGCCAGCGATATAGACGATTCATCAAAGAATAAGGTTTGCTGTCTTTCCCCTGGCTTTTTTGGCCATTGTTGTGATTTTTCAAGGATTAATTGTTTATAGTCTCTTCCAAGAATATCCATATCGTAAGAAAGGAAATTGACATAAAAAACAGCCAAAGGAAGTGCTTTTGAAAGAGCTCGTATTTGGTCTGAAATTTCTGAAAATTCCTCTCCGCTTAGGGGAGCATAACGCTCAGTTACTGATTCATGAGTTTTACCAAAAAACATTTCATTAAATAGCACTAAACAATAATTGTCTTTAACTTGTCGGCTTATTCTAGCTTCTATAAAACGTAAAAGCTGATCTTTTTCTTGCCTTCGAATGTCAAAAAAGCTTCTATTTTTCGCTACCTTTGCGCGCAAATCAAAAAAATGTTTTAAGTTAACACCTGCTCGCCTTTTCTGTAATTCTGTGTCTGCTCTGTCACAAAAAAATTCAGATATTGCTTTTTGACTTAAGGATTGCAATAGCTGTTTTGCAAACATATAGTGGCCAAATGCATCCTTTTTTAATGCTACTGATTTAGTATCCATGAAAGGAATTAATGGTTTTCCCTGCTGCCCTAGTAACGCATATATCTCCTGCTCGTTATGCTGTATAAATTCGTTAACATTTTGCAGCGTAACATTTTGTAGGTTGAATTGCGCGTGTTCTTCTATATATTTTATTCCTAACTCAGTAGACCAAAAAAAGAATTCCCTTTTAGAAGCTTTTTCTCGAGCTTGTTCTTCTAAATACTTAGCCAAAATTTCTGGGCTAAACGTATTTAATATTTCAATATCGTGTTGATTAATCTCACTATAACATTCTCTAAATTCTAACTCTGTTCTCTTTAAAAACTCTTCATCTCTGGCTATGTGAGCATCTAACAATTGAGATAAGTTATTTGCTTGGCCTAATATACATAACAGAGCTTGGAAAACCAGCTCCCTTTCACCAGGCATAAGCTTGGGATAATCGGCATCGTCTATAGTTTCTCTTGTCACCGAAATAGCGTATAAGGGCTGTACACTCCCAAAAAATTCTCTAAATTCTATTGGAGCTTCCGTTGGATAAAGCACAAAGATGCAGCAACAGATTATAAAGCTAAAAAATCCCCTACCCACTGATCTATTCATGACAAAATTACCTTCATGTAAAATTCAATATTATTTTGCTCTTATTACAAAACTAAATTTTGTCTTGGCCATATCCTTATCAATTTGGTAGGATTTATAGGATTTAAGAGTACCGTTATCAAAATCAACTTTTCCATTTTCCCAGCTAATTTCAAATTCTTCTTTAGTAGCTTTCTCTGGATCAACAAATTTAAATTTTATTCTATCTGGCAAGCTAAGCCAGTTAGTATGTTCATAATATCTGCGAAGTGAAAGGCGTATATTTATGGTAAAGTCATCGTTAGGGTCAATTTCCACACCTTCAACGATATAATCATTCATTGTCGAATAATGATCATTAACTTCTCCTAGTGTAATCGGCCTTGTTGTCTCATTTCTTACCGTTATTTCTATTTCCTCATCAGCACCTACAATGGTGCTTAGGGCTATCACATATAGTGCTAACAATTTTTTAAACACGGAAGATCTCCTCTTTATGCTTTGTTGCTTAATAATAACACAAAACTATTTCTTTTGAAATTTTTATCTTGAAGGGTAGCAATTTTTCAAAGAGACAGAAAAGGCAGGAAAACAGCCTATTCGTAGGGTCGTTAATAGGCTTTCAGAAACTTCTCCATCGCCTCTAACCATTCTTGTGGTTTTTCAACATAAGGAACATGACCACATTGTTTGATCACCACAAGTTGTGAACCTTTTATAGACTTCAAAATTTCTTGAGCCGTGTGCAGGGGTACTATATCTTCCTCACCATGGATGATAAGGGTTGGCACTTTGACTTTTTTTAAATCATCGGTGAGGTCAATAAAGGTTGAGAAAATCTCTTCTTCTAATATTTTAGATACTGCCACACCTGAGGCAGTACCTTGTGGTTCTAGTTGCATATTAATTTTGGAGAGATCATTTGGATTATACATATAATGCTTGAAGTAAAAGCTGTAATATCTGGAAACTGTCTCTGGATCTCCGGCTTCAAACTCAGGTGAGCTCAAAATTTTATCTATTTCTGCAGCGCTTGGCTTTACACGCTCTTCAACCGATTCAACAAGATCATGAATGCTAGCTGTGGTTATGGGTAGTGAATTCATGATAACGATTTTGTTGAGATTTGGTGCGTATTTTATAGCGTAGCGCAGCGCTAAGAATCCGCCCCAGGAATGACCAACTAATGTCACTTTTGAAAACCCGAGTGCTTTTCGTAAAGACTCGAGATCTTCAACAAACTGTTCAGTATTGATATGCTGCGGATCTACTTTTGAAACTATTGAACGTCCTGATCCGCGTTGATCATAAAAGACAACCTGATGTTTTTTAGCAAGGGCTGCCATACCTGGCAGAAGATAACCTTGATCAAGACCAGGACCTCCATGAATAACAATTACAGGGTCGCCTTTACCCACAACTTGATAGAAGAGTTTGCCATCGTTAATCTTGATGTATCCTTGCTTAACGGGAGGTTCAGGAAGTTGATAAGTAGATGTAGCGGCACATCCAATTAATATTAAAAAACAAGCATAGATTGCCGCACCCATTGCATGGGCTCGCAATGACGTAATCAATGATAGGTAGCGTTTTAATGACATGGATTGCCACGCCTTCTGCGAAGGCTCGCAATGACGGGAAATTAACAATAGCATAATATCTCTCCTATATCTCAAGAGCTATAGCCGTTGCTTCGCCACCACCAATGCACGCTGCAGCAATGCCACGTTTTAGATTTTTTTGGTGCATAATATTTAGCAGTGTTACGATAATACGCGCACCGCTAGCTCCAATGGGATGACCCAGTGCACAAGCACCACCGTGCATATTGATTTTTGCACGCGGGATATTTAGGGTTTTCATTACGGCCATAGGTACCACGGCAAATGCTTCATTAACTTCAAAAGCATCGACTGAATCAACTGACCAATTGAGCAATTCACATAGTTTTTTAATCGCGCCAATAGGTGCTGTGGTAAATGTTTCTGGCGTTTGTGCAAAAGATGTGTACCCCATAATTTTAGCCAAAGCACCGTCAGTATTGGCGGAGAGCACAAGTGCAGCCGCACCATCGGCCAGCGATGAGCTAGTTGCGGCAGTTACTGTTCCAGTGGCGCCAAAAGCAGGTTTTAAGGCTGCAAATTTATCGGGTTTAACGCGGCTGATTTGTTCATCCTTATCAATAAGTATTTCGCCCTTTTTGTCTGCATAGGTAATTGGGGAAATCTCAGCACTAAAAGCACCACTTTGCTGAGCAGCTAGTGCATTTTCATAGGTTTGACGAGCAAATTCTTCTTGGGAGACTCGGCTCAATTCGTATTCTTGAGCAGTGTTGTCAGCAAATACTCCCATAGCGCAGCGACCACGCTGAGCATTTTTGTGAAAGGCATCTTCAAGGCCATCGTGCAACATGATATCAATTAAGCTGCCGTGACCAAAACGATAACCAGAGCGTGCTTTTTCCAATGCATAAGGAGCATTGGTCATGCTTTCCATGCCACCTGCGACGGCTGTTTGAATGTTTCCAAGGCGTATACTATCGCACGCAAACATAACTGCGCGCATGCCAGAACCACAAACTTTATTGATGGTGGTTGTTGGCACATTTTCGCTAAGACCAGCTTTGATGGATGCTTGACGCGCAGGTGCTTGACCAAGGCCCGCTTGCAATACGCAACCCATAAACACTTCATCAACGGTTTTAAGATTTGAGTTTTGCAGAACTGCACGAATGGCCGAACTGCCCAGATCAGTTGAAGAATATGAACTTAACTGTCCTTGAAATGCGCCTATTGCGGTACGTGTAGCGGCGTGGATACCAATCATGTTGTTTTTTCCTTTTCTATTTTGCAACCAGTTAATTTGATGTTATTCACTGGATCCTCACGCCCTTTTTGAGGGCTCAGGATGACGCAATTATGGCTAAGAGTATTTCGCAAAAAGCTGTTTTGGGCAAGGGTTGTGAAATATGGCTCACCATTAAATTTCACTTTGTGTAAATTACTGTTTGGTTGTTTCAATGCTTCGCGCTTTTTTCATTAAAAGTACGCAAAGAAGGCTACACCCCATAATCATTAAAGCCAATGGGTAGAGTGTGATTGCGTCAAAAAGATCAATAATGAAAATACAAATAGCACCAGCTAGTAACTCGCTTGAGCCAATAAGGGCTGAAGCACTACCTGTGTGATCTTTTTCTTGGTCAATAGCAAGTGTTCCAGCATTTCCAAAGACAAGAGCAAAGCCGACACCAGCTGGGAAACGAAGCATAACAATACCCCATGGAGATACCAAACTAAATTTTTGCACAAAGCACATAGCAATAGCTGATAGGAAAAATAGCCCTAATCCGATGATAACAAGCTTTTTCAAACAGATGCGATGGACCAAATACTGATTTGAAAATGTACCTAAGATGTATGCCGCCATCAGCACGCTTAAATACCATCCAAACGAGTCAGCAGCAATTCCGTAATATTCTTGAAACAAGGAAGGCAAAAAAGCTAACTCTGACCAGAACCACCCCAAACTCATAATTTGTACACCTGCGTAACATAGGAATAAAGGACGTGATAAAAGATATTGATATTTATTTGATATGTTAGAAGAAAAACCCTTTTGTCTTTTATCAGCAGATAAGGTTTCTTGCCCATAGATAAACACCACTACAAGCAAAATAAAAGCAAAAGCGCTTAACACATAAAAAATACTTTCCCACCCATACATTGCACCGATGATGCCTCCAATAATAGGAGCAAAAGTTGGAGAAAGTGCAATGACACTTTGCATGCGTGAATACATTTGAGCACCCTTTGCCCCACCTTCATACAAGTCACGCACAACAGCAAGGCCAACTGAGAAGGCAACACCTCCACCAAGACCTTGAAAAAACCGAGCCACTAGTAACTCTAAAATATTGGTTGAAAAGCCACAGGCAAAACTTGCTACTGTAAATAGTGAAAGACCACCAATGATAACCGGTCTTCGCCCTATGCTGTCTGATAAGCTGCCGTAATATAACCCTGAAAGAGCAAGGCTGATCAAGTTAACACTGATTGTGGCCCCAACCCAGGATTCACGCACCCCAAAAACACGGCCAATTTCAGGCAACACAGGCACGTAGAGGTCTGATGCCATATCAACAAGCGCCACGAGTATTGCCATTAGGCAAAACATCAGTGAAGTGTGTACAGGCATCAAGATAGTTTTAACAGTTTGTCTCAAAATGGGCGTGTTAGCAGTTGTTACCCACTTATGTATACTGATTTTTCTGGCCTTACGCAATACGTATGTAAAAATATCAATATAGATATGCTTTTTTAATAGTTACTATTATTGAAAATTTTGTTTTACGATTAATTTATAAGATTTTACTTAACTCAAACTGATGTTTGCACTGCCATTTAAAGACATTCTCTTAGCCATAGGCGTCGCCGTGTGTTGGGCATTCAATTTGGTTGTAATTAAGTGGACGATTCAAGGCATTTCGCCATTAACTTTTGGATGTTTGCGTTTTGTTTTTGTGGCCTTTCCGCTAGTTTTTTTACTTCCTCGTCCAAAAATTCCTTTAAGTAAACTTATTTTAATTGGGCTACTTTTAGGCGTCGCTAAATTTGCACTGATGTTTAAAGGCCTAGAACTTGGTATCAGCATCGGTATGTGTGCACTAACGCTGCAAACTCAAGTTATTTTTACGCCAATATTTTCATATTTTATGTTTGGATATCAGTTGTCAAAACGCGAAATGTGCGGAATATTTTTGGCCCTTTGTGGCATTGCTATGCTGGCAGTTCAAACAGAAAATGCCGCATCATTAGCAGGCTTCACACTAGTACTTGGCAGTGCTTTGTGTTGGGGATTATCTAACAATGTTTCTAGAACCTTAAAAAATGTAGATATTTTGCAATTAACGGTGTGGATGAGCTTGATCCCTCCTCTGCCTTATTTTCTTCTATCGCAAATCTGGGAAGGACCTAATACTTTTTTTGAATCGCTACAGGCGTTTGGCTGGAATGAATTGCTGGGCACCGTATACATTGTTGTGGTAGCAACCCTATTTGGATTAACAGGCTGGACGTGGTTGATGCGTCAACACAATCCTGCAAAAGTTTCAATTTATGGGTTATTGATTCCTGTTTTTTCAGTATTTTTTGGATGGCTGTGCTTTGATGAGAGCCTGAGCCCATTATCACTTGCTGCATGTAGCGTCGTCTTTACAGGTCTTGTGATTAATCAGTGGCCAAAAAATTCAGCGCCTCGCATGGAATTTTCAGCACAAGAAGTAGCTTAAGGAAGCATCAAAAGTTCAATTTTTTCTTAATATTCACGTGATATTTACGTGCTATATGTCGCAATTTATGGTATAAGTGAGATCAGAAAATGGTTTAGGAATTTTAAGCTTATGAAATATATTCTGTCTTTGTTGTTGGGATTAACGCCAGTTGTGTGGGGAATGGAAGAGGCTGCTGCGACAGGTGAAGAAACAAGACAACAATTGGTAGAACGTCGAGTTGGTGTAGCTGGGCTAAAAGTGTCGTACTCAACATGTTTAAATACCAATGCACAAGATGGATATTCATTAAGTTCAACTTTAGAGATAAGACGTAATTGTTTAAAACATTTTGCAACAACCCATATTCCTGAAATCGAGGCACTAAGAAGCTTAGGGTTATTTAAGGGAGAGATTAGTTCTTACAGTGAAGAAGCGATGAGTATACTTCATGGTATTTTTAGCAATGATAATAAAGAAAATTTACCAAGATCTATACCAGGCGACTTCCTTCATCATCCAACAGATTTTATTAATGATTTAATTAATTTAAGAAATCTAATAAAAGGAATAAACACTCAATCTGAGCAGATAAAAAGCATTCTAGAGACAATGCGTGCGGATTTTATTCGTTTAAATTGGATGATAGTATATTATCAGAACCATCTTGATGAGTATAAAGTACTCCATCAATAGATGGGTGATATTATGTATCGCTTCTTTCTAAGTATACTATTTTTTTGCCATTTTTTATGGGCAACTGAAGAGTTTTATATTTTTCCGATGGGACAAGGTAATAGCCAACTTGTTATTTATGAACGCCCTGAAGGCAAAGTAGGAATCTTATATGACCTAGGTAGTAAATCCTTACAGATGCACCCTAAATTTGGCACACGAGGTGCATGGCAGCAACCTTTTTTATTTCCGATAAAAGCAACCCATCTTAAAGAAATTGACCATGAAAAAAGTGAAGTGTTTCCTCCAACGCCAAGTCGGCCCTCAATAAGAAGAAACTCTCAAAAAGCAGCAACAAATAGCTTTTCAGAAGAAGATGAAATGCTTTTTCCTCCAACACCAATTCATCCTCCAGCCACGACAATGCTTCAAACACCAGGAACGACAGAAAAAAAGCTGTCTGGAAAACAAAGAGACACCATTAAAAATGAATTGGAAAAGTTAGTCTCTGAACAATTAGAATCATTAGATCAACTCTTCATTTTTTTGTCTCATTCAGATGAAGATCACATTAATTTTCTAAATCACGAAAATATTCCGGAACACGTACCTATTACCGTGATTCTTGCAGGCGATTGGTTTGGCGATATTGGTGCTGAAGATGGAAAAACAAACTTTACTGAGCCTGCAAAGAAGGTTTTAATATTTTTGAGTCAGCGAATATCAAAAGGAATACCTACCCATGTTTATTTTCCTTACTATTCACCAGAGCTTAATCATCAAATCATTGAAATGCTGCAGCCACATGTTTTATTAGAAGCGATCAGCGGTCAAAAAATATCGGAAGCTCTCGAAACTCTTGATGTTCTTGCACAACCTATTATTGGGCAATGTTTAAAAATTAATCCAGCAGCACCTACTCCACGATTTCTTCACGGACCTTTTTTAGAAGTTTTTGGACATCTACCAATTGATCCAAGATTCCAAGATATTTTAAATAACGTCTATATTTGGAGCCTTAATCAGCCAGCAGATGACACCAATAATCATAGCATGGTTGTTTCTTGTACACTGCCTAACCTTAATATGTCAGTTATTTTAACAGGTGATGCAGAGAATAGTGTCTTTCATCGCATAGTCGCAGAGAATACTGAACGTAATTTCCTCCAAATTTTGATGGAACATGGCACTTTCGAGCGTATTGCTAAAGAAAAACCCGACAGCAACTCTCAGCAACTTTTAGAATCACATCTTGTTATGCTGATGCTGCCCCACCATGGTTCTTTAGCAAATAGATCTGGTTGTATGCTGCGTTTTTTCACACCTAATGTTTTTGGGATTTCAGCAGGCGATGGAGGACGGTATGCACATCCATCAATTGAACTTATTGAACAAATTCGAAGAATTTATAGTGAATCAACTTTACAGCATCAGCTGCAAATTTTTGACCAGCAATACGGCTATCGAGATAAATTTCATTTCATTGCGCTAAATGACAAAAAGCAGGTTATTGATAAAGCTGAGAGGGAAAAGCTTTTATTTTTATGCCCAAATATCTATGGGTGTATAAAGTGGGATCAAGAAGGTATTCGTACAAATTTTAGCAACTCGATTACAATTAATACGAGAGAATATTCTATGTCATACGCTTCTCATGTTCTTGAAGCAGATATACAAACCATAGAGTCAAGCAGAGCTAGTACACAAATACCCACTACATCTCCTGAAAGTTCAGTTATAACTATGCTAACGCTGTTAGAGCCTACTGCTGCAAGATTTTCTTATGATTATCTTACTGTTGACGTAAATGGAGACTTTTTTGTAGGTATTAATATTGTAGATGAAGCAGACAGAGAACCAAGGAAACCCAAAAAAGTATATTTCTACAGACTGCTAGCGGCTGGATAATTTTTGGTCAAATTTAGCTTTTGTTAAAATGTATATATTCCACACTTTTATCTAAAATTTTCCAAAAATTTTCTTTATAACCCGCCCAAGTTAAGTTACTCTAACTATTAAATTATTTTTTGTGTAAGTGCATGGCTAAGGCTAATAAACTCCCTTATGAAATATGGAGACTGCTCGTTCCAGTTTTCATAGGTGTTGCCATTTACCTACTCCCAAGGCCTGAAATTGTTGACCCTAGAGGGTGGAAACTTTTTGGTATTTTTGTAGGTACAATCACCGGGATTGTGCTTAAGCCATTGCCTATGGCTGCTGTTTCTTTAATTGGAATGCTGGCCTGTGTTGTGACAAATACATTAAACTTAACCGAAGAAGCTTTTCATGGATTTGCGTCACCTATTGTCTGGCTGGTTGTGTTTATTTTCTTCATCGCTCGTGGCTTTATTAAAACAAAACTAGGACATCGCATTGCTTATAACTTCGTAGCTCTTTTGGGAAAACGTACTCTGGGTCTGGGCTATGGTATTATTTTAACCGAGCTTGTTATTGGACCTGCTATTCCCAGTAATTCGGCACGAGCAGGCGGAATAATTTATCCCATAGTAAAATCAATTTCTGAAACGTTAGGTAGTCGCCCGGAAGATGGGACGGCTCGGAAGCTCGGTAGTTTTTTAACGTTAGTTGCTTTTCAGGGAAATTTGATTGTTAGCTCGATGTTTTTAACCGCAATGGCTGCTAACCCTATGGCACAAGCAATTGCTGCAAAGCAAGGCGTGCATTTTTCTTGGGGTGACTGGTTTATAGCAGCTCTTGTACCAGGAATATGCAGTATTATTGCAGTGCCTTTAGTTTTGTATCTAACTTATCCTCCTAAGCTTAAAAAATTGCCCCAAGCAGTGGGTATTGCGCAAAAAAACCTTCGAGACATGGGAGCCATGACATTGCAAGAGTGGACAATGACCGGTGTTTTTCTCATCATGATCGCCGTATGGATAGTTGGAGAAGATTATGGAATACCAACAACAAGTGCTGGACTATTTGGTATTTGCGTTTTGCTGTTAACCGGAATTTTAACATGGAAAGATATTTTAGAAGAACACGAAGCTTGGAGCACTGTTATCTGGCTTTCAATTTTAATTATGATGTCTGGGTATCTTGAAAAATTTGGGTTAACAAATTGGTTTAGCCAATCAATTGGCGATATTTTCAAAGGGTACCATTCAGTGGTTGCTTTGTATGGATTAGCAATTGTTTATTTTTATAGTCATTACTTTTTTGCAAGTAATACAGCTCACATTGGTGCAATGTATGGAGCTTTTTTAGCGGTTGCTTTAGTAGCTGGTGCCCCTCCAGTAATCTCGGCTTTATTGCTTGGCTTTTTTAGTTCTTTGTTTTCAAGTATGACGCACTATTCAACAGGATCAGCACCAATATATTTTGGGATGGGGTATGTACAAGTTAGTGAATGGTGGGCATACGGACTACTGGTGAGCGTTGTAAATATAGCAATATGGTTAGGTGTTGGATACTTGTGGTGGAGTTTCTTGGGACTTATATAGCTAGATTCCTTACGCCCTCTTTGCAAGCTTAAGGCATGAATCCTTGTGGCGACTAAATTGTCATACTTCCTGCGAAGGTTCGCAAAGACAGAGAAGGAGATCAGTTACCGCGAAGACTTTCTGCAACCAAATGACCAAGCTGATCTAAGGAGCGAAGATTTTCTCCTAGAACTGCTGTCGCAGCTTCTTGCATAACTTCAAGGCGTGCAGCATCTGAAATGGCTTCTGCAAAATTCACATCACGAACAGCTGCTAGATTATCTTGAAGGCCAAGCACTGTATCCCCCATGCTATCTTCAACATTTTCAAGTTGTTTACTATACAATGAAATCCTACTAATTTCAGCTGAAACATTAGCAAGAGCAGTATCGATAGCAGCTATAGCTGCTTGTGCATTGGATTGAGTCGTAAGATCTGGAAGCGATGAGCCAAAAATAGCTGAGGCTTGCATGTCAGATAGAGTAATTGTTGTTACCCCAAAAGCTGCAGTTGTGCCATTTGTAAATCCTGCATTTCCTGGATTATTTCCGCCCACCGTTATAGAATTTACAGATGCTAAAGTTACAGCGCCAACGTACGTATCAGCATTAGGACCTGCGATATTTGCTGGCGAAATTCCACTATAGGCAATTGTTAAATTGCTACCATCTGTGGCATTGATCTGCAAATACCCACTTGCATTTGATGCAACTATATATTGACCTGACAAACCTGGATATGCATTGATAGCAGCAACAACTTGATCAACAATTTGGTCAGCGGATTCAGTACCCGAAAAAGCACCTACTGGAACCGTAACACCATTAATAACAACTTGCGGATTAGTCACCACCACATTGCTAAATACATTCACCCCTGTAGCAGATGTAAGAGCCGATGCTATCACTTGAGTGGAGCCTGCTTGCGCATTTATAGCCGTCGCAATATCTTGGGCTGTTCCTGATGCTGCTCCCACATCAATCCCATTAATCGTTAAATCACCTGTATTCAATGGGGATGTTACAATAGAGCCAGAAACATTTGCTTCTTGAATAACAGTACCTGTTTGGCAATTCATAGAAAGTGTTCCATCGAGCAACGTTCTGGAGCCCCATTTAGATAAGGCATTTTCGGTAATTAAAGCGATATTTTGTTGAAATGTATCGTTCATTGATGCGCGATCGTTGCTATAAGTACCGTTGCTTGCTTCTATTGCTTGAGCTCTCATTTGAGTTAAAATATCTGCGTTTGCTCGCAGCACAGTATAAGCTATTTGAACGGTCTTGTTTGCTTGCTGAGCAACGCTTTGCGTTCGTTTTGCAATAGAGATATTTCCATCGATACTCTTTGAAAGAGTAGAAGCTATAGGATCTGTTGCAGGGTTAGGATTTTGTAGACCTGAAGCTATTTGGGCTTGAGTATTACCTAGCTTTTTTGCTATACGATCTGCCGTATTAATAATGCCTTGAGTACCACCAATACTTATGCTCATAAAAATCTCATTTTTTCTACTTACATATAGTCTATGCAATTTTTACGCCAAAAGGGAAAAAATATACTTTCAATAAATTTTATCTAAATTTGATAAAAATTATTTATAATTATAGGTTTTTACCCGCGCACTTAAGTATATATTAACTTTTTTTTACTTTAATGAGCTTAACACAGCTCACGTCAAAATTCTTGAGTATCGCGCTCTTTACGACCAGGGATACATGTTATTGAGACAACTCTTAATTGTTTCTGTTGAGCCTAGTGACAACTTAAATGCTCAAGGAGATTTTATCATGATAAAACACTTTAAATATTTATTCGTGGCTTTTTCCGTTATTTACGCATGCATAAATGCTACTACTCGTTATGATGTAGGCACTGAAGATGTAATCCCCAAAACTAAGTTTTATTTTAGAACAGATGACATTTCCATTGGCAGTGCAGGAGGGTTTCAATCATATAAAGCACCTAGCAAAAAATGCCAAAACCTTACTATACAGCTTGTCCAAGGAAGCTCACCTGCAGCAAATATTACAGCAACAGGTGCAATTTCTTTACCTGAGACGCTTAAAATCCTATGGATTAAAGGTGATGCTAGAGGATTTGATACGCTTGTCTCAAGTGGTCGTCAATATGCTTTACCAACTCCTGCTGCTGGTACTCTTATTCGCTTTTCACTAACGCATGCCCCTGAAACATCTCCTCTTGCATGGTTTCAAGGCGATCTTCCTAATGGTTGTGGAGTAGCAATTGAGCCTAATTCTGCAGATCCTTTTATCAATGCAACATTCCCCAAAAATGGTGGCACCATATTTATAGGTTCTCGTATAACACCTGCAATTGGATTCTCTGATTTGCTTGGCAATGCAAACGGCACAGTAAATATCCAAAGGCATCCTGATTTGAATGTAAAATTAGCCTATAGAGCACCTTTAACGCTTCTTGAACCTACAACATTCCCTTATGCTGTGGAGGGAACAAGCATGGATTGGATTGGTGAAGCAATAAATCCAGGCGATCCCTGTAAAGTTACGTTTGAAAAAAATGCATCACTTGTTGATCCTTCAGAAGCATCTGGTAATGCAGGGTATTTCGTTGTAGCTCACCGATCACTTCAGTTGTATGCTGCTGATCCTAACGAGCGTCCATTAGCTGGTATCAAGTCACGATGGGCAGCAGGAGGCACGTCCAGCACAAAAGTTGCCCCTTCATCACCTACATTAACCATTCCAAAATTCGGTTAAAAACCCATATAATAAAAAATCCTCCACTGAGTAGTAGTGGGGGATTTTTAATACTTATTTCACACTTTTCAAAAAATAAGAATAAAAATATTTATTTAAATATTAATTGTCTGTTCCAAAATTCAATTAGAACACTCCTATAATAAAAAATCCTCCACCGAGCAGTAGTGGAGGATTTTTAATACTTATTTCACACTTTTCAAAAAATAAGAATAAAAATATTTATTTAAATATTAATTACATTTCTTAAATAATAATTAACTATTGATTGGTATAAATACAAGTATTAAGCATTTATATAATGAAACAATACTTCATTGTGTTCTGCTTTACAGCAAGAAACCGTACATAAGTCATTATTCCAGACCATTCTTGTTGAACTTGGTGACAACTTAAAATATTAGGGAGATTCTAATATGAATAAACAATTAAAGTTATTAGCTATAGCAGCTATATTTGCGTCATACCTTGAAGCTGCAACTATATATGAGCCCGGGCCAGAAGGCAGCGAGATGCGAATTGATACAATTCGTCTAGGTAGTGCCGGAGGTTTCAATGGTTTCGTATCCCCTTCTGCTAGCGTAAAAGCGCTTTACATTAATCTTATGCCATCAGGTGGAACAGTTGAATCGAATACAAGTAGAACTTTTTCCGCTTATGATGGAACAGGTACTATGCCTTACTTACCAAGCACAGTAAAAGACGTATACATACAAGGTGATGCTACTGACTGGGCAACGCTTGTTTTGGGTAACTCAGCTCACACTATGTATGGTCCTACGCTTGCTCCAAGCGCTTATGGTTTACCAACGCCTGCTAGTGGAACAACTGTTCACTTCAAGCTCACTCACCGCCCTTCAGTTATGCCAGAGCTTTGGTTCCAAGGAGATTTGCTTGCTAAATCTAGAGTAGTAATAGAACCTGGCTATCAAGATCCTTATCTTGCAACTGTTCTCCCAAAGAACGGTGGCAACATTATTCTTGGGGCTCCAGTAGAAACAGAAGCTGGATTCTCAACTGCACTAAATAATTGTGTAGGAGCAGTCACTATTCAAAGACATCCTAAAGTAGCAATTACTGACGCTGCTACAGAAGCTGTTCTAACACTGGGCGAAGACACAGTATTCCCTTGCTCAATATATGGAATCAGCATGGCTGGTGCTTATGATACTACCTTCAATAAAAATGCTTACCTGGTTGACCCAGCTAGTGATTTTGCAAATGCACATGTTTCTATAGGTAACTGTGAACTTGAAGTTTTTGCTTCAGCACGAGACCTTCCTGCGTTTGCAGATATATCTACTGCAGCGGGTAGTATTTCTAAATTTGAGAAAGCTAGTAAAGCTAAAGCATTACCTACACTTGTCCCAGCTCTTAAAGCATAAAATCTTTTCACCTTTTCGCTTTGCTTTTAAGCGAAGAGGTGAACCCTATTGTCTATAAAATACCTTTGAATACAACACATTATATTAATTGTTCAACTTAATTATTTATTAAATATTTTTCCTTATAAAGGTTATTAAGAGTTGCTTACATGAATATTCATGGTTGCTACTTCACTGCAGCACTAGAGTGTCCACGCAAATTACCAAAGCAAATCTTTAAGCAGCACCTTAAGAACCAAGGAGATTTCATTATGATTAAACAGTTAAGATATGTATTGCTTTTCATTGCAATCATTGGTTTACAACTTGACGCTGCAACAAAATATACTCCAGGGATAGAAGCTGATGGGAAAAGAATGGATAGCATATTGATGGGAAGCGAAGGTGGCTTTAATGGTTTTACACAGCCCAGTAACCGTTGCACAGAACTTTATATTAATTTAGGGGTATCCAACTCACAACCAGCACCTAATAACATTCCAACCAATAGTTACAGAGGCTCAGGAACACCCCCTTCTCTACCATCTACCCTTAAACATCTCTATATTTACGGTAATGCTTCGTATTTTGATACTCTTGTTTTAGGGAATACACTTTCTGGTCCAGATGCACCTATTTACCCAGCAGTAGCTTATGCTTTACCAACGCCTGCTCGTGGCACCGTCATTCATTTTTCCTTAACTCAACCACCTGCTAGTAGCCCTCTTACTTGGTTTCAAAGCCCTCTTCCTGCGAATTGTACGCTTGTTATTGAAATTGGCTCCGCGGATCCTTACACTATCACCATGCTACCACTTGCTGGAGGCCATCTTGTTATTGGCTCTAATGTAAATTTCGCCTCTGGCTTTTCTAGTCTACTTGGCAGCGCAACAAAGCCTGTAGTTATTCAAAGGCATCCAGAAGTAGATGCGAATGATGCCTATTTACACGCGGTGGCTACTTTAGAAGAAAATACGACCTTTAGATGGGCTGTTTGGGGAATTAGTTTGAATGGAGCGTATTCTTCAACATTTGATGTGAATTCTGAAATTATTGACCCTGCAGAGGATGCGGCTAATGCAGGGATTGCAATTGCTTCTGGGGAAAAACTCTCTATTTACAGTCATGACCACAGGACATTACCTGAGATTCAGTCCTATATGGGATCTGGAGGAGATTTTACCTCTGGTGTATTTATTACAAAACAACCTGCTGCTTTACCGGTGAAATCTGTAAAGCCTTCTTAAAGCCTTCTTAAAGCCTTCTTCTTACAAGTAGTAAGCCTTAGATTCTTACTCTCTCGCTCTTTTTTTTACGAACGGGAGAGGTTTTTTATTGAAAGATTTAATTCTTCTCTTTTCTTTTCGAAGCTACTTTTTCGTATTGTCTGAGAGTCTTTGCCAAAGAAATTCCCAGAGCTTTGCATATCTTTAAGATAATAAATAAGCTTGGGTTACGTTTTTTATTTTCAATAAGACTAATTGTAGAGCGGTCGATACGTGTACGCTCAGCTAAGCTTCTATGGGACATTCCAAGTTCTTTTCGCCTTTTCGCGATTTCATCAAGAACATAAAATACAATTTGAATTTCAATGTTATCTTTCATAGCAAAAGGAATTATGCAGTAATATAACTAAGATAAATACGTGACAATAGTCAGTATATAAAATAGATTGTTCGTAATTCATTAATAGATTTTTTTACAACTTTTAGTCTTTTTAACGAGCATACGAATATTTTTATTTCTTCACCTCAAAAATCAGAGAGAATATTCTAAGAAGGCTTTCTTGAATTTTTTATTTTTTTCACACCAACTAACTTGGCTTTTGTAAAAATTTTCTCGACAAATAATGCAAACGCACCATTGCCCATTACGTTATGAAATGTACCAAAAGGATCATGCAACACGTATAAGGTAGTAATGAGACTTACCATTTCTGATGAAAATCCTAAATGTTCTTTAAGCACTGGCAACACCACAAGCAGGCTAGCTCCGGCAATTCCAACGCAAGCAAGTTTGGCAATACAAAATCCAACTATATAAGGAAGGAATTCAGTAAAACTTGGAAGCGGCGCTCCACTTACCATGATTAAGGTTAAAGCGGTTAAAGTAATGGTGATATCATCGCCTAGCATATGCATGTTAGAGGCAGTGGGAATAACCATACGCGCCAAGGTTGGATGTTTAACATTATTTTCCGTGCACTCTAAAGTTACCGGCATTGTAACTGCTCCGGACATTGTGGAAAATCCAGTAATACCTGCAGGAAGCATGTTTAAAATTAATGTTTTTAGAGGCTTATAGCCGATGCTGACAAGCTTATAAAAAGCGAGTACGTAACAAAAACTTACCACCACGTTGAGAGCAAAAATGGTAAGGTATTCGGTGTATAAAAATGTGAGAGTACCTTCGCTGCTCATTTTTAGCATGAACCCCAACACGTAGAGGGGCAGTATAGGCAGAAAAGCTTTTTTCAAAAACGTCACAATTATTGCTTGGATTTTATGAATCAGCCTAATGAAGCTGCTAGTGGCTTGAATTTTTCCTTTAGCCTTAACGCAAAAAAATGCGATGATGAATGCGCTTAAAGCTACGAAATCAGTGCGAATTCCGTGTTTAAAAGGTAGGCGGAAATATGGATGAACTGATGATGAAATTTCAGTTAACCCTATGTGCACAGCCAGATGAGGGATCACTACACTTCCTATTCCGTAGGCGAAACACAAAGCCACTGCGTTTGAAAGACAAATCAGACCAAGCAGAGAAAACACCAGTACGGGACCTTTTTCTTCGGCAGCGATTAGCGCGTTGAACATGTAGGAAAAGATCATTAACGGCAAAAGAAAGAGTATGCAATCGATGAAAAATAGGCTGAGGGTATAGGCACCGCGCACGAATTCTTGGGGCAGCATTCTTCCAAAAAGGCTTGCCAAAAGAATGCAGAGCAACAGTTGAAATGGGGTTGAGCGTAAAAGCGAGCTCAGGGATGATTTAGATGATCTGCTCATTGTTTAAATATAACATAAGCTGGAGAATGGAGCAATTTAGAGAAACTCTAATGACAAAGACAGCAACAAAAAAAATAGGAGCACGAAGCTCCTATTTAATTGCAGACTAATAATTGAAGTACTTAGCTTACCGAAGTTACCGTGACATCATGTGCCCAAGTTGCACCAGCACCAAGATCTACCGATGATCCAGACTGCATAAGCACGTCACCAACAAGAGCTACGTCGTTGTCTGTTGGGATAACAATAGTTGGATGAGCTGAGTTCATCGTCGCGTCACTATTATAATAAATATATCGTGTCCAACCAAATGCAAACCCGCCGGGATTAAAAAAGGTAAGATTCACACCTCCATAATTTCTATGCTGATCAGACGTGTCTGTAGTAAACCAAATACTAAAAGGACCATTGGTTTCACCAGCAACCGCTGTACCATTATCAAACCCAGTCAACCCCGACGGCCAAGCAAGTACATTAGACCCTGACTTAAAATACCCATCATTAACATCAAAATCATAAGTAAGTGTTTGCGATAAAACATCCCCCACCTTTTTTCCAGCATCCACCACAACAGTTCCCCCAGCATCCACCGTTAGTGCCTTAGAAACTTGACCACTAGTAAGTCTTAACTGTACACCGTTAGCAATTTTAAGAGGAGCAACCGGGGTTTTACCGCCATTTACGTGCATTTCTCCATGGTTCATGTTGATACCACCTGCTGTATTTGAACTTAGATCAGATGTTACATCAACCACATTATTTCTATCACTTTCAATTGAGAGTATTCCGGGACCAGCAATCTCGTTAAGGCTAACACTATCAGTAGTATGTACATCTAGAATACCATCCTGATCCATGGCTACAGGAGGAAGGACAAACCCTTCTGTGACAATCACATCACCACCATCTAGGTGCACAAACCGACCACTCATTATTGGTGCGCTTGAGCTTATTGACATTTTACCTTTATTTACCCATACGTCATTGGTTGCTGAACCATCAAAAGTACACACATCACTGTCGCTTGCACCAACAAACTTAATACTACCTGTAACTGGTGCTGAAAGTTCTGCACCGTTTGTAAAATCTACTGTAAGAAAAGGAAAAGAGAATTTACGAACCACGTTAGCATTACCTTCTGTTACATAAAGATTCATATCTTCATCTGCACAAAGACCTTGAGGCCTATTTAAGCCACTAATAAGGGAAATAAGAGTCTTACTACCGGCATGTACCATTGAAATTGATCCACTATTTGCTTCCGAAATATAGATATTATCCTGTACATCGACACAAACTCCGTATGGATTATTTAAACCTATAATAAAATTGGAATCATATGTGGAACTTAAAAAATCATACCTTCCAATTGTTCCCCCACTACCACCGTGAGGATCGGCAACATATACATTACCCGATGAATCAACGCATATTGCTTTAGGATTAGAAGCCCCAGTGATTAGATTAGCGACATTTATACTACCATCTGCATTGTACTTATCAACACGTGCAGGAAAATTTGCACCTATATAGAGTTTATTGCTTTGGTCAATACCAATGGTTTGCGCAAAAATTCCCGAGATAAAACTAGCGTTATATGTGTGAGCAGTTGCATTATAAAAGCCTACTTGCAAATTACCTTGATCTGCCACATAGATGTTATCACTTGCGTCTACACAAACACCTTGCGGATTATTTAATCCACTAATAAGAGTGGAAATTATGCCATTCGTATCAACTTTTCGAATAGCATTATTTGTATTATCAACAATATACAAGTTACCAATGGAATCTCGCGCGACAGCATAGGGATTTGCTAATTTTGCAGCAGTAGCAGACCCTCCATCACCCGAGTAACCTGAAATACTATCACCTGCAATAATTTCATTTTCATAACTTGCTTCAATGCCCGTAGATAATCCTAGCTGAATCACAATAGCTACAGTCCATATCGATACGGTTTTAATCCTCTTTTTTATAAAATCCCTTCTCATATTTTTACTCCATGTAAGATAATAATAATATCTTGCCAAAAAGTAATTAAATTATTATTAATAATTTTTTAATTATTTATTAATGATATTTAAAATTTATTAAGTGTTTTATTATAGCTTTTAAAGAAAAGTTTAAAAAGCAATCAAAGATATGGGCAAAAAAATTAGGGGCTTTTTTGAGTTTGGAGTAATACTGATTTTATTAAAAATTTCAAAAAATTTTGTATGTATCAAGCTGCACTAAATACTCTAGTTCCTCCTTTAAAAAGAAAGACGCTTTTATTATTAATTAAGCCTCTTTTCAACACTACTATAGAAAAATACTTCGCACAAAAAGAAGAAAAGAATCACCAAAGTTGGGAACATACAGCACGACCGGAGCAACGCGAACCAACCCATCAACCATGGAATACGTGGCTAATTTTAGCAGGGCGTGGATTTGGCAAAACACGCACTGGCGCTGAAACGGTGTGGAGCTGGATTAGAGATACTCGCTATAAGCACATTGCGTTGATTGGCCAAACAATTATTGAAGCACGCCAAGTGATGGTTGAAGGTGAAAGCGGATTGCTTAGCGTTATTCCAAAAGGTGCACTTAAAAAATATCATAAAGGTGATGGCTTACTTGAATTTCATAATGGTGCGCAGGTGCGTATATATAGTGCGGATAGATATGAACGTTTGCGAGGCCCTCAGTTTGATGCAGCGTGGGTTGATGAGCTAGCAAAATTTAAAAATACAGAAGCATTTTGGGAACAGCTAAGTTTATGTTTGCGCTTGGGAAATGACCCGAAATGTATTGTCACAACAACGCCGCGTCGAAATTCGGTGCTTACTCAACTAATAAATGATGATGCTTGCGTGGTAACACGTGGATCTACTTTTGATAATGCGGCAAATTTAGCACCGGGGTTTTTGAAAAATTTAAATAAGCAATTTGCAGGCACAAGGCTTGAGGCCCAAGAAATTTATGCGCAAATGTTGGATGAAACAGAGGGGGCATTGTGGGCACCTGATAAAATTGTTTATGAAAAACCACCCAATGAAGATTGGCGACGGATTATTATAGCGGTTGACCCGGCAGAAACACATGCTGAAACTAGCGATGAAACGGGCATTATAGTGATGGGGTATCACAGTAATGGGCAGGCATATGTGCTAGAAGATGCTACACATAAGGCGCCACCATCGCAGTGGATACGAAAAATAGTGGAACTGTATGAGAAATATGAAGCCGACCGGGTGGTGGCTGAAGTAAATAAAGGTGGTGATATGGTTAAAGATTTACTGTTGGCGTGCAGTTCGCATATTAGTTACAAGGGGGTGCGAGCAACGCGAGGTAAAATGATTCGAGCCGAACCGATTGTGAGTCTATATGAGCAAGGTAAAGTTAAGCATGTTCAACCCCTACCCCAACTAGAAGCGCAGTTATGTGCGTGGGTACCAGAAGTTTCAAATAAATCTCCTGATCGTTTAGATGCGTTGGTTTGGGGGTTAACGGACTTATTCTTATCAAACGAAGCGCGACATCAGTATAAGGTTTGGGTGTAGACCAAGGAATAAAAGAAGAATATTTTTAATGTTTTGGGAATTCTATAAGAAATGTTGCCTTAGGGGCATGTACTTCTTTATTAGTAATCCCAGTTTTCTCCAGGCATTGGTTGCCGAGGATAATACCTATTCATGTGAAATTCTAAAATTTTAGCAGCCTGCAGTCCTTCCTCTGATTTCCCGTATTCCACTGCTTTTTGAACCAAAGCTTTAGTAATTTCTTCTTGATTTTGCTGAAGTTTTGGATCGTGGTTTTGAGAATCATTTGATGAAGATCTACTCCGTTCTTTTTCTATTTGCTCTGCTTCCATTGCAAAGAGAGCAGGTAAAGAAATTAGTAAGACCACTTTTAAAATGCTTTTTGTTATCATTTTTCACTCTCTACATGCTATTTCTATTAGCAATTTATATAATTAACCTTTCTTTGTCTAGAAAAATTACTTCAGGATACATGCATAATTAGCTGCCATTTGAATAGAAGTAAGAATACCTAGAACCTCAATCGTATTAGTAGAAGTATTAAACCTTAAAAGGGGACCACCACTCATCCCCTTCATTGCCGCTGCATCATGGCGCAAAGCCCCTTTTGGCGTAAGCGCTAAAATAGTTTCGCCTGGAAAAATTGGTCTATCTGCTGAATATTTAAGGGCACTATGGCTTTTCGTCATGACAAGAGGAGCAAAGCCCTCCTGTTGCACGAGCAGATTTTGCCCTGATACACCATAGTAAGAAAAAGAAGGATAGCCTAGCGCGTAATACTCATAATTTCCTGTAGGAAGCTGTTTTAAAACATTAATGTTAGCAAGTGTCACACCAGGACGATGAAATCCTTTATCTGCCAAGAAAAACCCATACCCACTATCTTCATGTAGGAAGTGTCTTGGAATATGGCTTTCTAGTATAGAAGTGTACGATCTACCTGTGGCTCGAAAGCTGGTAATACGCCGTACGTTATTATTATGGTCTGTATCATTACTTTCTTGGCGCAAATATTCAATAAAATGTTGTGTGCCAACTTCCTCAGCAAGTATACCTAGTGTTGCTGCTATACGCTCTGGCGAAGGAAGTCCTGTTTCAGGATTAAGACTACCCGCGCGCACAAAATAAAATTCAAGATCTGGGGAGAAATCGTGCAATGCTAAGGCATGACAGCATGTAGCAATCTCATTATATTGTCCATTTTTAGGAATAATCATACCACTCGCAGTTTCTACAATATCAGGCCCTTTGTGTGTATTCTTAACTACAAAAATACGTCCAAGCAGATGATTAATTGTTTGTCTAAAAATTTCTGGATTTGAGGGTGAGCCATTGGGAATCCCTTGAAACACAGCCTCTCCTATAAATCCTCTATTATTAACCACCTGATTTTCAATGTTTGCCAAATAAAAACGATCTGTAACAGCAGCTAATGTATAACGAAAATATTCAGAAAAGGCCGCATTAGGCATTTGAAACGCAAAAGCACTAATATTATCATGCATAGTTCGTAAAGCATTTAAGAGCAGCAACGAATCTCGTGCGTTTGGTAAATCATGAGGGTTTCTAAACTCAATAAGATGCTTACAGAAAGCATCCAGTAGAATTGCATTTTGGTCTATTTCAGGTAATTTCTGAGGAGTTGCGTATGCCGGCACTAAGCCAATTTTGTATGCATTGATTAGGTTAGCAACATGTCGATCACAACCTACTGGAGGACTAGGTACGTTGTCAGCCAAAGGCATTGTTGCGCTTTCAAGCCGCGAGACACATAACAACAACACAACACAGCAAAAATTTAAAAAACTTTTTATATACATATTTCATATAAATAATATACTTATCTGTATTATCTTATATTTTTATTAATAAAATTCTAAGATTATCAAAATATGCGGATTTTTTTAGTATTATTAACGTCGATTAATTTTGGTGGAATTTTTTCAGTGGAAAGGTTAGAACCTCTGGCTGAAATAACCATTGATGATGTTCGTCAATCTCTAGCAGTTTGCAATGCCCTACCCTTTAGCACAGTGGTGAAGAAAAATTCATTGCTATGACCATGAAATTTTTCTTCATTTGTGGTTAAGAAAATTTTAGCTAAGCTAGAAAAGTACGAGTAAATACTATCATGCTAAATTTTTATAGGTGAGATTTGAGCTTTATGCATTATATTGCTGTATTTCTTTTTTTTATCCTTACTGCATTAAATTCGTTGAAATGCTCTTTCTTCGAAATAGAGTTTGAAGATAATGCTACGATTTCTGCCCCATTATTTAGTGATAATGGCATGTTATTAAAGGGTAAAACCGATAGCACTATTATAACTTTTGAAAATTTCTATATTATAGAAGCGCCAAATTCAAGTTACCCACTAAGTGATATTATTATAGAAGCACGATTAGAACGAGGCATGGTAAAAGATGCAAATGGCATTGTAAAAATCGCACCAGCTGTTTTTAGCTTGCTTTATAGCGAGTCGAGAAATTACAGAATTACTGTTGAATCACAAGCTAATCAATTAGCAAATCGATTTAGAGAAGGAAAGCATTTTACACGCGAGGAATACGCTCTAGGCATGCTGATTTATAGATTAATTCCAAACGCATCTACAGAAACATTTCAACAGTATTTTTCTCCTGAACGAGCTCAAGCTATTTATGCTACTTTCATGCAATCTTCATTTAGACCTGGAAGTGATTTCACGCTTAAAGAGCAGGAACGAGCGTTAAAAATTTTAAGAAAACACAATGACTCTACATACTTAAACGCTCTAGAAAAAAAATTTTCTCAGGCACGCGCGCTGGCTCTTTATCAAAATTGGACTCACCGTCCTGGAACTGACTTTACTGATACAGAATTTGATAAAGCCATACAAATTCTACACGAAACACATTATAAAACAGAAGAAGATTACTTAACCGCATTACAGCAAAAATTTTCTCAAGTACGGACCCTTGCTCTTTATCAAAACTGGCCACACCGACCTGGAGCTAATTTTACTGATACAGAGTTTACAAAATCTATATCTCTTTTACAGAATTCAATAGATACAACTGAGGAACATTGCTTACAAATATTACAACAAGCATTTTCCCCTGATCGTGCTCTAGCTCTTTACCAAAACTGGCCGTATCGCCCTGGTGCTGAGTTTACTGATACAGAATTTAATAAAACCATAAATCTTTTACGTAGTTTATGGCGTCCAACAAAAGCAGATTGTTTAAAAAGATTACAAGAAAATTTTTCTAAAATGCGTGCGCTAGCCCTTTACCAAAATTGGCCACAGCGACCTGGAGCTGATTTCACTGATACAGAATTTGATAGAGCCATGGCAATGATTTTAGCTGCTGAAAATAAAACCACAAAAGGCTATTTGGAAATACTATCAAAAGAATTCCCTCGAGCACGCGCGCTGGCTCTTTATCAAAATTGGACTCACCGTCCTGGAACTGACTTTACTAATGAAGAATTTGATAAAGCCATACAAATTCTATACGAAACACATGATAAAACTGAGGAAGGCTACTCAAATGCATTGAAACAAAAATTCTCTCAAGCACGCGCGCTGGCTCTCTATCGCAACTGGCCGCATCGTCCTGGTGCTGATTTTACTGATACAGAATTTGATAAAACCATGGAACTTCTCAAAAATGTGTCAGAGAAAACAGAAACTGCTTGTTTAGCCAAATTGCAAGAATATTTCGCTGATGAACGTGCTCTAGCTCTTTTCATAAACAGACCAGACCGACCTGGGGCTGACTTTACTAAATTTGAATTGAGTAAAACCACATGGTTACTGCAAAAAGCAACATCTCAAAATGAGCAAGGCTATCTAAATGCTCTACAAACAGTATTTTCTTTTGAGCGTGCGCAGGCTCTTTTAAATGCATTTGTTAGCGGAGATCTGATTGTACCAAAGACTCAAGAGGAAAAAGTGGCAGATGAAATACATTGCAAATTTCGTGGAGAAGAACTTTATAAAGGTGGTTAGCGGTACTGCAATATTTCTTTTCTTCATTTGTTATTAAGAAAATCTCGGTTAAGCTAAAAAATGAAATGAATCTATAGCTTAAACAGAGGGATATGAAATATTGTTTCAGCTCACTATTGATTTTCTTGTTATTAGCTGGAATGAAAATTGATGCTTGCTGTTGTTGGACAAAATCAGATGATGTGGATGATTTAGCTAGGCGAGATAGCTTAGCAAAACGTGAATATTCTTTTTCTACCAATTCTAGCAGTTCAGATGAAAGGTTCTCAGAACAATCGAATCCCTCTGCCTTAAAAAATCGAAAAGAATCTTTCTCTATTTTTACTGTTTGCGACGGAAATTTTTCACAAGATGTTATAGGAACAACTAAAGAAATTTTACTATGTCAACACAAATTTAATGAAGAATCTGCAGCGTGCTTTATATGGTTAAAGAATTGCTTAATGAACAACTTTGATTATGAAGGTCCTTTAGAAAAAACACGTGATATAAGACAGCATGCCCTAAAATATTTAAACGAGAGAGGGGATTTTTTTCCTCAAGACTACTTAGAAGACTCAAAAATAAACTTAGTATATGCACTACAAGTGCTGCTTCAAAAACGTTATGCATTGCTTAATTATTGTATGAGAATCGTACTTGATGATTCGCCAGCAACAAGTGAGTTTTTTTTGCATTTCCCAGACAAAATTTCTATCACACAAAAATTTCCCGAGTACTTGGCAAATTTTGTTGCAAGCAATCCTACAACGAAAATGCCTAAAACTTTAACAGATAGTCTTTCTAGAGCAAACACTTGGATAACTATTACTGCGGCTTTTAATTCTTATCCGACAAATAAGGGTTATTTAGAGCGTTTTTGTATGATGCTAACAAGAGTAAGAAATTAGTACTCGTCAGAGATCTAATAAAGAATACTGATTACCAGCTCAGTAGTTGTTAATGCTCGAGAACATTTTTATAAGGTAGCAAAATGTCTGCGACATCAGTAAAACCGCATTTTACAGCTTTAGCGTAAGCATTGCTTATACCATTTTTGTTAGGACAAAGTTGCCCTGCTGAACGATCTAGTAACAGTCTTGCCATTGCTGCTTTGCAATATATCGTTGCTATCCATAAAGCCTCATTCATGCCCCACTGATCAGGCCTAAGTTGTTGTTCTGAGAGGTTAATCAAGTATCTTACTAAAGGTTGGTTATCAAAAGCCGCGGCATTAAAAAGGACATCATTAATGCGACATGGAGATGGAGATAGCTGACTTTCATGAGGTGTTAGTAAAAAATCCATTGTACACCGCCAGTTTGAGATAGCAGCATTTGAAAATATTTTATCTACTTGATATTGGTTAAGCCTTTTGTCTTTCAGGTCTTTTGTCAGTTTATGAAGTGATTTTTCTTCAGCAGTAGTCATGGTAAGCTGAAGATCTATATGTATGATTTGGGTTGGTTTTCTGGTTAAGACAATAACGTCATTATCAACACCGGCTTCCATACCCAATATTTTTGGCAAGATTAAGCACAAAGTTAAAACTTTTAGGCAAAAAGAACTTTTCATAAAATATCTTATCTAAAGATACGATAATATTTTATGATATTAACTATTAATTTTGCATTAATTGATAATTTTGAATTTAAATAACAAATAAAGCTTTTCAGCTGCTTTCTATTTCTTTAAAAATTTAGAGTCGCTTGCGACGTTTCCACCACCAATAAGCTGCTATTAATACGACAACAGCACCGATTCCTAGCATAAAGTAATGCTCGGCTTTTTCGAGGTTTTTAAGGAGGGATTCAAGCATATCACCCATAGCGTAGCCGCTGTAACAGCTAATCGTTGTCCAGATGAAGGCAGAGAGTATATTCAAAGGAGTGAAACGCTTATGCTCAATATTTGCAGCACCAATCACAATTGGGCTAATCACACGAATACCATATATGAAACGGAAAACTAGAATAAACCAGCGATCGAAACGGTGTAAAAGTTTAAAAGCACGGTCAGCACGAGGACGAAGTTTTGGGAATTTTTCAAAAAACGTTGGACCGTAACGCCTTCCAACCAAAAACAAACCTTGGTCAACAACCACCGTTGTGCAAAAGGTGATAGCCATAACTTTGTAAAAATCTAAATAGCCGAGTGAAGAAAGTGCAGACGCTGTTAGAATAACGGTTTCGCCTTCAACAATGGCACCAAGGAAAACAGCAATATAGCCCCATTCATGTACGAAAGATAAAAATGATTCCATATAGTGTTCAACCTCACTGATCTTGAGATACTAACAAACTTTGATCCAAAAGACTATGCTTGGGCAATCTTTTTATCTATTACTGATTTTTGCACTATTTTGTTAAAAACAAGTAAATCTATCAGAAGCACGATGCGTATTCAGAGGTTCTTATCCTAGGGGATGGAATAAACCAGACTCGGTTATTTTTAAAATCTTTACCTCTCATAACGCTTAAAACACTTCTAATTCGGCTCTCATATGCTGCAGTATCACAAGCGCCTGAAACTCTTAAAACTTTCCCGAACTGTTGAAAAAGACTAGATTTTAAACGAGTTTCTCCATTGAGATCGCTTGTTATTTCAGCTCCGTGAAAATTTTGATTAAAGTGAAAATAGCCATCGGGTTCTATTCTGGTAACCTCACCAGTTTGAGTATTCGTGACGACAAGATCAAGCTCACTGCACAAATTTGGATCGTACACATTACCTTTTACCTTGTAATGAGAACCCAACTCCCTCTTCACTCGTATTTCAAAACCGGATGGTTTCGTTTTCTTTACTGGTTCACTGTTGATTACTGCCCTTAAATCTAAAATAAGCTTTCTTTGCCTTTTTAATACATCTGTTGGCATTTCTTGTGTGGGATCAAAGCAAAAATTTGCTGATGAACCTGTTTCAGGCTTGCAAATGAAATCGAGAAGCAAACCCCGGTATAAATTCTTTTTGTTGGGGATGGCATCTTTTATAAATCGTTCTCGTTGCACATCATCAGCATAAGTATCTAATAAATCTGCCAACGTAGTAATTGCTACATCCAGCGGAAAATCCGTTGGTTCAAATTGTTCTTTAATTCTTGAAAAGGCTTTTCCGCTCATCATGTTATAGCCAATGACGATGTTGGTCAGAATTTCTGCAATCTCTTTCTTTTTATAAAAACCTAAGTTGTTGTTTTGAATTTTTCTTCTTGCACGATCAACAATGTTTCCTAAGTACGCGTGAAACTCAAAGCCTGCAGAAGAATCCAAAGAAGAAGATGATGATGTTTCCTCAACATCGCGCTGTTCTGGGCAAATAGGACAGAAAGATACAAACATTCCTGATTGTTTTTTTGGAAAATATTGTGATTGCGCCATTGCATAGAATAATTTCGTATAGCCTAAATCGTCCAAACGTGGAGGTTGATAACCCCACTCCCATAATTGATTCTCAAGCGCATCAAAAAGATAATGACTCGAAAAATAGCATTCTGAAAGAGAAATTGCGCATTGGATAATATCCAACAAATCATTTTGATTAAAGGAGTCAGCGACTAAATTGCTATAAAGCCAAGACGACATATTTTTTAATTTTGCTTTGGATTTTGTCCCTAAAGGAAGAATATAATTCGTCTGTTTTCTGTACCTATTAATTTCTGCCTTAAAATCATTTATAGAATCAAGCTGATCCCTTGCCGACATTTTTTCAACGTGTGCATTGAGCCATCTAGGGTTTTCGCGCTGCATTAGTTGATCTGTATCACTAACGCGATGAACTGCACTTGCACACAAGCATACAGAAAAAGTTTCTACAGCTAATATAAATATTCTTAATAATTTACGCATCATGTCGAGACATTTCTAAATTCAAAATGGTATTTATAATGACATCATATTTTTTTATGAAAAGTCGTGAAAAATAAATAAATTTAACGCAACCAAACATTCTCTGTGATTATATTTATAACTAATTTATTAATTTTTTATTATATTTTTATTAATGTTTTAATTTTATATTTTGTTTAGTACGATTCATTACAAGGTATGAAACATGAAAATGTATTCGATAATAAGTTTAGCTTGGACATTATTCACCCTACAAATAACAGCAAACGCCAGTCATGGGGACTCTTATTGCGAAAGTATTGTTGATCAATTTTTAGCTAAACCTCCTATGCTAGGATGCAAAGGTGAAGCTGGGAACGTAACTCCAGATGATTCATTGGGCGCCCCTTCCGATTGCAGCCATGTTATTGCCCTCTTAAATGACCCCGCCATTCCAGTACCAACAAGCCAATCTATCCACCCCATTATTAAATGGAAATTATCTGACATGAGTCTTGAGAACACCGCTGTATACTTAGTTAGTATGGCGTTTGTAAACTTCTACGCTAATCGTTTCTGGGAAATTTCCAATATGGAACAAGAGAGCCTAACCCCAGAGGGCTGCGAAAAACTACGTCATTCTGTCAGAACAGGTGACGCACTACTTGAGAGAATTATTGCAGACTGTAGCGCTGATCAGCCTTTTGAACACAGGCATTATGTGTATATGAAATTATCCCTCATGAAATTTCTTAGGGAGGCTAGCTTTGGGGTTGGCGGGATAAGTAACACTAGCTGGTGGAAAGCTAATGTTGGCCTCGCTCGATTATGCCATCCAAAAATTGTGCATGAGATCATGACAGAAACCACGCGCAATCTTATAGGAGAATGGAGCGCATTATATTGCAGTGCAAGTTCTTGTGAAATGCTAAATGCATTATCAGCTGTTGAGCTAAATGCTGTGGCAGCTCCAACTTTTGTTGGGACGAGAAGTATTACAGAAACAGAGAAACACAAAAAGTTTTTTAAAGTTTTCAATCCGAGTCGATCGCTTGAGGATCCTAAATGGAATGAACTAGTGAATAGTGTTCAGCAAAGCCCTCATCACTCAGCAGATTTTAACAACGCCAATTGTGTTTTTGTAGAAGCATTGTGGACGGTATTTTCCAAAAAAGAGATCTATTTAGCTGCGATAAAGCGGGTTCTTGAAGGGAATGAAGCGGATATCGATTCCGTTTTTATGCATTTAGCCTTTGGTCGGAGACCTTCAAAAGATTATATTCAACGAAGCGCCGGGGCTGTATTAGGCAAAATCATCAGCCATGAGTATGATCATATAATAGAAACGCTGAGAAGTAATAACGTACATGTAGCTTCCCCTAGGAATGGTGAATATGCAGAGCTATATAACAAATTGGATGAAGCGGATACGTGGAATAAGATTATTCAAGCGTATAGAGAGATAACTTGATATCGCCTACTCACAGCTATAGCCAGACTCATATAAATTGAGCACATAAATTTAGATTGCCGCGCAATCTTAGATTGCTCGCAAAGACTTTAAACGCTTAATTTTTGTCTTCACGAGGAGCATAAGCGACGTAGCGATCTTATAATTAAATTGTAGTGTTCTGACTATATTCCCAACAATATCACAAGGATACTCAACCAAAAGATATTGATGAGAGACTTGCAGGTGTGTTCAATTTTCTATTTTCATCCTCGATCTGCAATAGCCGAAGGGCTATAATCACAAGGATCAAAAGATTAAGGCTGAATATATGATTTTTCGGATAGTTGATAAAATTTTTTTAGGTATTTATTTACTTTGGATAGGATTTAGTCATGTAGGGGAAGTATATAATTGTATTTTAATAGATGTATTTGCACATCAAGTAGGCTCACCAGTATTTGGTGAGCATGACCCCATTAAAATCAAGCAGCATCTTAATAATGGTATAAATCCAAATAGTACTTGTTTAAGTGGTCTTACACCCTTGCATTGGAGTAGAAATGCTGAAACAACTCGGGTTCTGATTGAAGCAGGGGCAAAAATTAATGCTAGGGACAGCAATCTCGATACGCCACTTCATCTTGTCCCTGATGCTCAATCAGTAAAGTTGCTTATTGCACATGGAGCGAGCCTAAATGCTAGAAATTATACAGGAGATACACCACTTCATACGGCAAAAAATGCTGAAATTGCTCAAGCTCTATTAGATGCAGGGGCAGATATTAATGCCTATAATCGCCTTCGGCAAACACCTCTTCATGTGCACCATGATAGAGTAAATACTACCAGCGAAGAGTTAAAAAGTAAGAGAACAGAAATTGTCGACTTGTTAGTTAGGTCTGGCAGCAATACAAATTTAACAGATCGAATAGGTAATAAGCCTTTAACGCAGACTTCTAAAAACTTTGATGTTAATCTTTATAGCTCAGATACAATACGATATGTGATAAGCGGCATACTTTTTTCTATTGGTATAGTATTTCTTTTCGCATCACGCATCTTCAACAACAGAACAAGACAAATTTTTGGCTGGATTAGTTTACTGAGTAATCCATTTTTATTATTTTTTTCTCTAACATCCTATATACCCATGACTAGTGTATTATACTGGCTACCCGGATCGGTGGCTTTTATAACATTACTACACTGCTTTGCTAGTTTTATTTTTTATCATCGGTTTATGCTTTTTATTAGCAAATCAACTTTCGATACGTATTTATCAAAAAGTTTATCATATTGTTTATGTCTTATCCCATATTCTATTCTATTAATTACTTTCGGGGGTCCAGAACTAATTTTAGGTGCAATTATTTCCTGTCCTTTGCTGCTCATGATTATTATTTATAGACGCCGTTAAATATACCGCATCTCGCACTTACTCCAATTCCTATCAACACGATAAGGATACCAAGCCAAAAGATATTGATGAGAGGTTTGTGGGTGAGCTCAATTTTTATCCTGTCTTCTTCTTTAAACACAGTAGCGTGAACATCATCTAGCTCTACACGTGTGATCGCCGTTTGATGCTTAGTAACACGACTAATGTGAAAATGCTGGATTTCAGGTTGCAACAGTTTTTCAGCTATGGAAATCGTGAAGATTTCTTTGGTGATACTTGGCGATTCGACGCTGGTTTGAGACATATAATGCAAAGGTTGCGCTGCAAAAGTGGACGACAATTGATTGAGGTTAAACTCCTGTTTGGTGGTAAAAATTTCTGCGTGCGATGCACCCAATATACAAAGCCCTACCCCCAAATGCGCAGCAACAAATCCTTTGGTAAAGACAGACTTGATGTGATTAAGAGAACTCAGCATCAACCAAAATCCAACAAGAGCAGCACAAATGGCGAGAAGATGAAAATGTGGTTGCACAAGCAAACACCAAAGACCAGTGCAAAGCCCCGCGCTGGCAAAGCTCCACCAGTGCGCTTTCATATGGGGAGCAAGACCCGCAAAAAGCAGAAGGCCCAATAGGCAGGGGTTGATGTATTGATGAAAAAAGCTTTCGTCGATGCTGATGTTTGCGTTAAGGCAGATTTTTGCTAGTACGGGAACTAGAATGAGAGCGCAAAATACGACAAGAATGCACAAGAAGCCGATGGGGATGGCGGTGCGGAAAGTAGGCACTGGCCCCCGTTTTGCAACGGGGAGTCTAGTGGAAAAACCTGGATTCTCACGCGAAGCAAAATCTTCGCTCAGAATGACGCTAAAAGAAGGATTGCCACAGCCCTGCGGACTTCGCAATGACCTAGTTGCACTAGCGCTTTTTTCGTCATCCTGAGAGAGAGCTAGCTCTCGTGAGGATCCAGTACATAATTTCGACAAGACAGACTGGATTGCCACGCCTCTTACAGAGGCTCGCAATGACGCAATGGAAATTACGCCAACCATCAATGTGCAAACTCCAAGCCAAATGCCGTTAAATGCATCAAAGCCAAAACTGTGCACTGAAACAAGCACACCGGAACGCACCAATGTTAATCCTAACATCACGATGGGAAATGTGATGAGCAAGCAAAGTCTTTGCCGGCGTACATCATTTCTACAAACGTGCACCGCTGCAGCAATGGCAAGCCACGGGAATAGTGAGACAGTTTCAACCGGATCCCAAAACCAGAATCCTCCCCAGCCAAGCTCTCCGTAGGCCCAACGAGCACCAAGAGCAAGACCTAGCGTTATGAGGCCAAAACACAAGCGGGTATAAAATGGAATTTTGGGATCATCTGGTGTAAGGCATGCTTTGATCCAGAGCAGGAAGCATAGAGTTTGACCGGCATATAAAATGGGAGGATGAATAGCTAGATATGGATTTTGCAAGGCAGGATTTAGATCTTGCCCTGCTATCATTTTGACAGCTAACACCGCGAAGGGGTTTGCAGCAAAATACAGGTAACCACCAAGAGCAAGTAATATAAAAGATGCTAAACGAATACATTCACTGTGACGAAGACGTGTTACCCAGGCAGCGAGAAAAGTAAAAAATAGCAACATGGAGCCTTCGTGATTACCCCAAATACCAGCAATTTTGTAAAGAAGTGGTGTGCTTTGATGTGAATTGAGCCAAACGTTAGCAATAGAAACGGCATCAGTTAAATAGAAAAACAAAAGCACGCCCACAGCAAAAGCGCTTATCAAAAAAGGCGCCATAAGTTTTGCATTAGTTTTTGCAAAAATATTGCGCACCAAAATGATAGCGAGCACGCCAAAGAGAGCATCGATAAGAAAGGTGAGATGAAGGATAGGATCAAGCAAGTAATAGAACGTAGTCATGACTGCTGATAAAGGAAAAATTTTTTAATGATAAAAAATTGATTAAATCCACTGCAAGAAGTCTTTGAGGATGGAAATGACAACTTCTACCAAAATGAGGATGATAATGACCCACTCAAGGAAAGATGAGTGCGCGTGCTTAAGCTCGTTACTGAGGATTTCGTAGAGTTCGTGTACCACGTTGAGCTTACTGTTTAGGATATTAAGCCGAACTTGAATATCAAGAAATTCAACCGAAAGCTGGTAAAATGGCTCGTAGCGCGGGCGTTTCCAAAAGAATTCCGGTGTATCAAGGGCAAAGGATTCAAGGTTGATAGAATTTTTTTGGCTAAAGAGTTTGCCAATGTGTTGAGAGATTTTTTTGCGGGATAAACTGATTTTGCCTTTTTCAGCTAGCTCAGCTGGCATATGGCGCGTGCGCTGAATAGTTTGATCAATATCATGTTCAAAAGCCGCGAGTTTTGCCGATTGAGAAAGTCCGTAAGAAAGCGAAATTTTTAAAAGTGGATCTTCTGACTGAAGAATTATACGATCTTCTTCTTCATCAATCACCGTTTCAACGCCATATTCATAAATGAAGGTATCTTCTTGGATTTTTTCTAGAGGTGATTTTAAAAAGGGAGATAAAGCCTGTAACGCTTCACGTTCTTTGGTGACGTTATAGCCCCAAAAAACGACTGCTCCATAAGCAAAAACGCACATGGTTTGTTCTGGCTCCATGGACAAAAGTACGACTTCATCATAGGATTGCGCAGCGATCGTTAGCGATCTAAAGGTCTGAAAAATTCCATTAATATCGTAAGCAATGCCGGTGCAATAGGATGCGCAACGCATAAGTTACCTATTCTGTAATATGCACAACTTTTGCGCCATCCATTTTTACAGCATGCTTCATGGCTTTAACTTTTTCCTCAAAAGGACCCATGAGCAAACGGTAAACAATTTCACCATCAGTTGTTTCAGATTCTTTGATCTGAGATTTCATGCCCTTTAAATTGTATTTTGCTTGAAAGCGTTTCCATTCTTTAAGAGCCGCAGCCTCTGACTTAACCGTTGCAATCTGCACAAAGTAACTACCTTTAAGAGTAGCCTCCGGTTTAGCAATAACTTCTGGTTCATTTGCTTGTGACTGAGTCGCAGGTGCAACAACAGGAGCAGGCATTGGCACAGCTACTTGTTGCTGAGGCTGTACATTCATAGGCATTTGTTGAGCAGGCATTGGCTGCCCAACCATCGGCTGTTGCTGCATGTTTTGCATTTGTGCCGGGTGCATACCGCCCTGCACTTGCCCATTTTGCATTGTATTATCAGGTAGATAACCAGGCGCGTTATACATGGGCTGCTGGACCATTTGCTGATTTTGCTGTTGGTTTTGATCCATAGGAGGTTGAGCCTGCGTATTCATTGAAGGCGCCTCGGGCGGAGGTAGTAATCGCTCAGCTGGCTCTGCATTATTGCCATCACTAATCCGGTCATATATCAATTTATCTTGATAAGGAATATTGATACCACCCCGATGATCTGGATGAACCTTGTGAGGACCAACTTCTGCGTGAATAAGTGGTGGCGTGTCAGATGAAGGAGATTTCGCCCACTTGTACGCAAACCAAGATAAACCTGCAATTAGGGCAACGCCTGCAACAGCCACTAGTAAACGAATCGGTGAATTTGACTCTTGTTCAGTTTCTGGCTCTTCAAATCCTGAATTTGCTTGAGTTTCTCTCCAGAAATTTAGCGCTCGAACATCTTCTGGTGCATAGCTAGGGTATGAGGCCTGCCCCCCTTGAGGAGAAGGATACCCTTGAAAATTCCCCATTTGGCTTGCTTGCACTGGGTGCATGTAAGCGCTTGGCCCTTGTTGTTGAGGCATCTGTGGATTTGGCATACCGTAAGGTTGATTAGGAGCGTGATTTAACATAGGTTGCTGTGGATGGCGCTGGGCCATACTCTGCATTGCTTGTATTTGCTGAGGAGTATAAAAATTTTCCTCATAATTCTGGAAAAAAGGCTGTGCTGGCTGTTGATTTCCATGAGATTGAGGACCAGGGCCTGATTGTGGTTGTTGGAAATAAGGATGCTGTGGGGCATAACCAGCGTTAAAATTTGGATCATATCCTTGAGGTTGCCCCATTTGAGGGTACATTGTTGTGTCAAAAGGTTGTTGTTGACCAGCTGCATTTTGAAAAAATGGCTCTTGCTGAGGTGATTGTTCGCTCACATCGCCTCGGCGCCGGAATTTAAATGACATGCGTTAAGCTCCCCAAGTAATTCAGGATAAATAAAACTCTTACCTTATAAGATAGTATGTTCTGACGCTAATTGCAAAAAAATGATTTTTGAATATTAAAGAAGTTTAGAAACCATAAGATATAACTTGCTGCAGTTATCTGCGCCTTTCTTCAAAGAAATTCACTAAAAGTTCAGCGTTTAAATTCTTGATATAGCTTTTTTATAAACAAGGGATTTATCACGTTTTCCAATAGCAATCACTTGCACAACAAAGCGGTCTTTATAAATTTTATATACTAATCTGTAGCCAATAGAGCGTAGTTTTATTTTGTAGCAATCATTCATCCCAAGAAGTTTATCTTTATTTCTGACAGGATTCACAAGGCATTTAGCCAATTTATTTTTGAATTGCTGCTTGATAGATGGTGATAAATCATCCCACTCTTTTTTTGCTGATTTTAAAAAAACTAAACTATAAGTCATCGAGGGTAACGGCTATTTCTTCTTCACCCATTCGACTTTTTATAATTTCAACAAGATTTTGATCATCAATTAATTCAAGCAATTTTTCGTAGTAATCTGCCGGCACACAATAAAACACAGGTTGATTGTGATTGAGAATAGCTATAGGTTCTCCGTGACCGTTCTGCATAGTAAGCATAGGATTCTTTTTCAGATCTGATATGCTTGCTGCGTAAAGACTATGAACTTCGTGAACCATAGATTCTCCTTTAATTTCTATGATTGTACCACAAAAAAAGCACTTTAAAAAGATTTTTTTAAGGTCTTTTTAAAGTCAAAAATCAACATCAGCGCTTTTCTTCAAAGAAATTCACTAAAAGTTCAGCGCATTCTTTTTCTAAAACACCACCGATAACTTCAGGCTTGTGATGGGAATGTTCAAAAATTTTTGGGCCGTGCTCTACCCCACCTGATTTGACATCGTAGGCACCGAAGACAACCTTGCCAACACGCGCTTGGGCGATAGCTGCGGCGCACATAGGGCAAGGCTCTAACGTGACGTAGAGCGTACAGTCATTTAAGTATTGGGTTTGTAAATGAGCAAAACCTTGCGAAATGACGATGAGTTCTGCATGGTGTAGAGGGTTTTGGTCAGCGATGCATTGGTTATGATCTTGGGCAATGATTTGGTTATTATAAACTAGCACTGCCCCAACGGGGACTTCATTGTGGGATATAGCACATTTTGCCTGATGCAAAGCTTGATGCATATAGTTCATGGGATAAGTATTTTAGAAATTTCGTTTAAACTAGCATACAAGCACAAGTTTTTTGAAGATATTACTAAAGCGTTTAATACTCTCTTGAAAAATCAACCAGAGCACCCTCTGCATTAAAAGTATACCTTAGATCACCTGAGGTAGCTGTGCTATAAATGGGCAAATGAGTTTGAAAAATTAGCCATTGAGGTTTTTCGGCTTCCTTAAGATATGTGAAAAACTGCATAAGCTGACCCTTTACATATTCATGGTCACGCGGATCTGGAACACCAATTGCTATTTGATGGTTATCATCATAACTAAAAAGACCAGCAGAAGCTCCAAGAGAATCAATCATTGTAAGATCCACAAATGGCTCCACATTAGGATGATAATATCCTTTACTATCACTACCATAGTAGCCTGCACTAATTGCTACACGTCTGGGCCTTATTTGGCTGAGCCATAAACCATCATTTGCTCCTTCAGCATCACTAGCACCATGATGACTTTCAACAAGCAGCTGCGTATTTTTAAGAGCTTCTCGATGGTCAGGATTTATCATATATCGACGTGTTGTAAAAGCTGAAGCATCGCCCATAATTAAAATATTTTGACCATTAATACAAAAGCGAATAATAGCGCTATTGGTATTTTCATTATTATGATACGAAGTACCGTGGCCTGCATTTGAGCATAAGATTGATAGATGAGTGTTTTGAGCTAAACTTTCATCATAAAGAAAGCCACTCTCAGAAAGTGAGTAATTTTCAGTATATTCTGCGACATTAAAGTAAGCACCTCTATCTAAAACTTCTATCACATTTTCATGCAAGTCTTTCCCATATTTCGTATCATAATTTTCGCGAAGATCTCCTAAAATGAATTGAGTCATTCTTTCAAATAAAATAGCATTAAGGTTGAATAATTTTGAAAAAATATTGATATGATCTTTGTCACTATGTGAAGTGATTGCAGCAACTGTATTAATATAGCTAGGAAGATCAGTGCGACTTTCCCCAAAACCAAGTTCATGCGCAATACGATTGATAATGTCTAAAGGAGCATCAGATGATGTTCCTCCATCAACCATATAATGATGCGAATTTTTATTATTTTTTAAAACAGAACAACTACCCTGGCCAACATTTTTTGCAGTAACACTAAAATTAGCACCGTTATTTTGGCATTTTTGAAAATCAGCGACATCAAAACCAACTACTGCATGCAGGGTTTGAGATAAAAAAATTATAAGAATTAGAATGAAATTGGGCATTTTTTTACAAGAGTTAAAAGGTTAACATACTTAGCAATGCATACTTCTAAATCTGCCCATTCTGATGTCTTTGGTTTTTCAGCACCTTTGCCTCCTAATAAGTCTCCAGCATGGAAAAAATAGCTCTTAGCAGCCTCAGTAGCGAGGCGCATCACTTCTCTGCTTGTATCAGTAGAGGTGAGAATACTAATTTCTTTTGAAATTTCCACTTGTTTTCTATACGCCTCTCCAATTCCATTCTCTGCTGCCAAACGAAAATGATTACAAGCTTGTTCGAGAGCCTCTACTCTTTTTCTTATATCTGTTTGTGAATGCGCAAAGTATTCAGCAAAGTCACCTGCATCATAAAAAATTTCTGGAAACTCGGTGCCACCTGGTAAGGCGCGAAGATAGTAATCATTAGCCGTAACAAGGTCACGTGGTATAACGCCATGAGCGGTAGGAAAAACATAGCGATGGAACTGCGCAAGCTTCCAGTAGGCATAGTGTTCTAAATTTAAAGGAGAAGGGAGTGAAGAAGAAGGTGGAGGAGCTAAAATATTAATAAACTCTTTTGCTCTTTCCAAACCTTGTTTAATAATTGTAAATCCATACTCTATAGCACCCCTGCGAGATCCATGATTTTTAGCACCATTAAATAAGTCTAAGGATAGATCTTGTCTTTTAAGAGATTTATAAACATGTCCAGCATTCACAAGAATTGTGAGGTTTATTGCTGCAGGTTCTGCCGCAGAAAGATTTCTATAAAAAAAATCTTGTTTATCAGGAGCATTTAAAATTTCTTTGGCTTTTCGAATAACCATGCCGTTTTCCGCAGCAAAAGGAATGGAGAGAAGTTGATATAAGTCTTGTCCAGTGGGAATTGCACTAAGATTTACTTTTTCATTATTTCCTAAAACAATAATATTTCTAGCTGGTTTAAATCCTAAATCAGCAGATATAAGGACGAGCGCTCTTTCAAAGAAAGACAACTGATTAAAGTTTGTTTTGATAGTATTTCTAAAGGAATTATGAGGAAAAAATAATACTCCAAGAAACTCACCAACATTAGGATCATCTCCAAGCATCTGTTTCGATTGTTCCATCTCCTCATGAGAAACACCTATTTCACTGTGAATCTGATTCTTTATTTTTGGTGTTAAAAATTTTTCAGTTTTAAACTTTAGCTCTAACTGCTCCTTCATCACAAAAATCTGTGCTAATTTTTTAGCTCCGATTAATTCCTTAAGACCATCACGAACACCAAAATCACTTGCTTCAAATGGAGATAAGCAAAATAAAATTAATAAAGATAACTTATTCCTTGTGCTCAAATTCAATATAGTCAAAACCAGTAACTCCAAAATTGTATGCTGTATACGCTGGATCATCAATCCAAGCTCTTATATTAATTCTTGCCCCATCATAATCTGTTGACCATTTAGCAAAAATTTCTTGTAAGTCAGGAAAATATTGGTAAAGAAGAGACAGAGTTAATTCAGTAGGAAGCAATGATGACTCAAGTGACGTTTCTTCTTCTATAGCATCACCTTTTTCTGGCGGAGTTATTCTTATGTCTAACTTAACTCCCTTTCCAACCGCTTGGCTTCTTTCTTTGAGTAAATTCATATTTACTTTGCCAATGAGAGGGCAGTGCTCTTCTTCCATTGCCAACAATGAGCCCATTAAGAATGGTGCAAAAAGTGCCAGTGCTAGTTTTTTCATTTCAGCCTCCCTTGGTTAATATTAATACAGCAAAGATTAATTTTTCATTTAAACCATGCTTACAATAGTACTTTTATCCTAAATATTATGGAAAGAGAAGGATTATTTTAGTTTTAATTCTCGTAATAAGGTAAAGAAATCCACATGTTACAGTAGATAAAATGTTAAAATCTCAATACCTTATTTACGATACATGAGAATACGTCCTTCGGATCTCACCGAAAAGGCGCTTGAACATAGTTCATTACTTCTTTTAATGGTGCCTTAGTGAGGTCCTTATCAATTTCATGCACTACCTTAGAAATCACATGAGGCGACAAATGCTGACGCAAGCATCCCAACACAACAGGCGCTGCAATGAGAATTAGTTGATCATAATTTTTGGCTGTGTTGTGAATAATTGCTGCTATTTTAGTTGCAAATGTTTCTTTCTTAAAATGATACCAATCGGAATGAGAGGGATAACTATGAATGCCTCTATTTGCAATGCCTTTGCCTACTTTTCCAGGGGTAGACGCACCTTTATCTTGGTGAATTGTCACATCATCGGCGGCATGGTGAGTAGCCATGATTGGCACCAGGTTACGGTTACTTTTAGTTAAAAACTTGGCACGAGTGCCATCGGCTATTACTACACAAGTGGTTTGTTCTTTCATCGCATATCCTCCCTCTGAAATCTGCCCAACGGTAGAAGGCTTATGTTCGAAACAAAAGCGTAAAAGACATACGATTTTTCACGTTGATAATCGAAAGCAAAGACATTTGCAGACAATGCGGTCAAAAAGATATTACTCAGAACTACCCCAACAACATCGCTATTTATTCCTCTGGATAAAAAATTCATCAGGCTATATTAATTGCAAAAAATCATTGCGCATAAAACGCATAAGTGTTATTCAAAATAAGCAATACAGCGCTTAGCAGTGCGCTTCCTCTTTGTTAACCTTTTATTAACTTATCCCCAAAATCTGTGGATAAATCATTGGATAAATCTTGAATAAATACACACGCTCGAGGCCAGGGTTCATGTCTGTTCCCTTTGCTGAAAAAACAGGCTAGTCCCTTAAACTCCTTCCTTTCTGCCCATTTTAAAAAAAATTATCAAAAAATTTTATTTAATTTTGCATTAGCTACTTATTCGTAATTCGTGAAAAAAATCTGTGGATAACTCTGTGTCAACCCATAAATTATCGATTGACATCCTTTTTTTTGCCATTCATTGTGTTTTTTTCTCCTTTGGAAAATCACATAGTGGTTGAGGTAATTTATAAGGATGCCTTGATGCTAGTCATCAACAAGCCTGCAGGACTTCCAGTACACAAAGGTGCTGGACAAAAAATTGCAACGCTTGAAGATTATTTGGATGATTTGCGCTATGGATTACCTAAAAGGCCAGAATTAGCGCACAGACTAGATAAAGACACCACAGGATGCTTAATTTTAGGACGCAATAAAGTTGCATTAAAAAGATTAAGTGAACTTTTTCAGCAGCATCTCATTGGAAAAACTTACTTGGCAGTAGTGCATGGAACTATTAAAGCTCACTCTGGGGAAATTAATTTACCTATTGCCAAAAAATCTAGCGATAAAAGATCATGGTGGGGGAAAATTGATGCAAAGGGACAACCTGCATTAACTAAGTACGAAGTACTACAGCGATCAGAGACTGCAACGCTTGTAAAATTGACCCCCATTACGGGGCGAACGCATCAGCTAAGGATTCACCTTCAAGCTATTGGTTACCCAATTGTAGGCGATCAAATATATGGCAAGAAAGATAAACAGCATTCACTTTGCTTGCACTGTTATGAAATGGAAGTGCCTTTGTATGCCAAAAAGGAAAAAATAGTGCTGCATGCTTCTTTGCCAGAAACATTTACAAAAGTTTTGGAAGGTATGGAACTGCAGTTGCAAGATAGCGTAGTTAAAGAGAACATATGATGAGAAAAATTTTTCACGTTAAAAAATGGTATTTGCTGTGGGTGGTTTTTTATATCGCCAACATTGCGGTTAGTGCATCTTCTGTATCACCAGAAGCTTTAAAAAAATTAGATGCTCATGTAAAAAAGAAAATAGACGAAGGAAGCGCTGTAGGGTGCGCTATTGCGGTACTAGACCACGATCAAGTAGTATTTTTAAAAACCTATGGCGTGAAGAAAAAAGGCGCACAAGAAAAAATAAATACCAATACAATTTTTCAAATTGGCTCTATTTCAAAACCTATTACCGCAACAGTTCTGGCGATCCTGCATAAGTCTGGCAGCCTTAATATTCATGATTCTGCACAAACCCACCTGCCTTATTTGCACCCTGACACAAAAATTCACCACATTTTAGCGCACACAACAGGGTACAATCGCATGGGTTGGAATAACAAAATTGAGAGCAGTATTTTTAGACCGCAGCTTTTAGAAGCGTTAATAACGACATCTCGTCAGCGTGAACCAGGGCAGGAGTTTGATTACCATAATGTTGTGTATAGTTTATTAGAGGAAATTTTAGAGAGTACTCAAAAATTATCTTTTAAAGACATTGTTCATGAGAAATTATTTAAGCCTCTTGGGATGCAGCGAGCAACCGTTGGGTATGAGGATTTTATTAATCAAGATAATAAAGCATGGCCCCATACAGTTGGGAAAAATAAAAAATTTTATCCATCTAAAAGTTATTCAAAATTTTATCATGGAGCGGTAGCATCAGCAGCTGGTGTTAATGCCAGCATTATGGATATGATTCCGTTCTTGCGATTGCAAATAATTGGCGATGATAATTTATTAAGCACAAGAGATTTGGAACTTTTTCATCAACCACATACCACGGCACCGGATTTGTTTTTATGGTTTAAAGATCAAATGCAGGGAAAATTAAAGTCGTACTATGGACTTGGTTGGCGCATTGTCGAAAATGATAGATGCCGGGTGGTTTTTCATGGCGGATATGTAAAAGGATTCATCAGCTTTCTTGGTTTTTTACCGGATAAAAAAATCGGTATTATTGTTTTGCACAATGGGCAAAACATATTTTCGGCAGAAACAGGGATAAAGTTTTTAAGTGATTGGGTGCAGGAGTAAAAAACACCCCCTGCCTATTTGCTAAAATTTAGTTCTATGAAATAGCCTTTTCCTCAACCACATCAGCACCGCAAATTGCCATAATCAGGATGGCAATAGGAAAAAACACAACAGCCCAAAAGAGAAGCCAGCCCCAAGAACCACGGTAACGTAAATAAAATATTGAATCAGCTTTTACAAAACGGGCATTTTTGATTAACAAAAATATTCCAAGCGGTGGCCAAAAAATTAAGAAAAAAATAAGCCAAAATAGATTGCTTGCGTATTTTAGTGGGTATACGTGGCGGGTGTTAATGAGGGGCATGGTGGGATTTTTGATCAAGGTATTTTCATATAGTAACGATACTTCACGCAAAATAAAAGTTTAGAGGACAAAGAGCAAACCTTAACAAAACTCTAGATCTGGTCTAATTCTTTTAATAATTCTCCAAAAAACCCAGACAAAGAAGAAACAAAGTGTTCTACTGCTTTATTTTTATCTGGACGAGACACGATTTTCTTAGCAATGTCTTTAAAACAATCACCTGAAGCATTACACATTTGGGAAGAAGAAAAATATATTGGGATAATAATATCACATCTAATTTCTTCACAGATAAGCATTTGCCTTTTAAAGCTATCTATTAATTTTATAAATTTTTCTTTTTTATTTTCACTTAATTTATCCTCAATACTATCTATAGGGTATTGCTGAAAAATTTCCTCAGTTTCTGGAATAAGTTTGACTATTTTCTCCCAAGCAGAACTAGGATCGTCATCCTCTTCTCCCATTGACCAGATAGCTGATAAAAAAGGCATAATAATTAGAAGAAGCACTTTTAACATATTGCACCTCACCTATGAATTACTAATTCATTAGCACATTATTTTATTTCTGAGTCAATTATTTTTTGATAAAAATTCTGATTACAAATAGATCCAACTTGCATTCACAACAAAATCTAAACTTTTTCTAAAGTTACATTTGGAGCCAGGTTTTTACATCTTTTAGTTTTTGGTACGCTGCATCGATCTGCGGTACATCCTCTATCGTGATAGCTGTACCTCTATTGCATAACCCTTCAAGTATTTGCTTTGCTTGATTTAAATCTGCTGAAAATGTTGCATAATTAGCATCAGTTGAGTATTTATCAAGTTCAATTTTTACATTTGGAATTTCTACAAGTAAATCTCTTGCAAATTGGTCCGGAGCTTCTAAAATAACTCGAATTGGCGTTGTAATTTTCTTTTTTAATCTTAGAGTGTTTAGACTTTGGGCATCATAGGAAGTTGATATATTAGTAATATCATTTTCTAAACTAAGTATACTACTATAGTACCTATTAAATGGCGATATCGTTAGTATATTTGAGTGAGCAAAGCCTTTATTTTGTGCATAAGCATCTATTGTTTGTTTAATAAATTGAATATCTTCACGCAGTTCCTTTATAAGCTGCTGTTGATTAGAAATACTTGGTATTTTTGAAGAAATAGAAGCCATAGGAGAGTGAGCAATTCCCCCTCCTCCTCCAAGATTAAGTTGAGGTGATGGAAAAAGTACTTTAACTTTACTACTTGTAGGAGGTGTAGAGTTTTGGGCGCTTGAACTATTACTTACTTGAAGAGATTTTACAGGGGATACTAGAGAAGCAGAAAAACTTGAAGCTTGTCTTATTTTATCTCCAAATTTTTCTACTATTATTTTTACTTCTTGCAAATCTTTTATTTCTTGATCAATTATTTGTTTAGCATCGTTATGAACTCTAACTTCAGCAGTACGCTGATCTTGCAAATAATCCCAGCATCTTTTCAAAATTTCTTCTTTTAATGGATCCGCTAACATCCCATCAAATGATGCTTTATTTTCAAATTGTTTTAAGGGTGATATATATGAATTCTTTATGTCTAAAAGACTAACTAATTTTTCAACACGACATTTACGCGCTAGATCACCTAGATTTTGGTTGATCATTTCATAAATTCTAATAAGAGCAGTTATATAGGTAGAATTGTATTTTGTTAGTTTAAGATTTTCTACTTGAGTATCTAGCTGTTTTTTATTAATACTTTTTTTCAAAACTTCTTTAAATGCCTTTACTTCTGAGAGTTTGACCTTGTTAACTTCGCAAGTAATATCAGCATAAGTCTTTTCAAGGGCTTCAAAGTTTTCTGAAATATTGATAATGCTTAAAAGAAGAGCTTTCTTTTGAAGATTTGTAAGCTTTGCAAGATCCATCGTAAAAATATAAAACCTAGAATCGTTATCGGCAGCATTTGACTTACCAGCAAAGAAGTCTTTCATAAGCTGTTTACTGTCATTTAGAGCTAAAAAGAGGTACATAGGATCTAGCATAAAGGCAAAGCAGCACGGCATTTCTAAGAGAGGTTTTTTATCATTTTGTAGCAACGCACGACTGATGTCCTTTTCACGGTCTGCAGATAAAGATATTACCAGAGACTGGATCTTAGCAATCAGCCCACCTAACACAACTTGCGCTTGTGATTGCATAGAAGTAAGCTCTGCTCGAACCTCTGGGCTATTTCTGCAACTTTCAACAAAATCTGCTTCTTCTTGGGCAATTAGCTTCTCTGCTTCTTTCTTATCTTTCCCTAATGCAGCTATATAAGAATTAAAATATACTGGAGAGAAAAGTGCAGTCATTGATTTTAAGTTTTGGAGGCATTCATCATATTTTTGAATCGTGCTCAATAAAAGGCTATTTACATCCGTTGAAAAATCTTTTGCAGCTACCATTTGCGTGTAAAAATCTTCAGTAGCAGATAAAAGGGTGTCACCAAAATCTTTTTTTTGCGTCTTAAATGTACTCTTTAATTTTTGCAAATCTATACCACGTCTTTCCAATATTTTTTGATAATTTGGAAGGGTTATAATGCCTATCGCATCCTGTTCAGTGTTAGCTAAATTCAAGTCTCGCATTATTTCTTTTGCAATTATCAATGCATCTTGTTCCATTTCCTCAGCTCGGGTTACGATCTGACTAGCTGCTTCTAAGGTATAATAGTAAGAGTCCATCAAAGAACTAAGAGCTGGAGGCTCTCCGTCTTGTTTTGCAGGACGATCTGTTAAAATAATTTTATATTGTTGACGTTGTGGCCCACCGAAAACTGACTGTAGAAGCTCATATTGCCGGGCCATTGCTTTAAATCCGTCAACGACTAGATCATATTGTGCTGAAGCAAAAGAAAAATTTTGATTGATTACACCGCCATCTTTCAATTTTACATTTAAAATTACTGTATGAGTAGCATCATCAAATACAAAATCATGGCTTTCTTTATCTTCTAAAGTGAGTAGCTTATGTACTGTAACGGCAACATCTTGCGGAATACCTCTGGCAACGATATTACCAAGCTGAGCAACTTCTAAATTTTGGCCAACCTCAACAAGCTGTTGTTCCATTGCAGATTTTTCTTTTTCCGTTGTGGAGAGTTTTTCTTGAAGAACAGCCTTCTGCTGAGCCTCTTGTTGGAGACGCTCTTCAACTTCTTGTTTTGCTTCTTCTAATTCTTGTATTTTAGCAGTAGAGACGGTGCTGGAGCCGTGGCGAGAGGCGTACCAGTTTCTGTATACATCAACTGTGTTAGCTTTTTTAAAACTTAAAAGATTAGCAGGCATATCGTTGATATTACCTTTTAGTACCTCTTGGATAAACTGTTGACCTTCTGAGGTTGAAGCAAGAAAATTTTTAAAGTGTCCTATATATGAAGGATAGTCTCCGCTTCTTTCGGGAAATTTGGCTGTAAAGTTATCTGGATGAGCATTTGGATTTAGTCCCGAAGAAGATGTTGACCCAAATAATGAGTGCTCAAAAAAGCATATCACCAACATGAATGATATTACTTGTTTAATGATAAAAAACACTTATGTATACCTATTTCACTCACATATCTCCTATGCTAAAGAAGATAGGTTAATTTTTATTACTTCACCTTTATAGAAATAATATTATTCAAATCATTAGCTGCCATATATTGGTCAATTACAGAAATCACTGGAGCAATAACATCAGTAGATGCGGAAGGCGCAACAGAATCAAAAACTCTTATAATTGCGTTACCAATCAATGCTCTTAAATCAGGATGAATTGCTTTTATCATTTTAAGCAGCTCAACAGTATGATGAGCACTTAAAGAATTAGGTGTTTTGTAAGCTTTGATAAGGTTAGAAATGCTGTATTTACCCAGATCAAAATATGTGCGCTCTAGTATTCCTATTGTACGAGTAAGCTCTGCTCTACGAGGGTCTCTCGCTGTTGCTAGAATTGTATCTCGCTCTTGAGTAAATTTAGCGCGTATAGCAATTCGCAAATGCAGATCAATTGCAGTTAATAATTGTCGAGCTAAGTGAAGCGAATCTTCTTCTTTGGTTAATTTTGAAAAATCAACGTGCATCAAGTATTCTCGTTGCGCGTCTTTAAATTGTTGATATAGATCTATTTTATTTTCAATAGTTGACTGCGCATTAACCCCTCTTACTCTGCCAACTTCATTAGTAAACCAATCGACTAAATTCGCTGCCGCTGCGTTTACGTCTGCATATACGAAATCATTAGTACTACCCGCCTTTGTTTGACGCAATGAGGCCAAAGAGAATACTCCCTTGCCTCCCCCTGCACCAGCGAACATATTTGCCACTGAAGATTTCGGCACGCTAGACACTGAGTTTTCTTTATAAACAATAGGCAAATTCAGACCATGCCTTGTATTAATTGCAGTACGTATGAACTCTGCTGTTTTTCCTTCTCTCTCTAATTGGTTATATTCATTTATAATCTTTTGCGTAAATCCTAATGCAGCCAGCTCTGGTGTGCCATAGTAACGCTCTTCTTTGTTTGCCTCCATAATAGACGCTAAGATCGAAGGATCACTGACCCTAAGCCCATCAATATTTGCATAAACATCAAGAGATTCAGTACCTGTTGGATCATCATACTTTTCTTTTTGCAGATTGAATTTTTCAACAAATTGCATAAGTTTCGTGATTTGCTGGTAAAAAGCCTGACATTGCTTACGCAAATTTTCAGATACTATAATAATCTCGTCTAATGCTTTTAGTGCTGCAGCTGCCTCTGAAGAGGTTGAGGCTTTAGTTCCTATGGCTCTAAGCATTTCATTAAAATCTGCTTCTGAAGGCATTGACAGATCAATATAATGCAGTACTTTTATCGCATTATAAAATGCACCGTAGTAGACATCATGTAAAAATATATTAGGGTTTCCAATTGTACTATCAAACTCAAGTTGTGAAAGACCTGACGCCACCTTGAAAGATCCTGATGCTTTTTTAGCGCTTGATGCGTTTCCTGCTACTAGGGCTTGCGCATCATTTCCTGCAGTCAAAAAATCTTTGCTAATTCTTTCCAACTGAGCAAGCTTACTTAATAACCCATTAAGGATTATTTGCTCGTCTTTATTGAAGAGGTCTTTATGCCTATCAAAAAAATCCCGTTTAAGCACAGTACTTCTTGTATCAGAATCTCTTGCACCAAGAGAAACTGAGAAATCTCCAGCAGCAGTTTTAAAGTCATTATATTTGGCTACGTATTCCTCTTTTATTAAAGGAAGACTTAGAACCAGTTTTACAAAATCAGTTCCTAGGGCTTTTGCAGCTAGTGATTGCCTGAAAAATGCGTTTAATCTACTGTTTCTATCACTAACCGGAACTAGCACACCACCTGCTACAAGATTCACCGCTAAATAACTATCTAAAAACTTTTTCTTATCAGCTTCGTTTTCCAAAATATTGTCTTGAAGTTCATATCTAAATACAGCATCTTGCACTAAAGAATTACCAAAATACTCAGCATTTTTTGCAATTTTTTCAACTTCTTTTCGAGTCAATTTTCCTTTTTTAAAATCATTTTCTGTGATTAGTTCACAAGTTCTCAACACTAAATCCATTTTCATTTTTGTATTGGAATCTGTTTGTAGACCTAAAATACGGCTTTTTAATTCATCTAAATCTATAGTCATTACCGATGTGTTTGCTATTAAGTGGTCTAGGTATCCTTTCATGAATGCAACATTTTCTGATTGCTTTAATTTTTTATAATTATCTTCATTAAAGACAAAACCAGTTGAATCTAGTAACGCATCTTTTATTTGCTTCCAGTCAACTCCATAATATACGGTGCAAACCGCTTGTAGTGCTGGAACAATATTTCCAACTATAGATCGCTTAGCAACAGCATCAAATTGTTTTTGCGCAAATTTTTGCATTAAGAATAAAACAGCTCTAACTGGAGTTATTTCAGAACCTCCAGTTTTTATGCGTTGAGTAGCGCCCCCTGCATCTTGATAAGGTAGCGAACTAAGCGTTAGTGAAGTTATGCCCTGTAAATGGCTAACTTTTCCTTCAAGATTTTTAGCAGCAACATCAATATTCATGGGCTCATTAAACGATTCGCAAATGTTTTGAAAATCAGATGGCAACATAGGAGCAGATCCAGCTATTGCAGCATCTATATTTTGAAACATTTGGCTGATTCTGGGCTCATTAAAAAGAGTTTCATCCTTTTTGAGCATTTTTGCTTTGAGTTCATTCACACCATTATTAAATTCGAGCAACACTGAGTAATAGTCGCTGTTAATAACAAAGCCATCAAACTCATCTGTTTCTAACAAAAGCCCTAATTCTTTAAAAATATCTTCGATTTCAGTTTCCGAAAATTCTACTTCGGTAGGCAGCAAAATTGAAGATTCAATTTTATCAAGAAACTTTTTAAGAGCAGCACTTCCAAGTGGAAAATTATCGGAACCCTCTGGTGGTATACGGCCTTTTATTACTCCGAACTCACTTGCAACTTGTTGCCTTGCAGCATCAACAGTATGTGCATCAGCAAAGCGAATCTTCAAAAAATTATTTAATGGCAACGCATGCCATGCGGTAAATTTCTCATCCAAATTTCGGTGATACTGTAGGTATGTATCTAACCTACTGCTGACTGATGCTAACTGTCTAGATTGCATAAAGTGAAAATCTAATGGCTGCGCACTTGAGAGAATATCAGAAACCAAGTCACTCATGGCGCCAGATGCTGCATTGTATGCCGCAGAATGCATTTTCGCAAATATAGCAAGAAATACTTTTAAGCGATTGTATTCCTGCGCAGGTAATCTGGTAACGTTAAGAAACATTTGCTGGCCATTAACTTTAACATCTACATTGACTGATGTCGTATCATCATCAAAAGCCATTCCCCCAACCTCTACTTCTTCCGCCGCACCTATTGCCTGTACAAGGTCATTGACTTGAGAGTCAGTAAATTTATCCCCACCTCCTGCTAAAATAGCTGCCAGGCTTGCTTGGTGTGTTGCGAGTGCCCGTTCGCGTTCTTCCTTGTGTAGTAGAACAAGCTGCTGTTCCTTTCTTCTCGCTTCCTCTTGTATTCTTTCTCTTTCTTCTCTTTCCCTTTCGAGTTCTTCAGCTGATTGTTTAAGAGCAGCTTCAGCATTGGCGCTTACACCGTACTTGGATTGGTACCAGTTTCTGTATTTATCAACGGTGCTATCTCTTTTGAAAGCTAAAAGATTAGCTGGCATACCATTGATATTATCTTTTAAGACTTCTCGGATAAACTGCTGACCTTGTGAGGTTGAAGTGAGAAACCTTTTAAATTCTCCAATATATGCAGGGTAATCCCCACTTCTTTCAGGAAACCTAGCGGTAAAATTATCAGGATGCGCTGGGTCTGATGTTGCAGAAATCGTTGATCTAAATAATGAGGTTTCAACGAAACACATTAGCAACATTAATGATACTATTTGTTTAACAATACAAAACATTCTATCTATATATTTCACTCATATCACATACCTGCTATAGTACTCACAAATATATTAATTTTTATTTAATGCAATTGGTTTTATGAAGAAATATCTCTCCATTTTTATGATTTTTACGGCAACACAAGCTTTTAGTGCTAATCACAGTTTTTATATTGGAGGTAGTCTTAGTCAAACCTCTATTTCAGGAAAGCGCAATGATTCTGCAACAAACGAAAGATTAGTAGATAAAAACTTAACGAACAATAAAAGCATTCATAGAAAAAATGCTTATGGAGGAGTATTTGCCGGATATCTATTTCGAATTGAAAATTTTGGTATAGGGCCAGAATTTTTTTATAATTACGGTAAACTTGAAGAGACAATCAGCGGCACTCACTCAGATCCACTTGGTCCTATTAATACTACTTTTGATATTACCCATAAACTCACTAACCAAGCTGGTGCAAACGTGAGGTTCGGATACTTTTTAGATAGTTATTTTTTATATACTCTATTAGGTATTCATTCACAAACAAGTCAATTTTATGCAAAAGCAAAACATATTGATTTGGGTGTTGGCACGGAAGAAGACTACAATTACAAAACAAAAAAGAAAAATACAAACGTTTTTAGCTTTGGGTTTGGCGTGCAAAAGTCAATCGCTGAAAATTATGCGATTGGCTTAGAATGCAAATTTGCGAACTTTCCAAACAAAAATTTCACTTGGAATTTAGGAGATGCTGACACAACCAAACTAACCAGTTCATTTAAATATCAGTTACGGTCGATCAATTTAAAACTTATGTACGTGTTTTAGCGATATTTGTTATATTACTTTAACTTTTTATGTTATTTTTTATGTTTTTTACCATAAAATTTGTTTAAAAAATAACACACTATTGACATTTTAGTTTATAATCCTTAGCATCTTGCGTTACAGGCAAAGGATTTAAATACTTATGAAACGCACTGAAGAGAGAAAAAAAACTAAAACTTTATTCCTTTTTAATAATAAAACTCCTGCAGTTAACGGAAGAAATGATAAAGATATAGTTATTTTTTCAGGTTTTAATTCTGTGACCTTGTCCGTACTGAAATTTGCAAGTTACAAAAACGAGTTGAATTAAGTGATGTTAATTATTAAACAAGCAATATCGTTAGCATTTCTGATATGCCTTTTTAAAATCTCATTATTTGGGCCAACAATTTTTGCAACATCAGACCCAGCGCATCCTGATAATTTTATCGCTAGGTTTCCTGAGAGAAGTGGGGATTACCCTGCATATATTGGAGAATTTAAAAGGTTTCTCACCTCAACTCCACAAGGTCAGCGGTTTGTCCAAGAAGTTTTAAAAGATAATATCAATGGTGTGCCAGCTAATCTTTTAGCTTTTAAAAGAGATAGCACTGTCGATACTTACAGAACCTGGTACAATTCTCTCATTACTAAACGTGAGGAAGAAAGCCGACGTCAAAAATTAGCAGAATTTGGCATCAACGCATCAGATGAAGTGCATAAAAGCGATGGTGGAACAGGACTTACCCCTTTGAAAAAGGTATTTCAAGAAGGAAAGAGAAGGATTGAGGAAGCAGAAGAAAAAACACGAACGCTCGAAGAACAACTAAGAGCACTTGAAGAAGAAAAACAAAAAGCACAACAAAAAGCTGCTGAGGTATCTCCTCTAAAAAGGAATTTAGGACAAGCCACACAAGAACTTGAAGCTACCAAAAAAAAACTTGCACTGGTAGAAGCATTAAGAAATGAAGCTGAAGCAAAACTTAGCACCCAACTAGCTATAGTTGAACAAGATATGGGCAGTGAGACAATAGCGCAGCTTCAACAATTCGACACAGAAGAACGAGCACACCCAGTAGTAGCAATTCGAAAACATGGGAAAATAGGAAAACTCATAGAGGATTCTTCTGCCCTAGATCTTCTGTATGAAGCCTATACAAAAATGATCGCAGATATCAAGCAGCAAATTGAAGAGCATCACACCGTCTGTACAGATGTGGAAAGTTTGAATGCAGTATTTAAAGAGGCTTTAAGGCACGTGCAAGAACGACAGGAAAAAAGAGGAAAACAAGCTTTCAATATACGATTTATTTCTGATGAAAATCTTGATGAAGTCTTTGATGTTATAGATTCAGCCCTTTTGATTGCTCAAAATTATATGTCTTTGCAAATCCCTGATGGTGCACTCGATGGTAGCTCATCTGAAGAAATAGAGAGTTTTGTAGCAGAGTATAAAGCAAAACAAACGGCTAAGCTAAAAAGAGACATAAGAAACGCCCCAGAGGAAAAACGTCCTGGACTTGTTGAAGATATTTTCTTAAATCAATTTCTTGACCCTGCTTCTGCAGAAATGATGCGCCTTAAAAAATCGGATCCGCTTGATCTTTGTTTGCAATGCACTCGGCAATTCCAAAAACAAGTCAACGAGTCTGAGCAACAGGGTTTTTACCGGGCAACAGCACTTACTCAGATTAAGGGAAAATTATCCAAACGTGAGGGATTTATTTTAGACGAAATCAAGAAAAAAGATGCAGAAATTTATCAACAGAGACTAATTATTTTACAAGAAAAAATTCAAAAATTAGAAGAGATGATCAGCACTTCTTCATCAGATTTTGCCGCAAAGCCCATGGTCTTACAATTATTTGTCTACCGCCCTGCTTTCTTTTTATTAATGAAACCTAATAGCACCATTAGAAATCCCCCTTTTGCAAATCTGAACCGTCTTGAATTAGAGTTATACTACTTAACAAAACAAGAAAAAGAGGCGCTTTTTGCTTATCTTTTTGATATTGCACAAAACTTTAATGCCTATGCAGCTGAATACCAAGAAAAAACTCTAACTAAACGCACACCCTTAGCACTAGATGACATAAATGCGTTAATCAAAATGACAAAAGAATCAATTCATGCTCATGATGAAACCAAGCCAGCACCTGAGTTTAAACCCTCAGCACTTTCTTTGAGAGATTTAGATGATTTTTCAGTTAAAATTTTAAAATTTAGATCCGGAGAAACACGTACCATAGCTGTTAACAAAAGAAAAACGGAAGCGCTTCTAACATTCAAAAAATGTATGTCTGATATTAATACTGATGCCTTAGAAAAATACCTAGAAATAAAAAAATCCGCACTTAGTGAAGCACAGCAAACTATTTTAAACCATATTTGGGAACACAGGGATAAGGCAGATCCTTCATTTTCTGGTGATATAGAACTAAACACTGCAGATGAGTTACTAGCAGTAGAAGACTTACAGCAAGATCAAACCTTATACTTAGATCTTTTAAAATATAGCAAAAACCTGGATTCTTTAAATTTGGAGATTTTAAAACAACTTAAGGAACAGCTAAAAGACATTAGCATGGATATAATAGAGAAATATCAAAAAGAAAACGCAACAACTCTTTCTGGGCAAAGAGCACTTATAATTCATACCCTTGTATCGCAACGCGCTATTTTGGAAGCAGCTTCTGTTAGCAATATTGACGAAACAATAGCTAATAGCTTGTTAGAAGCATTTAAAGTTCTAAGAGATGATCAGCAATTTTATGGAGAGCTGATACGCTTCAATAAACGTTTTTCTGCCCCTGAAAGCTCCGCGAGTGTCATGCCGAAGAAAATAGCAATCTCAGGCGGTGGTATGGTAGGAAATCCAATGGCAGGGCTGCTTGGACAAATTCAAAACAAAGGAAAATCCGATATAGGCAATGAGAGCGCAACCTCAGAAATACAAAAACCAGCTGTTGCTTTAAAGATGGCAACTAAAAGCGAAGATCAGCAAGAGAAATTATTATCGGCAATCGCAGGTTTAAGAGAAGAACTTACCAAGAAAGAAGCTGAGCTTGAAGATGCGACCAGCATTAGTGAAGATATAGAAACTCTCGCACAAAATATAATGGCTAGTAAGGATCTGATGATGGCGGAAATGAAAATTAGAAATTTGAAAAAAAGACTAAAATAATAATCCTACTCCTCCCCCGCACTTAAACGAGGATCTTCAAGCAACATCGTTGCCTGTTCTTTAATTTTAGGATTATCACTTTTTTTGGCGCGATTTGCACGGCTAGTGGCGAGCTGCCTGTCTCCCATACGCATAGCGGCCTCAGCTTGCGCCAGATCAGCAAAACCTTGTTGACCAAGCTTGCGGTATGCCCCTACTTTTAAAAGCCAAGCCATCACGTTATCAGGATCATCTTGGGTTATACGATTTAGTTGGTCCAATGCCTCTTGAGCATTGTCGTTAGAATCCGTATACAGCGCCTGGGCATAAAGCAAACGGATAGACAAAGCATCCGGCGAAAAATGCACTGCTTTTCGAAAATGCGTAACTGCTGCTTTTGCATTGCCAGATTCTAATAAAAATTGACCATACATTTCATGCAAATAGGGGTTATCGGGCGACTCTTGAAGAAGCACATCGAGTTTTTTGAATGCTTCCTTATACTGCCCTTTTCTTGCATAAATAATTGCACGCGCAATATGCGCAGCGGGCGCACTTTTCTGGTAATAAAAGCGTTCAACTTCTGAGACTTTGTTTAAGTTTGCCATGAAGATGGCTTGGATAATTTGGAACTCTTGTTCCCATTCTTCTGGAATTGAGCCTGTATCAGGATGTGCATTGCGATAATGAATAAAAGCGTTGATACGATCTTGATCACTTGGGTGAGTCTGCAAATAAGGAATTTCACCAAAAGAATTCATTTTTTTAAATAATTCAAATGTCTCAATGAAACCTTCAGTGCTAAGACTCGCTTCTTGCATCATGCGAAAACCTGCAGCATCAGCCTCTTTTTCATGCGTTCTTGAAAAGCTGGCAAATGTACCCATAGCGGCACTTTGCCCTAGCATACTTCCTGCCAAAAGCGCTTCCATACCACCACCAGCAAGAGCTGCAGCACCACCTAACAAAGTACCAATAATTGAAGCTGCCGTAGCCCCTTTCATTTCGGTATTCATTCGATGCATATGCCCACCAGTAATATGCCCCAACTCATGTGCAAGAACGGCAATGAGTTGTTTTACATTTTTAAATTTAATAATGAGTCCAGTATGAATGAAAATTTTTGCTTCGTCGGTTGCGAAGGCATTAATACTTTTATCAACAACAAAATAAATTCTAGGAACGAAAAGTAGTTTACTGGATTTACATAAACGCACCAGAATGCTATTTACCAGTTTTTCTGCCCTGGCATCAACAATGATACTACCAGGTTTTAATTCAGCAAAAAGATGAGTGTTAAAGATTACAAGAAAAGCCAGGAATCTTAAAAATGTCACTTTAAGGTTTCTTCTGTGAAAACAGGATATGTTTTAGGATACAAATCTTTTTCATCGGGTTCAAGCTTACCTTTGCGTCCGCAAGCTGAAAGAAATACAAGAAGGATAATAAGAAGAATGGTGGGTGATGAAGGGATTGAACCTCCGACCCTCTCGGTGTAAACGAGACGCTCTACCGCTGAGCTAATCACCCATTTAAAAAAGGCATGGCCCGAAGAACCATGCCCCTTTTTAGCAAAAAAAAAATTACTTTTCAACTGCTTCTTTCAATTGCTTTCCAGCGCGGAACTTTGGCAGACGCTTCGCAGGGATTTTAATCTTCTCACCAGTGCGAGGATTACGGCCCTCAGTTGCTTTACGGTTTGCAGTTGCAAACGTACCAAAACCGATCAAACGAACATCGTCACCTTTTTTAAGAGACTTTGTAATTGTTTGAAAAGTTGCATCAATTGCACGCTCTGCATCAGCTTTAGTTAAACCTGATGCTTTTGCAACGCTGCTTACTAGATCACTTTTATTCACGGAACCCACTCCTACGTTAGATTAATTAATTACAGTTTCATGATAAGGGCGGTTTTGTTTGGTGGTCAAGGGGGTTTTTAGGTATTACATAGGAAAAAGAGTTATATATGACACATTTTTGTCACTTTTATTGTAATTTTGGCAAAAATTCATGTGTTTCAAAAACTTTTAATCAACATTTATTAAAAATTTAATTTGAATATCTGTGATTAATAGTTGTCAAGAAAGAAAGTTTAAAACAGACGTTTGCCTGTTACTAAACATATCTTAAATAGTCACTATAAATATTTTTTAACGTAGACAAATTATTAAGCAAAAATCCACGATTAAAAAAAGTACCAATAGAGAAAAATGATGAAGGTATGGATCAAAGTATTCTTTGCCAGTGTATTATTCTTACATACGTGCGTGGGTTCAGCCGATCGTTTTTTAGATGTTGAATCCTTTTTAACTGTATGCACAAAAAGATTAAATAGTAGCCATTATTATGAACCACAAAAATATCTGAATCTAGAATACTACCAGGCAGATCAGATTGTGACCGTATATCTTAGAGACAGAAACGGAAAACCAAAAGAATATAAGGTTTATGATCCTTACCATCAATTGATGAATGGGCAAACTTTCGAACCACAAGATAAGGCAGAAGGTGGCACACGCAGCGTAGGATTTTATCCCGTTGATGGAAAAAGAAGTCTTTGTTTTAAGCAATGGCCAGAAGCACCTAACATTGAATTTGCTACATACGAATTATACAAAACTCTTTTCCCATGTGATCGCGCAAAAATGCCCATTCCAGCTTCTGAAGTGATATTAATGAATGGAACATTTTTTTCTATATCACAATTTATGGAAGGAAAAAATTTAGAAACTATTTTAGAAAAAACAAAAAAAAACTCAAAATATTGCGAAAAATATTCTTTTGATTTGGCAAGCTTTCAACGACTAGCTTTGTTTTGCCTTCTTTCAAATCCTGAAGATTGTCGACCACAAAATTGCTTAGTACAAAAAATGCAAAATGGGCAATATAAATTTATTCTTATTGATAATGAACGCAATTTTTGCAAGGAAATTATTAAGGATTCTAAAGAAAAAATCATAACAAGAGTACACTGTTCATTATTTTCTTTTCGTGAATTACTCACGCAACAAATCAATAAAAGCATATTAAAGAGAAACATGATGAAGGAAATTCGCAACTGGGAAGAGCTGTGTAATAGTCACAGCACTTATTTGTCCAGTCTAGCAAAGCTTGCCAAAGATGTTGATAATAAAACTGAATTGGATCTTTTTAAAGACAGATCACCTATACAAGGTCTCAATAAAAAATTGAATAAAATTAAAGAACTCTTTGAAGAAGCAGAAATCGACTACTTTACGCAAGGAAGAATATCTCTTCTTGATGTTTTTAAGGAAACAATGCCTGAGCTAGCTCATATATATTTAGATTCAAAAGATATAATTCCTAGAAATTCTCATCCTGTACAACTTGCATTGCACCGAATAAAAAGTATAGATGCTGGGAGATCTGGATCAGTTGCACCGCCTAGTTCTTATGTGCCCTCTCGAAAATGGAAAGAAAATGGTAAAAACTTACAACGAGCAGAAAATGGTTCATTTTATGGTGAAATTAGTGAATTAACGGGTGGTAAAAAAATGATTTTAGTAAAGGCACATTATCGAAATGGCACATATGTTCGTGAGCATTGGCGTGCACGTAAACGATCCTAATTAGGCTACTTTGAGTAGCTATTCCAATAAATGGCAACAAACAAAAACAACCAAACGACATCAACAAAATGCCAATACCAGGCGGCAGCTTCAAAGCCAACATGATGATTAGGTTGAAATTCCCGGCACATATTACGCAATAAGCAAACACATAAGAAAATGGTTCCAATTAAAACATGCACCCCGTGAAATCCTGTTGCCATGAAAAAATTTGATGGGTAAATTCCGTCTTTAAAGCTAAAAGCGGCATGAGCGTATTCAAAAACCTGCACTAAAGAAAAAGTAAACCCGAGCCCTACTGTAATTAATAATGCTTGGGTTACTTTTGAAAAACGTCCTTCTAATAGTTCATGATGCGCCCAGGTAACCGTTGTTCCTGATAACAAAAGAATTAAAGTATTCAAGTAGGGTAATTGCATGGGATCAAATGGAGTAATGCCTTTGGGAGGCCATTGAAACGCCGCGTGCCCTGCTACATTAAGGCTTGAATGAAAATATCCCCAAAAAAAAGCTGCAAATAACATAATTTCGGATGCAATAAACAGTGCCATACCGATTTTTAGGCCCTTTTGCACTACACTTGTGTGCACTCCTTTTGTGTTACTTTCCTTAACAACATCTAACCACCAGCCTACAGCGCAAGCCATTAACAAGAGTATTCCAATAGCAAAAACCCAATGATCAATATGATGCATCAATAAAACGGCACCAATGGCTAAAACAAGCACAGAAAGCGAGGATGCTAATGGCCATGGGCTTGGATCAACCAAGTGATACGGATGATTTTTGTGATTGTTCATCTGCTTACTTCAAATCTGCGAATGCGTGCTCAAGAATATTAAAAGTTAGCAACTCTGGCAGGACCTTATGTTGACCATTGGGATAAAGCAACACATATAAAGGTACGCTACTGCGTCCGTACTGCTCTAAGGCCTTAGTAATAGACGGATCATAGGTTGTCCAATCCGCTTTGACCAACTGTACATGCTTTTCCTTAAAGAGCTGTTGAGCTTTTTCAGTGTTCAATACAAGGCGTTTGTTTACTTGGCAAGTAATGCACCACTTGGCGGTGAAATCGATTAAGACTGGAGATTTTTTGCGCAAATGCTCAATTGTATTAGGATTGTAAGCAATCCAGGCGTTTTCACATGACTGTTCAATTGGTTTTGTAGCGTAAAAGTACGCACAACCTGCAAGTCCAAAGGCAATAATCGTGGCAAGAATACGCACCCGTAACGAACGATTGAGCGCTCCCCAATGGCCGTATATCCAGCAAGCAATAGCCATAATCAGAAGTGCACTCAAAGCGTCTAAAAGAGTTGCAACAGCTACTTGATCGGCTAATACATGTAAGAGCCACAATACCGATGCGCCCATCCCAAACCCTAAAACAGTTTTAAAAGTACTCATCCAAGCACCTGGTTTTGGCAAAAATTTAGCTGATTTTGGATTTAGGCAAAACAACAGGTACGGCGCACATAGACCAAGAGCAAGGCAAGTGAAAATTAAAAAACCATGGATAGGACTTTGCGTTAGCGCAAACCCAACTGATGCACCCATAAAAGGTGCAGAACACGGTGTTGCGACAATACACGCCAGTACCCCATGGAAAAAACTACCAAGAGGAGTAGAGTCGTCACTTTTTTTAGAGGTAATCCGTGTTAATGAAGTACCTATTTCAAATACTCCGAAAAGGTTTAAAGCAAAGGCAAAAAATACAAAAAGTAGTGCTGTAACAACTACTGGTGATTGCAGTTGAAACCCCCACCCTACCTGATGTCCAGCTTCTCTGAAAGCAAGCAACAACCCAGCCAAACCCCAAAAACTTATGACAGTTCCAGCGGTAAAAAAGAGACCGTTGATCCGCAATTTTTTAGGCTGGTGATGCTTAGTTAATTCCATAATTTTTAAGGATAAAATGGGTAAAACACACGGCATGAGGTTTAAAATAAGCCCCCCGATAAAAGCAAATAGGAGCATTAGCCCCATTTGATAGGTAAAAAATTCTGAAGTAAGGCGTAGTTTTTCAATAGAATCCCACTGTGCAGCATCAACAAATTTAAGAGTTTGTATGGTTTTTTCAGGCGTACAAAGTTTGTCACACACAATGTAATTGATATGAGCTTTCAACATATCAAGATGGGCTGACTCTGCTGCAGCAAAACGTCCAAACACATAAAATTTTCCTTCATAAGCATCGAACTTATAACCATGTAGATTTAATTGTTTCATGGCGGGCCATTTGATGTGCTCAAGGGTGACACCTTTGGGTAAATTCCATTCAATAGTGGTAGGTGAGTCCTTGTCATCAGCACCATAGATATGAGCATGTTCAGGAACAGTAAAGACAAGTACGAAAGGTATAGTATTTTTATCGTGCTGTTTTGGTACTAAAAGCTGCACGTCCACAGTGTTTGCAACAAGAGTTGCAGCCATAAAAATCCATGTTAGAAGAAAACGAAAACTCATAAACTAAAAGTTTTTAAAGATACAATTAATTCTACACAACACGCTCACAAATAGTCCAGATCAGCGTTCGTACTGACCTTGTAATTTACCCGTATCACCCATATAAATAACTGGAATAACGAGAGGAACTCTAATTTTATGGTAGCTATAGTATGGTTTAGAAATGATCTGAGGTTAGCTGATCATTTAGCGCTAGACGCTACTATTAAGACAGGTAATCCCGTTCTGCCGCTTTTTATTTACGATAAAAATCACCCGAGATTGTTAGGAGAAGCTTCCAAATGGTGGTTGCACCATAGTTTGACATCTTTAAAAAATAACCTAAATAAACTGGAGGCGGATTTAATTCTTCGCCAAGGAAATGCTTTTAAAGTGCTAAAAGATATTGCCACTAAAATACCTATATCGCATATTTTTTGGCATAGGCGTTACGGGCAAGAAGGAATACAGCAGGACATAGAGATTAAAAGCCATTTTAAAGAACTTGGTGTTATTTGCCATTCTTTTAATGGATCTTTGTTGTTTGAGCCTTATACCATTAAGAATAAGGAGGGCAAACCTTTTAAGGTTTTCTCAGCTTTTTGGAGACATTGTTTGGGACAAAATTCTCCAGGGCGTCCTATTCCTGCGCCTGATCGTTTAATTTTTGATCCTCAATTTAAAGGAATTTCAGATACTCAAGAATCATTGGGGCTTTTGCCCCACCCTAATTGGGCGAAGGGATTAGAAGACTCTTGGGAGCCAGGAGAGGAAAATGCACAAAAAACTTTGGAAATTTTTTTAGCAGATCATCTTAAAAACTATAAGAAAAATCGCGACTACCCGGTGATGAAAACTTCACGATTATCACCTTACATACGGTGGGGAGAAATAAGCGTACGGCAGTTATGGCATGCAACGAATCAAAGCGGAATTTTTGATGGTCACGATGCAGATAGCGAATGTTTTTTAAGCGAGCTTGGATGGCGTGAATTTGCGCATCATACACTTTTTCATAACCCTGATTTAGCTCAAGAGCCTTTAAGAAAAGATTTCAAAAAATTCCCTTGGGAACAAGATCAAAAGCTTTTTGATGCATGGACAAAAGGATTAACAGGATACCCTATTGTTGATGCAGGCATGAGAGAATTATGGACCACGGGTTATATGCATAACCGTGTACGAATGATTACGGCCTCCTTTTTAATTAAGCATTTACTTCAGCCTTGGCAAAAGGGAGAGCAATGGTTTTGGGATACGTTGGTTGATGCTGATGTAGCCAGTAACCCCTTTAACTGGCAATGGGTCGCTGGATGTGGGGCAGATGCAGCACCGTATTTTCGCATTTTTAACCCAACGTTGCAGGGAGAAAAATTTGACCCGAAGGGTGAATATATAAAGCATTGGGTTCCTGAACTGAGGGACTTTCCTAATGAATTTATACACACGCCTTGGCTTTATAAGGGTAGACCAAGTTCTTATCCCTCGCCTTTGGTAAATCATCAAAAAGCCAGAGAAAAGGCACTGCGAGCGTTTAAGGAGATGTAAGTTATGTTATTTTGATTAATTAAAAAACTAGTTTACAGTTTCTAAATAAGTCGCTTATTATGCCGAGGATTGTTACTTTAATTAGGTATTTTTTATGAAAAAATTGTTATTTAGATCTTTCTTATTTTTAATATTGCTAAGTTCGCATGGCTCAGCAGCAGCAGATGAAGAAGCAGTAAACTTTTGCATGGAATGGCATGACCTTACAAAGCTTTCTATATCAGAAAGAATCCCTTCCCTTCAAGAAAAAGGATTCAATGATGAATCAGCAGAAATTCTTTCACGATTCATGACCCTTGCATATCCTACAAATATTGAAGTGATTGCTAATTACCTGTGTGATTCAAATTCACCATTTGAAGGATTAAGAAATTTTCACTCTTCTGAGACAGACAAACAAGCCATCGGGTCGGCTATCAAAGCAATTTTAGTTTACCAAGGTCCAATTTATATATATGCATATGGCGTTCTAAAAGGTTTTTCAGAAAATAAGCTAGAACTTTTGGTAAACAGCATGCTTATGAATACAAATGCAAGATTTCAAGCCGTAACCGAATCGCATGCAATATCACCAATCAATATAGAGTTACTTAAAAACATTTTTTCTAGTAAAGATTCAATCACACAAACCTTCCCAACTTTATTAGGAAACATATTAAAAGATTGCTGTAACGCACAGATCAGTACTGGCATAATGGACGATTCTTCTTTGCAAGAAATTTCAAACTATAGATTTTGGAAAGTAATTTTTGATACCTGTGACGCCAATACTGTATTAAAAGCTGTATCTGGAGAATTTCAATTTATTCGTTTTTAGCTTAAGGAATTGAAGAGAAATTCGCGGCGTGAGCATAGTTATTTGAGCTAACGAATGTTAAAGGTTGCTTCTAAATATTTCAAAATTGCCACGCCCACTACGTGGGTTCGCAATAACGCAACTATGCCAGACTCATATAAATTGAGCACATAAATTTAGATTGCCGCGCAATCTTAGATCGCTCGCAAAGACGTTAAATGCTTAATTTTTGTCTTCGCGAGGAGCATAAGCGACGTGGCGATCTTATAATTAAATTATAGTACTCTGGCTATAAGACACAGCTCCTGCAACAAAAAGACATATCTTTTTATGGGAAAAAATATCTATATTGCACGTAGCTGAAAAAGCTTTTACTTATTTATAATTTTTGTTTAACAAATGGATCTTTATATGAAGAAAGTATTTATTTTTTTTGTTTTTGCTTTTTTAAGCGCCTTCAATGTTCTAGATGCGACTGATGCAGAATATGGTCAGTTACGTACGTATATCGGCACAAGATATCTAAAAGAAACATACGTAGACATAGCCAGGGATTTTGAGGCTAATCCTAAAGCAGCATCTAATCTTGCTAAAACTATTTCTAATTTTTTAGGTGGAAATACAAAAAAACCTCATACACTTTTAAATAAGGTTAAAGAAAAATACCCAAACATTTTTCAGCCAACAGTACCTGTTCATCACGCTGTTGCACCATTAGTACCTAACGTAGCACCAATTGTTGATCAACTAAATATTCAACAAAGAGCTGCCCCCATGATTAGACAGGAAGTTATACCTATTGTTAAACAAGAAGAGGTCATAACTCCTAGCCAGTATCTTGCATTGCCAGATTTAGCAACAGATTCAAAATACGTTATTTCCATGGTACCTATGAATAGTTCTGGTGATAGTTATCACATTTTAGCATATCTTATTCTTGCCAAATCCCATCAAAAAATCGTTCCTGATATATTGCTAACCTATGATGGCGTTGATGAAATCAGAGATGTTGAATCAAAAATGAACGCCTACACGCAAGTACAACGAACGCTACATTTTGCGCAAGTTCTGGGGTATGGAGGATATTTCCAAACAGCATTTATTGATACAGGAAATTGCCAACGCGAAAATAATCGCCAAAGCAAGTTAGAAGAATATTTAAGCACAACTGAATATACTCATTACGTCGATCAAAAAGCCCTCACCACAATAATTGCTGAGCATTTTAGAGCTTTTGGCAAAGACAATACTACCCAAAGATTACGTGATGGCTTTAATAAATATTCGCCACAATACCTTAGTCAAACTGCATGCAAAAAACTTGTAAAAGATGCGCAGGATGAGGTTAGCCGTATAGGAGCTAATCCAAATCCTCTTGTTGTTATGCATGTACGATACTCTTCAAAGGCAAATGAAAAGCAAAATATGGAAGATGGCGTTATTGGTAAATTAAGTAGTTATGTTAAATCAAAAGGATATAACGTATGGTTCATCTTCACCGATGGTCGTACACGGGTGTCCTTTAAAAGCCTCGGCAATGATAGGACAGCCCCTTTTCCTTTCATAACAACAGACCACAAGGATAACGGTAAGTACTTTCATTTACAGCTTTTGTTAAATCTTAGAGATCTTCCTAATTTAAGGGGTATAATTGGCAATACCAGTGGTACACTAGACCTTGCTGGTTTCCTTGGGCACAACGTGTATAACCTACACAATGCGCAGCAAGCTTTTGATTATCAGTCTTGTCGGATCTTGATTCAATCTAGCTTTTTAACAGTAGAAAAATTGAATTTCGATTTATTAGAAAATGCACTTAGAACACGTGAAGGAAAATTAGGTGAGCTTAATGATACTATTGCTCAAACACATTTACCGTTCTTAAGTAATTGGATGACAGGTGCTATGCAAACAGTCGGCGCAAGAGCATCTACTTCTCAATCAACAATTAATTCTCACCATGCAGGGTATCGGGAGCTCTTTTTTGTCAAAAAAATTAAAACCGAGCAGTTTGCTAGTTTGCCTTTGGTACAATCAATAATTACCTATTTAGAAATGATAGCACCCACAATAAAAATTGAGGTGTGATACCTGCGTGTTTGCCATGTTATCATGGCAAATACGTAAATGCTTAATCGATACATTTTGAGAAATACGATTATTGTCTCTTCATCTAATGTAGATCGTACCAGTAAAATCCCTGAAGATTTAGGAGAGTTGCTAAGCCAGAATATTGTTGTTTCAGCAACTGCAAAATATCAATACACAAAATTTGCTGACATAAAACCTGAGATGATTGCTGAAGCCACGCAAAATGCTAGAAAATCTGCTGATCAATTTGCGAAAGATTCTTCTTCAAAAGTGGGAGTAATTAAATCTGCAAATCAAGGGGTATTTACAATAACAATAAAAAATTTCTCAAAAGATGAGAACGATTATCACGAATCAAAAAGTATAAAGAAGAAAATTCGAGTAGTGAGCACTATAACGTTTTCGCTAAAGAATGCTTAGCGTCATTCTTAGAACGTCAGGCTTTGTGGAATTCAGTTTTTACCTTTGACACTATTTACTGGATCCCACGAAGGCTATTCGCCTTCTGGGATGACGCGTTTTCAATAATTACTTTAATAAAAATCATCTTTGCAGATTCTTTTTCAGCTCATTCCATGTAGTAGTTGGTACATTAGACAAACTTAGAAGACCAGCCTCAATTTCTTTATTTAGAATTTGTTGATTTAGTTGTTCTTGTATCATTTCCATTCCTTACGCCACCAAGCGAAATTCACTTTTTTGCGCAGCGGGTGATTCTTTAAAAAGCCAAAGAAGTGACACACCACCTAAAAACACAACTGTTGCGATATAAATCATCACTCCAACCACACTTCCACCCATAAGTTGGGTGAGAGTATTAGTGATAAGTGGCGTAAGCCCTGCAAAAATGCTAAGACCTGCTGAGAAGGCAAAACCTGATAATCTACCTCTAATAAGAACAGGCACATCAAAAGAATTTAAAGGGTGTACGACTGCATAAGACATCGCTGCTGGTAAAATCATGATAAGTTGAAAAAGAACAAAATGATGATTATGCAATAGCATAAATGCCGGATAAAGACAGATTAGCTGCATAACACAGGCACCCATCATGACTTTCTTCATGCCCACTTTATCGCTTAACCACCCAAAAATTGCCGTCAAGACATTATGGCCAATAACTGCAAGTACCGTCATTTTCACAGCCGTGTGCAAAGGTATTCCCACAACTTTTGTCATATAGAACGAGGTATAGTTGAGAGGGATCCAAATCAAAACCCCAGTCACCGCACCCACACAAAATGCTCTGTATACAAACCGTAAATGCTGCGAGCTTAAAAGCTTTAGATTTTCACCAGAGCGAATTTTAGCTTCATTTTCAAAAAGAGGACTTTCCCGTACAAAGCTTCGTAAGTAAAAGGTAACGATACCAAGAAAAGCAGCCAGTATAAAAGGTACTCTCCAAGACCAATCAGGCATACCTGGGCGGGTCGCAATGGCTACACACGCAATAGCTAAAAGACTACCCATACCCGCTGCAGAATTATATAAACCAGCAACAGTTCCGGCTTTTTTCCATCCATAATTTTCAATAAGCAAGATACCACCGTTGGTAAATTCTCCGCCCATACACATGCCTTGAATGATTCGACAGATAATCAAAGCAATAGGCGCCATAATTCCAACTTGCGCATACGTAGGTGATAGGCCAATACACAAAGTAGGAATTGCCATACCAAGAACAGATAACATAAGGCTTTTGCGACGTCCCTTAAAATCAGCCATACGTCCAAAGATATACCCACCTAGAGGACGTGCCAGAAATCCAATTGCAAAGAACAAACCACCGATAACAGCATCATGCAAGGGACTAATAGGTGGATAAAATTTAGAAGCAAGCAGAAAGCTAAAATGCGCAAAAATAAAGAAATCAAAATACTCAAGCAGGTTACCACACATTAAAGCGCCTAGTAGGTATTTTGGGGGTTTTGGAAGGGAGGCCATTGAATTTATCCTTAAGCAGAACAAGCTATACGTTTATAGTATGAAACGCATGCACAAAATGCGCAAGTGATTTTGCAGAGATCAGAATTTTTTATTGATTTAAGTGAAAATTAATGAAATGTTGTGTACATTACAACTTAGAGGGATGTAAAAACGTTACGGTATGATGTTTTTTATAATTTTATTCACTGTCTTTTTATATAATTCTTCAACAATACTGATTGCAGCTGACCAGGATTTGAATCCGCTAAACGAAAATTCAGAAAAGACTACGAATCATGGCACTAGTACGGGAGATAGCTTAAATAATCTACCAGTAGATCCAATAGCAGTTGCTCTAGGAAATACCTCCACTAATCGCGTTGTTACATTTGACCCATTGTTAATGATGATGCTAACTGCAGAAATTTTTGGACAATCAGTTAGAGCTCTAGGTGCCCCCAGCACTCCTTCTAACTTGCCCATTTCAACAGATCCAGATGCAGAAAAAGTAAAGAAAAGACAAGAAAAAAGAAAAAGACAAGAAAGTGCTTCAATACAAAGTGCAGAAGAAAGAGCGGAAGAAGAAGCAACAGAAGAATGTGTTGTAATAGATACGTTAGCTGTCTGTGACCAGTCAGTTTGGTTAAAATCACAGTTATATCTACAAAATCGTGCTCTTGCTTATCAAGAAAAGCGTTCTCAAGCTGAAGTTAATTTGAAAGACGATCTTGATTTATGGGCAATACTTGTACGCAGAGGAATCTGCGGAAAAGCTGAACACAGAAAAACTCTTGATTGGATTAAACAACTTACGCTTGCTAATGGAAGCGGCTTAGAAGGCGCTATTGGACAATTCGATGCGGAACTAAGTGCATATGAGAGCAATATCAATCTTTTTCGCAATAGAAGTCCCTATAACGAAAATGAAATCAATTTTATGCTTTGGTTTACTAGCTTACCGGAACGCCAAGACAGAGAAATGAGTGATGAGAAATTATTAAAATGGTTTCAAAAAGTAGAAAAGGCTTTCATTAAAACTCCTTTCAGAAAAGGTCTTTCTCTAGATCCAAAAACAGAAACATTAAAACAGAGGATCTGCCGAAAATGGTTAAGTGCTTTACCAAGAAATGCAGGTCCACAATCAGACATTAAACGTGCTATTGCTCAAGCAACGCACATGGAAATACAACGGTACAAACTTATGCAGCTACAAGAAAGGCTGGAAGATTTTTATAAAGAACAGGTTGATGCCCTACCACTTATCACCTCGGAAAGTATTATTGATTTTGCTTTGCGCCCTATTAGTTTAGAAGATTCACATCTTGCTAAATTTATGGAAGGCAAACACGAGACAAACGAGGGAGTTGAAGAGCATCCTATTAGTGCTGAAGAAGTTACGAGTATGATGGAATTCATTCAAACGCATCAAAGACATGCTGTGAAATATATAAGCGAGACATTGCTCTAGAATGCGCAAATTACCCGCTTTTGCTTTGATTGAAATCGCTATCGCACTTTGTGTACTCGGGGTTATTGGCTATATGACAATGCCACTACTTGGCAAAGTTCAACAGTGGCAACGCGTAAGGACAACAAGTGCGCATCAAGAAAAAATTATTGAAGCATTAGCGGGTTATGTACTTGCTAATAAGCGCTTGCCCTGCCCTGCAGCAAATTCAAACGGACAAGCCCAAACTGTGTGCACAAACGATACTAAAGCTGGGTTTGTACCCTATCAAACATTAGGTATTGATGCAAAAACAGCTAAAGATGGTAACCATCATTGGATGACATACGTAGTGCAACCAAACCTTACAGCTGCGCGCATTAATTGGATACAGCCGATGTCGGATTTACGCGTTGATCCCAAAACAATTTTTTGTAAAGTCCCCGCAGAGGAAACATTGAAGGTACTTAATGAGCAACATCAACGTTGTGTAGAAGCCCCTGATTTTGTGGCGATTGTATTGATTGCACATGGTATGAGTGGCGGGTATGCGCTGGAGAGTGGAGCAATCCAGCCGACTGTGAGTTTAGACGCTGATAAGATAATGAATGTTGTGCGAGGTGATCAATATATAACAAAAGCGCCGCAATATCGCGACGCTTCGGTTTTTGATGATACGGTGCTGTTTGCAAGCCGCAATAATTTAATGGCACAGTGGGCTAAAGTACCGTGTCAACATTAGAATTTCCGTTTCTGGTTTGCCAAATATTCTGAGCACCTTGCATATTGTTCTTGCAATTCTAATATTGTTTTTAAGTCTGATGAAGCTTCTTTTTCTGAACCAAATAAGTCATTTAATAACTCATGACCTGCGTAATAAGGAAAAGAATCTCCTAATTTTAATAGATCCTTAGCATATTTCACGCTATTTCCCGACATATTTAGACGATTGAGACTATCTGTTGGAAAACAATACCCAAACTTATCCTCTGTATCGAAATAATCTACATGCATACCGATAGTTTTTTTCCAAGTTGGATCTAGCTGATCTCGACTAGTAACTTCAGGCACATATGCACTCTCTTTATCATCATGAAATTCTACAAAAAGAAGAGCTTCTTGCTGGCTTTTTGATAAGACTCGAGGCCAAGAAGCGATTACTTCAAGGATACCATTGGTTAGAATATCTTTTGAACCAATACAAAGAGTTTTTGAGATAGTTGCTGGCCATTGCGCAACCCACATACCCCCTGCACTGGTACTATAGTTGTGAAGTCTACTTTGAATTTTAATTTTTATATCTTCAATATTATTTGTGTTAGTTGGGACTTCTATATGCTCACCTGGTAATGGTAACATTCCCGAAAATGCTTCTTTCTTACCATCTCTAAGAGTTACTTCTATTAATATCTTAAGATCATGAAGTGCATGTGCACCTTGTTCTGAGAATCCATATTCTGAAACATAGGGAATTCTAAATAACCCGCTGCCCGGACGTTTTCCAGAGGTGTGGCTATTAACGTATTCTTGATCCTCTAAAAATTTACCGCCTTTAACGGGGCCAATGTTATGATTCCAGATCTTTAGAACTACACCTTCTTGAGCATTTACTTCTCTTATTTCTGACGCCGACAGGTCAGAAAATAACCCAAGGGCAGACAAAATCAACATAAATACTTTAACATTTCTCATAAAAATACCTTTCTTGCTATTGTTAGGTTAGTGATAGCAATTTATAGAAAGGTAAGCAATAGAGAACACTGGTTAATTCCTTAATTTAATTAAGGCGCAGTACTAACTGATTCAGCTGCTTTTGGCAAAGAAGAGGTACTCAATATTTCTTCAATCAATACGAAAAGTTTTTCAACAGACTCATGAAGAGGAATCTCGCTTAAAATTTCACCTGTAGTGACTCTAGATAGAGGTTGTATTAAAAAGTCTTGATGAAGCTCTTCAGGCAATCCCATTTTACTTAAAGAAAATTCGCCAATTTTGTCTATTTCTCTTATTTCGACAATAGCTTTACTGTATGCGAGATCAATTTTACTATCATCTTTATACGCTCCCATTGAACCGTTATTTGGCGAAAAGTAAGGGGGTGATAGCACATCAAATTTTGTTTGAAATTGGCGAATACATGGCGTTTCACTCTCAGCCATTAGTCCAAAATTATAAGTAACACTAGGGTTATCTACAGTCTTTAAGAAATTCTAGTAATAATTTTTGAAAATATCATCAATAGTACTTTCTGCTCTTTCATTACTTTCAGTAAGAACAGGTATTTGACTAGAATCAAAAGCTTTAATCATCGGTATGGTGATACCTTCTATTGCAAAAAAATCATCTAACTGTCTGACATTTTCTTTAAAAATTTTCTCAAATCGGTAAATCTATACCCAGAATTGTTGTTTTTTTTAATGCATTCAATACGCATAAAATTGGAGAAAGTGGTGAATATGCACTTGATAATGGGTCAATTCAACCTATTACAAGTAGTGATGCTGACAAAATTACCAATGCTGCACGCAACAATATTTTTATAACAAAAACGAATCGCACTGGACCAGCTGTGTTTGACGATACAATTTTATTTGTGACCAGAAATAATTTGACGGCGCAGTGGGCAAAGTTTCCGTGTAGAAGATAAAAAATATTCTCACTTGATTAATTCGGCAAAAAAGAATATAAAGCTCATCAATATTGATATTAATATCTTTATATCAAAATAATAGTAATTATTTTTAAAATTATAATTGTTTGTTAATTAATAAAAAATTAATTATTGATATTTAAAATTATTTTTGAGTTTATTGTTAGATTATTAAAATATGATTTTATTTCGTTTTCATTGTAGTTTTTTCAAAGCATCAGCGCTGATATGTATATTATTTGCTAGCCAAGGTAATGCATCAGAACAAGAAATGTTAAGGCTTGCAGAACAAAAAGCTCGAGGCTCTTCTGCTTATGAGGGATTAGACACCGTTAAAGAATTTATAAACTGGTATAGTACATCAGACACACATACAAAAGAAAATCTTGTTAGGGTTTACGATAAGCTTAGGGCCAAAGATGGTCCGGACTCTGCTATTGTAACAATGGCTCTTGAATGCAAAAGAATTGGCATATCTGAGTTCCTTGGTCAGCATAGTGATGTTACACAAAGTAGAGCTGCTGCACCAACCTCTGTAACATATGCTTCTGCAACGCATGCTAATTATGGGACAAGCAGTCCATTACCAGCAAATCTTTCTAGTTCTAGTTCTGCTGCTCGGCATCCTTATCACAATCAAGAAACAATTACGGATTTATTTGGGAACCAACTACAATCAGATGGCGAGAACGGAGTCTATACCATTTTCACAAATGCTAAAGAATTCGGACTTGATAGGGCTGAGATTAAAGATAGTCTCGGAGCACATGTTCAACAACTTGGCATACAAGTAAATTCCCAGAATTATCATCAATATCTCAATGACCTTTATGAAAAGCTTGATGCCAAAGCTAATGGGAAGAAGCCTGCTGCTGTCAGTGATTATAAATACCCTTCAGGTGCTGGCGGGTATGCTGGCGGAGCACCTTTATATAGAGGCGCATCGTCAGCTGCGTATCACGCAGTAGCGGCTACTCAACAACCAGCGACACCACTGAATGAAATGCTTGATTATGCAAATAGATTAAGACTGGATACACCTGATAGGCAACCATCTCCAACATTCTCAAACTTTCTTCAAGTATTGCAGCGAGAGTCTTACGCTCAGCAACAGAAACTTGCAAACATTTATGAAAAATTTATCACTACAGACAGAAGAGAAAAAGGAGAAGCCATTACAACAGTTGCTCGTGAATGCCAAGATAAGGAACAACTTGATGCGTTCATTAGAGCTCACCTTGGAAAAGCTATTGATAGCCCGAAAATTAGAAAATTACAGGAAGAAAGAGAACGTATTTTAGAAAGAAATGGAGCTGCATATATTGAAGGAATAGATCAAGATGGAGCTCCCGGGGCAGTACGTCGAATTCGTGAAATTGAAGCTGAAATTCGATATATCGAAACCCATAGTGATCAGGAAGAAGAAAATGACTTGATTCTTGCTCAACAACTTTATGAACGACAACGCCAAGAAGAAAGCGACTCAGCTTATGCGCGACGACTCCAGGCTGCACAAGAAGCAGATCAAGGTCTAAGGTATGCGAGACAACTGCAAGAAGAAAGCGACTCAGCTTATGCGCGACAACTTCAAGAAAGAGAAGCTAGGCAGCAACCTGCTCATCATGGCATTTTCGACATCGCTGGAAGGCATGGAGATGAGTATCCAAGACGAGAGGTTATTGCGCCGGTTAGAGCTGCAGCTAAACTAGTTGCTGTACCACCAGTTCCGCATAATATTAGTTTCGAAGAGTATAATCATAACGAGATGAAAATTATTGAAGATGCGTATATTGAGCACATGAGAGATTTGCAAAAATCAAATGAAGCTCGTATCAAAACATTAGAAAAAGAAATCCACAGCCAAGAACGCGTACTTCAAAGTGTTATAGGAGACGGCATTCGTAGTCAGTACTCACCGGTTCAAATTCAACAGGCACGCAATGATTTAACTGCCCTTAATAAAGAAAAAGAGCGCCTAGTCCAAGAATCTGCTGGTGTTATGCAAAGATATTCTGAAGAGTTTGAACAAGCTACAACTCCACAGGCAAAAGCTCAAACAAGTGGAGTTCGGGCATTAATGAGTAAAATACAAGAAGGAAACCCTAACTTTTCCTATGGAAAAATTCTGGGGTATCTGCGCGATGCAATGGGGTGGTAATGACCTTCAAAAAATAAATATTTTTTGTTTTATTTATGAAAAAGAAAATTTATTACTTAGAATGTATTTTTTTTAAAATTCAGTATTAGATTTTTTATTACTATTTCTTGACTTTTTTAAAATAATGATTACATTGATGATGATCATGAATAATACTGACCCTAATGGCATTTGAAGAAACGGGCCTTGGTGAGGCCTTAGTTAAGCGGCTTACTGAAATTGGCTTTACGACCCCTACTCCGATTCAAAAAAAAGCAATTCCTATAGCACTGCGTGGGCAGGATATTATTGGTTTAGCACAAACGGGCACAGGAAAAACAGCGGCGTTTTTATTGCCTATACTTAGTGTTCAATCTGAAAGACATCAAAAATCTAGAAATCCTAGCGTATTGATTTTGGAACCGACCAGAGAGTTGGCCTTTCAAGTACAAGAAAGTTTAAAACGGTTTGATCCGGAAGAAAATTTAAAGTCAGTACTGCTAATAGGCGGTGATCCTATGGGATTGCAAGAACGGGCTTTAAAAAAGCCTCATCATATTATTATTGCAACGCCTGGCCGCTTAATGGATTTTATCGATCGCGGTAAGTTGTTAATGTACGGCGTGCAACACGTGGTCATTGATGAAGCTGATCGCATGCTAGACATGGGATTTATTCCTGATGTGGACAAAATTTTAAAAGTACTGCCTAAGACACGACAAACACTTTTGTTCAGCGCCACCATGGCCCCTGATATTCGAGCTCTTGTTGAGCATTACATGATGCTTCCTAAAACTGTTGAAGTAAAAGAGCAAAGAAGTAAAGCATCAATTGAGCAAACAGCTATTTTGGTTAATGATACTCACAAGCGAGAAGCTTTACGTAAAATTTTGCGCGAACATCCCAACTTAAATGTGGTGGTATTTTGTAATCGCAAAAAAGATATTGATGAGCTGAAAAGCTCACTAACCCGACATAAATTTTCTGCAGGCGCTATACATGGTGACATGAGCCAGGAAATGCGAAACAAAACTTTGCAATCATTTAAAGATGGTAAGCTCAATATTTTAATTGCAAGTGACGTGTTAGCACGTGGTGTTGATATCGAAGGCCTTGGCATGGTAGTAAACTTTAATGTGCCTTTGCAAGTAGAGGATTATATTCATCGCATTGGCAGAACTGGCCGCGCTGACATGAAGGGACTAGCATTTACGCTCGTAAATACAAAAGAGAAATCCCTACTTAAAAATATTGAACAACATTTAAGCACAACACTTAATAGCGAAACCTTTAAAGAAGAAGATGCACCTGTAGAAACAAAAGAGCATCATCGTCATCCCCCTTCAAAAAAACCTGAGTTTGATAGAGTGCGTATTTTATCAGAGCCAGTATCATCAGAACCTGTAATTGGCTTTGGCGCAATCTTACCAGCATTTATGGCTCAAAAAGAAAATCCAAAAAAACAATTAAAATCATAGTTGCAGTACTTTAAAAAACAACCGCAAGCTTAAATACACCCATTAATTAAATAAAAATTAAGTAATTTTGATTATAATAGCAACATAATCATTTCAATATATTTGTTAAGGGTGATCTTTATGTTAAAAAAAATTATTTTATTTACAGTAGCTCTTATTTTTGCAGACGGTCAAACTTGGGCAGCGACATCTGGAGAGCTGGAAAATTGCAAAAAACATTGCCCGCAAGGTAAAGCAGGACGCAGCTGCAAGAAAAGATGCAAAAAAATAAGCGCTTGTAAGGCAAGATGTCCACAAGGTAAAACTGGACGTAACTGCAGGAAAAGTTGCGAAAGATAAGCAAAGCTAGCAGCTGAGTACGTTCAAAAATAATATTCTTTCTCTAAAAACGCTAAAAATAAAAGCTTTTGGCGTTTTTTATATTAATTAATATATAATTTTATTAATTAATATATAACTTTATTAATTAAAAATTAAAAAATACTATATTATAAATAGATATATTTAAATTTATTTTTCGTACGATAGTATGCTGAAAAAATTTCTTTTATTTCTATTATTTTTAATAGCTGCATTCGAGCAAGTACAAGCAAGCACAAGCCGTAGCCAACCCAACAAAACAAAAGTAGTCCCAATAGAAATAAAGGTCGTTCCAAAAAAACATTCAGACAGTGAAAGCAGTGAAGAAACACGTGACACCGAAAGAATATATACAGAAGATGAAAATTCTAGCCGAAGCAGAAAAATAGTACCAGAATCGCTAATTGAGTATTACGAAAAGAATAAGCAAATCAATACAAATATAGCATCCATACCAAAAATCAGTATCACTAAAGAAACCAGAGAAATAATAAATGAAATGGAAGAATCTGATGAAATTAAGGAATTAATAAAAAATGCAAACCTTTCAAGCCTTCAATATTTAAGATCTTCCATTATGAATAATGAAGATGCAGGGCATATAGATAACTTACATGAAACTGGAGAAACAAGGGTAAAAAAACGTTTAAAAAAATGTATAAATGGTTGCTTAGAAAACGGAGCTGAACTTTTCACTGACCAAAATGATTTCAATGAACTAAAACCACTATGCAAAAATTCTTGCAAACGAAAAGAAGCTAAAACTCTTAAAGAAATAAAAGCGAAAGTCGGCGAGGCATGCATTGCACACAAGCTGAATCAAGCTACCAAGAAAAATTATACGGCATTTGGGATAATTACCGAACTATTGAAATCTAGAAATTCAAAATTAACGAATAATTAGATATTTTTCACCATAATACTAATATTATTTCGCAATTTTTAGAATACATGCTGAGAATTATTTTCTTTTTCTTGTTAATAACAACGTTTGAATTCTATAGCGCAAGTGTTCGTCCAAGCACAACGCCTAGAAAAGCTGGAGGGATTTCTCCGTCGCTAAGTATGGACAGTAATGATAGTACTCAACCACTCAGCCTCTCTGAGGAAAGCCTTTCTCCCGCAGAAAAAGTAATAGTAGAAAGATCGGAAAAAAGTTGGCTTTCTTGGCCTAAATGGTCTGAAAAAAAGAAGAAATCTAAGATAAGACCTAATTCGACGCAACTTCCTAATGCAAACCTTATCGTAGATGATCTTCACCGCAGGGGAACAATTGCTAAAATAATAAGAAACGCAAAAATACCTAATCCTGAAATAGGGGGATTAGCTTTTCTCAGGCCAAGAGTAACAAAAACCAGGCTATTAAATGAAGCACACTATGAAACCGTAAAAGAACGCATGAAAGAACGTATACACCAGTACATAATAGAAAATGCTCACGCTTATATTACGCGATACAATGATAGATTTTTTAGACAATTAGCACTTGATAGTGCAGTTTTTGGAATACAAGAAGAAGAAGAATATCTCTTCCAGATTAAGGAAGAGATGATACAGTTAGCGCAAGAAGAACAAAGGAAAAGGAATTTCAAAGTACATCCGGAATTTTCTTATTAAAATCTATACCATATAAAAAATGATGCTTAAAATTTCATGGGCTATTTTATTTTTTGACAAAAGTACGATTTTCGATATCATCAAATTGTAATATTGAGGACTATGTCTAGAACATAGTCTGGTTGTTTTCTCGATATTATTTCTTTCTTTAACAGTAAATGAATATATAGAACTGGATTGCCACGCTCATTACACGAGCTCGCAATGACGGTAAAGACACCTGAGCTTCGCAATGGTGTTCAGACACAGCGCTGAAAGCATAAACCTTTTGGCGCTTTTTTATTATCTAAATTTCAAATAACAAATCACAACAAAAGGAATTCTTATGAAAAAAATATGCTTAACTTTACTATTTTTAAGTGTCGCGTTTGCAGCGCAGGGCTTAGCTTTAGAAGAACACAGCAAGAAATATTGGAAAGAATATGAAGAACTAATGTCAGGCGCAAACCATAGGCGGATGCAGCCTCAAATGAATACAAGACCTCATGCTGAACTAATTTCTCAAAGGACACTTACTGAAGCATACCCCCATACAAAGCCATCTCAAGGCAATGCTATTTACGGACTCACTTTGATGAAATGTCAAAAAATTTCTCAAATACTTGGTGAAAAATATGGCAATAATCCAGAAAATTCTGATTTTGACTGGCCACAAATCAACAAAATATTTTTGGTAAGATTTTTTCAAGCAAGTACTGAGCTAAGTTTAGCCGATACATTGCGTTCATTGTCTGCAACATTAGATTTAAAAAATCAACAAACGGTCATTGATTTTCTAACTAATTTTAATGAATACAGCTCTTGGAGAATGCAAGAAATTGAGTATTATGAAATTCGAGATTTTTTTCATCAATTTGTTGAGATAGAAAATCTTATATTCAAAGAATCCTTTAAATAAAAAATTCCCTATAAAATATGATAGGTGCTATTTATTGCAATTTTAATTCTTCTTTAATGCTCAGTTACTAGAGTAAAAATAGAAATTAAAATCTGAGAAACTTTATGCGTTGGATTATTACATTTTTATTGTGCTGCTCACTACAAGCAAGCATTAACTCAGAAACTCTTACCTATGAATTTTTTCTACCAGAGAATTTCAAAAGCATGCTCAATTTAACGGGCACGCTTGTGAGCAAAAATCCAGAAACCTTTCCGGATTTAACGACTTTGTATGACGATACGTACAAAAATCAGCTTAATGATTTTCAAGCTATGGGAATACCAAACATAGAATTAAGCGAATCTATCAAAGAAATATTTAAGAAACTTAGTAAAGGCGGCCACAGACATTTCACCCTTCTTTGTTTTGTTGATAATATAAACGAGCGCATCCACAATATATTTTCTAGTGACATGCTCTATATTCGTGAAAGATATCCCGACATTTTGACAAAATCAAAACCAGAACAAATGGATATAGTGTACGAGTGGTATAAAACTCAAGACACTATACTTTTTATGGAAGCTTATGGAAAATTCATCAAAGACCATTTGCGTTTCAGCGATGCACCAGAGGATCAATTTGGGCGGTTGATTGTGAATGATGAAGAAGTGTATCGAGGCACAGCACATGACGAGTGATTTATGGGCTATTTTATTTTTTGACAAAAGTACGATTTTCGATATCATCAAATTGTAATATTGAGGACTATGTCTAGAACATAGTCTGGTTGTTTTCTCGATATTATTTCTTTCTTTAACAATAAATGAATATATAGAACTGGATTGCCACG
>CANKYV010000005.1 GCA_947487955.1 Alphaproteobacteria bacterium
TCACGAAATTCAAGAAATTGTTATTGATATTGATTCTGCAGGTAAGACGCCAGTAGCGCTAATTCAAAGTGTTCAGACAGAGTTTTTAAATGAACTTTTTAAGGTATTTAAACAATATGTAGAACGAAAGCAACAAAGACCAACTGCTAGTAGCGATCTATCCATAGTGGTAAGAAACGGTGGCTCTCCTGTCAAAGCAATAAGAGTAGACGCAGAGTCTTTATTACATGCTTTCCGTTTAGCTGCAGTTAGAGTTCTTGATCCGAATATTGCGAATTTGTTAAGAGACTGTCAGTTGCAAGTAGTACTTCCTGCTGCTGTGCTAGAAGTAACATCTCCAGTGCTAAATCTGAAAGCAGAAGGCGAAAGATACGTTAATAAAATTAAAGAAGCTATTGATGAGGAAGGAACACTATATGACATAGTGCAGCAGTATAGGTATGAGTCTGATGAGGATGAAAAACACGCCATGCTTATGTTTATGTTGCGTCACAATACCAAAGAGTTAGCCGAGAATTTTAGAGCTTCTAAAGAAGCGACAACTATGATAGAGGTTGGCGAGGAGCTAAGAGATGGTTTTTATGATACAGCTTTTTTAACCTTTATTCGTTATATAAGCGGCAATACGAATAAAACAAATGTAAGTGAAATTATTACTCTAACTAACGGAGGAAGAGGGCAAACTATTTCTGAAAATATTATTATTTCGCTTCAGCAAGAACTTGAGCAAATTTTTTATCCAAAAAGGGGATCAAGCTCTCTTACAGTTACTCGATATGAATTTGGAAGACCAACAGGCAGAGAAATTTCAGCTGTGCGTCGCCGACCTTTGTTGACTATAGGTGGGTGGAATCTTCCAGTGGTAAATACTGTGGTAAATGCAGCAGGCACTTTAGCAGAGACTCTTTTTGGAAGTTGTATGGTTCCACCTCAAAATTTACTAACAAATGGAGAAGGCTCAACTGGAAGTAATTCAAGAGCAGCAATACAAGATAGCAAAGTCGAAGATATCTAACTAATACTTTGACATTCCTTAGCTAAGATTTCGCTAAGGACTTTTACTTTTTCTTTTTCCATGGCCGCCAAAATTAGGGCGGCCTTTCTTTTTTCCATGCGCTTTATTAATTCCTTTAATGTTGGTATTTCCATTAAGTTCCAAACGTTTGCTGCAAGCTTTGGCTTCATTGTGGTATAGATTTTTACTAAATCATTAAGCTGTTTATTGTCTTTTTCTTTTAGTGTTTCCAGCATTTTTAGAAGATCTTGTTTTAATAAATCAAAATGCTTCAGTTTTTCATTTAAAGAAACTTCTGCTGCTTTCAGTAGCAAGGTTTCTTTCTTCAAAGCCTCTTCTTTAGCTTTAATTTCTTGAGAGCGTTTTGCAAGATCCTGAAAAAGTAAAATTTCTTCTGCGCTACTTTCTTCTAATGGATCAAATTTTATTACACCTTCTTTTTTAGGTTCTATTGAATTTTGCTTAGATACTTCTGCGCTTATATAAAAACACAATAATAATGTATAAAAAAATATAGTTTTTATCATTTTATCCCTGATTCCTTGCTGGTTCTTGAACGCTAACACTAGGTTCTTTTGGATATCTAGATATTACTCTTTGCACAAATAAATCGCGTGGGTCATTCTGGCGGACTTGTGTTTTTGACAAAATATCAGCATTCAAACGGGTTTGCTTTTCTGATTGCTTCATGCTTACAAGAAGAGTTTGACGAAGATTTTTTTCAATCTCACTGGCCTTTACTATTAATTCATCAAGGCGGTAACTAATTCTATCTGCGTGCTCAATTAGTAGGGTAACATCTTCACTTATTGCTTGAGCGTCAGGAATATACGTTTCTAGCCCTTTTTGGCTGGCCTCAGTCGCTTGTTTTAAAAAAGCGATAGATTGGTTGGAATTGTTTAAAATTTTGCTGAGACGCTCAATTGATGGTGCTAAAATTGTCGTTAAGCCTTTTAAAGAGCGTAATCGTTCACTGAGTCGGTAACAAAACCCAACCGCAATTATTAATAAGAAAATAATTCCTACATCCACCCACATCATTGTGTCTCTCCATTTTTTCCAAATAAAATATCATTAATTTTTACGGCAACATGGCCATTTTTTTGACCTAGTTTCCCCAGAAGAAGTTGGTGATTCTGGCTAGATAAAAAAATTGGACTTTGAAGTGTGGACGAAAGAGTAATATGCGACCCTTCTTTCCAATTCAAGACGTCTTTTAGTAAGAATTCTTCTGTTGGTAGTGCGGCTTCAAGCGTTACGTCTGCCTCACGTATTCGACTGGCTAAATGATCTTCCCAAATATGATCATAGCCAAACTTTTCCCCCATGAAATTTTGCAAAAGCAAGTCACGGACTGGCTCAACGCTAGAATAAGGAATAACTATATCAAAGTGTCCTCCTCGATCTTCCATTTCGAGCTTAAATACAATTTTCATTGCGACATTTTTTTCATGCACTACTGCTGCAAAACGAGGGTTTGTTTCTAATCTCTCGTGTTGAAAGTCAACAGGGCAAATTGGAGAAAATGCTTTGGTAAAGTCTGCCAATATAACTTCAATTAATCTTTCGACAAGATTTCTTTCAAGGGTAGTATAGGGACGAACTTCGGAGCGACCTGTTTGAGCGCTTTTTTTCCCTCCTAACAATACATCTATAATTGAGTAGATAAGTTGATTATCAATCGTTATCAAAGCAGGGGTATCCCATTGCTTTGCTTTAAATACGCCAATAAGAGTGGGTAGGGGAATCGAATTTAAATAATCAGAGAAACGTACAGATGTAACACGAGAGCAACTAACGTCTACATTATCAGATGTGAAATTGCGAAGAGTTGTTGTTAAAAGTCGCACAAGACGGTCAAATACCACATCTAAAATTGGTAAACGCTCTGAATAAATTTTTTCTCCACTTAAAAGGGCTGCTAAGCCATTTGTTTTGCTGCTTTTCTCTGTATCAGAGGCTTCAAAGAGTTTGTTGATATTATTTTGAGAAAAATTATTTTCAAAAATTTCATCTGGCTGATTAAAAAGTGCATCAATATTGTCTGGTGAAGTATCAGATATCTTTGATTGCGATAAATTTTTATTTTGTGTGTCGTCCATATTATCCCTACTGAATGATGAAGTCTTTAAGAACTACACGGTGAATTTTTATTGGCCTGATAATATTATTAATACGAAGAAGTATAGCTTCGCGCATACGTGCCAATCCTGGGCCTTCAAGATCATTTATCGATTGATCTCGTAAATAAGACAGCAGTTGATCAAGAATAATAGGCATAAATTCTTTTATTTTTGGCTCTTCTTCCTTATTGCAAATTTGCAAACTGAATGTAGCCCTGAGGATATTTCCTTTTGGATTCACGGAACGAAGGTTTACGACTATTTCTGGAATTGCTACGTAATAGTTAGTTTCTTGAAGTGTTTCGCTATGCTGCAAAAAACGGTCATAAATAAACCAAGAAGAGATAAAAAATATTAAAATAAGACTTACTATGGTGCTTGCAAGCAACACCTTTGAAGGTATTTTTTTATTTTTAGTGCTGCTTTGAGCTTGTTCTTCAATCTGATTTTTTAGCTCTTTCTCAGTCTCATCAATGTCTTTAGGTTGATATGCCATCTAACACTTCTAATTTATCTCTAATACTATGATCAAGAAATTTTATTAAAAATTTCTTAACATTTACATTAAGTGCCCTATAATAGAGAAAAATTTATCAATTAGAGGAGAAATCGTTGATTACAAAACTTGATAGTATTGATTTGAAAATTCTACAAATTCTGCAAAAGTCAGGTCGCATGACAAATGTGGACTTAGCAAAACGTGTGGGAATCTCTGCTCCGCCATGCTTACGACGTTTGAAAAATTTAGAAGAGGGTGGGGTAATTCAGGGATATCAAGCAAATATTAACCCGAAATCTCTCAGCTATAATATTACTCTTTTTGCTTCTGTTGGTTTGAAAGAAAATAGTGAAGCTCAACTTGGAGCCTTTGAAAAAGCAATGCACAGCATAGACTTAGTGCGTGAATGCTATCGTATCAGCGGCGAAGACGACTTTTTATTGAAAATAGTTGCTCAAGATTTTGAGCATTACCAAAATGTTCTCTCAAAAACATTGCTAAATTTGAGCAACGTCGAGAGAGTGCAAACAACTATTGTGATGGGTAATGCTAAATCAGAGCCAGGTATCCCAGTTCCTGTATATGAGGAAGCTGCATAGTTTATAAATGATGTCTCCTGTTCTTTATTTATAAATAAAGAGCAGGAGTATTTTTTAAACATTTAAAATTGTAAAATATTGTTCTGTAAGATTTTTATTTATTTAAGTAGTTATTGAATGCAGTTTTTGCTATTTTTAAGTAGTTGGTAGTGAAAATATGTATTGATGTTAAACGCACTGCATGATTGGTGTACGCGTAGCCATTTGTATGGATTTGTGTTAGGCAGGTCTTTGCATGGACAGCTAAGGAATATCCATCAGGATAACTGGCCTTCTACTGCTTGGAATACACGAAATTTGAGCGCAGGCCTTTATCAAGCATGTGGTACAGTATTAACAATTCCGGAAGTATTGAAAATTCTGTCTGCACCAAAAATGGATCAATCAACTGTATGCTTGCATACTTTTGACTTTTTACGAGATTTACAGACTCTTGGTGATAATAATAGCAGACGACTGGCAAGGCAGTGTATTAGTCACTGGATAGAAAATAATAGTCAATGGTCAAAAAAACCATGGAGAAGTTCCAGCTGGAATCTTGATATTTTAGGATACCGTCTTTGCAACTGGCTTGGATTTTACGAGTTTTTTGCCCATAGTGCCGATCAATTATTTCGTAAAAAACTTATTGTATCAATTGGGCAGCAGTACCGCTTTTTGAAACGCCGTTACGGAAGCCTCAAAGATCCAGTAAGCCGTTTTCGTGCGCTTAAGGGGTTAATTTATGCAGGTTGTGCGTTGCCTCGAGAACAGAATCAATTGTCAAAATGGATTGAAAATTTAAAACATTGTATGCGCGAGCAGTTTGACGATGATTTCAATCACCAATCTCGTCATCCAGGTACTATAGTTTTATTATTACGTGATTTAATTGATTTACGTCTAATGCTTCGCCATTTTTACGCAGGGCAGATTGACTATTTAAATGAATGTATTATTCGCTTAGCTCCAATTGTTCGCCATCTGCGACAGGGAGATGGTTTGTTAAGTTCATTTACCGGAAATGCTTCGCAGCGATTAGAAGCATTTTGTTCTCCTGTTTTAGGGGAGGGGCTTATAGATATGGCTTTATCGTTAGCTGATAGTAAAGCCACACTACTCGATTCTGTTGCTATGGGATACGCTAAATGTTCAACAAAATCTGGCTTTCTTTTAATTAACACTCAGCCAACTGTTACTTACACAAATTTTCATGAATGGCACTCAAAATCCACAGGAATCTTAGATTTTGAGTGGTTAGAAAGAGCTCAGCGCGTTCTTACAAGGTGTGATGTAAGTGTGTACGCTCATGATTCAAAACGATTCTTATGCTACGAGCAGCAATCAAAACAAGCACTTGAAAACGAAATTATCCATGAAAAAAATTGTGCGTTTTTTTCAGCTGAATACCTGTTAAATCGTGGGCCTTGTAAATTAGATCCTTATGGTACTGTATTTCAAGCGAAACGCGAGTTGTATATTTCTTTGCAAGGTGATGTTCGAGGAGAAGATTTTTTTCTATTATCGCAGTCAGGGCAGGGGCATATACGTTTCCTAGCTTCACCAGGACTTGAGTGGCGTGTTGCAAACGATGCAGAAAGTGCTTTTTTGTGTAAAAAAAACTCAGATGATATAAAACAAAAGCCAGAGCATTTAAAGCGATTTCTTTGTCAAGGAGCTGCAAAGCTATACACTGTAGATGTGGGTGAACACCAGGCTTTGTGTCTAGCATTTTGCTTAAATGCAAACCAACAAACGTCTATTAAATGGGCCTTATCACCTGTTAATTAATTTTTTACAAAAATAGGATTGCTGCCTTCATGTAAAAAGCTTACGTAAGCAAGGGTTTGCCCTTTTTCATTTACACCAAATTCAATAAAATGTGGATCTGTGCGCGACATGTTGCCATTGAATTCCCAGCCATTAATGCTAAATTCGTCACCATTCCAATGCACGATATGGCACGATCTATCTTTTACCTTTAATAGTAATCCTTGGCTATCAGCCTCAATTTTCATCTCTCCATACAAATTATTCGTATAAGTGCCTGTGTAAAATTTATCCGCTTTTTTTGGAGTTGGGTTTGAAAGTTTTTTGCTAGACCGCTGAAGTTGCATTTTTTTATAAAAAGCACTTTTTCTATCTACATATTCTTTGCTCCAATCCCTTTCTTCAAGTTCTAAGAATGAATCCAGGAATACATTGCGTAAGGTTTCAGGGAAAAGATTTAGGTTGAAATGACCAAGATTTGATAATATGCCCACAGCAAAACCATGAGTAGGACACAAGAACATAGTGCTGCGTTGTCCTGAATATCCACCATGGTGTTCTAAAATTTGAATTGTACTTTCTTTAGTCCCATATTCATAAATAAACCAACCCATTCCATAACTTATATTTTTCATCAATTCTGGAGGAAAATGCATATCATTGGGTTTTATTTTTGTGTGCTTTGCTCCTGGTTGGCGCATAGCTTTTATATGTTCTGCCGGAACGATTTGAATTCCTTCGTGCTTACCATTATTTAGTTGACATTGAAGCCAAATGCCTAGGTCATGCGCAGATGTATTAACTCCTGATGTAGAGGGGAACACATAAATTAGTGGATCTAAGCCTATGCAAACCGCATCGCCTTCCAAATTTTTATCGTGGCAAAGTGCGATATTCGCATCACAGCCAAAAATTCTTTTTATTTTATTCCAGAATGAATTTTCCTGCTCAATAAGAGAGCTTCCTACAGAGCTATCTTGCATATTTAAAGGTTTGTATATGTATTCACTTAAAAGATCAGTATAATTCTTGTGGGTTGCTGCCTCCATAATTATTCCCATAAATCCAAACATTTGGTTGCTATAGCTGTAATCTTCACGAAATCTTTGCTCAATGGGGATAAGATGGAACTTACTTATAATTTCCTCAGGTGATTTTCCCATTTTCATTAAGGTGTCGCCCGCAAAACTTTCAAACCCGATGCAGTGACTAATTAAGTCTTTAAGGGTTGCTTTATTAGTTATGTCTTCATTTGATAGTTTAAAACTTGGCAGATACTTTTTTACTGGATCATGAAGAGAAAAGGTTTTTTTTGCTTCTAGAATGCCTGCAAGAGAAGCGGTAAAATTCTTTGTTAACGATGCTATTTGGAAAGCTGTATGCTCATTAACTGGTTTGTTTTTTCCGACTTCTCTAGTGCCAAAGCCTTTGCATAATAAGACTTTATCTTGAGTAACAATTACTACTGCCATACCGGGAATCGCCCAAGCAGGCATATTTTTTTGGATATACTGTTCAAATTTAGGCAAAAATTGGCTGATGCGTTGTTCTACTGTTGCAATAGCATAAAAACTCTGAATAATTATTAAAAATAGAAAACACTTAAGCATAACAAAACTTTCTAAATGGCTTGTATCAATTTCTAAAACAAAAAAATTGATAATTTATTAACAATTTCTCAGTACCCTGACTTTGAATGTAGCAAAAAGGTTTGCCCGGGAGAAGTTATGGGTTCCATGTTAATATTTATTTTTGGAATATTAGGCGTAGTAGGGCTTAGCTTGCATCAATTCTCTGAGCAGTATCGATTTGATATGGTGTCAGATACAAAAAATGGCGGAGTTTTTATTATTGATAGAAAAGCTGCTGCCATAAATTATTGTGACGATAAAAAGTGTTTGCTTGTTGGTAGTGGTGTTCTTCCTAGCCAAATCATGAATAATCCTACAATGCTAGCATCTTTGCAAAATGCAATTATGGGGGCTCCAGCACCTGTTGTAGCTCCCCAGCCTGGTCAAGCACCAAAGGGAATGGAAAAAAACCTTGCTTCTTCTGGAGAGCCAAAAAAAGAACATGTGGATGAGGAAAAGCCTCAAAAGGAAGACTCTAATTCTGATGAATCAAAACATGAAGAAGAGCATGAGGATGATCATGCAGATAATAAAGCAGAAAATAAATCGGATGAAAAGACTTCGGATGAAAAGACTTCGGATGAAAAGACTCCAGAAGGGTTTGATTTCTAGAATAAGAAACAAAAATAAGGATTGTATAATATATATTATGGAAAATATAAGGATGGGTTGATCTTTGCGGTGTTCCTTTGCCTGTGGAAAATTTCTGTGGATATCTCATATATTGCTTGAGCTGTTTCCAAGCCTTTGCTTTAATTAAGTAATGAAATTATTTATCACATGTATGTTAGTTGTTGCGCCGCTGTTATTTTGGGCTTTGCTAAATAATGCCCCTTTTGAATTAACCAACAAGAATGAAGTAACCAGTCGCAAAAATATAAAGAAAAAAAATCAGAATGTACCAAAAATGTCATTTGAGAAAGCACTGGAAATTATGCTTGATCACGGTTTCTTGCCGCAATTACCTGCTCTTTCCCTCCCCTCACTGATTATTAGTGTGCAAAAAACCAAAGAATCGCATTTTCAAGGTATTAGCTTACATGATTCTAAAAAACCTATTTTATTACATTTTTGGGCCACATGGTGCGGGCCTTGTAAGCTTGAGTTGCCTTACTTTGCAGAATTTGCTGAGTCGCAAGATGTAATTGATGTGTACACTATAAGCTCAGAGCTTAAAAATACTGATACAGATATAGCTAATAAAATCTGGAATTTTTATAGTCAACATAACATCAATGGCATTAATGTTTGTGCTGATATTAACGGAAGAATTGCATCTGAACTGAGGGTTAGCGGCATACCCGCTACGTTTTTGATATCACCTGATGGCATGCTGTTGGGTAGGTTTTTAGGCGTAACTGATTGGGCAAGTCCCGAGTTTTCTGCAGCTTTAATTGCCTTTTTTAATTGATCTTTTTATGGTCACTACAGTTGAAATTTTTGAAAATTACCTTTGTTGCGTCTTAGCGCCGTTGAGAAACCTACAATGTCCAGTAATTAAATCCAGCTGGTGGTTGCTTACGCCATATAGCTTTTAGGTCAAAAACCCAGCCTTGCGGTTTTAAAAACTTCCCAAAATCAGTGCTACTGAATTGGCAGTATAAATCATGAGGAACTGCACCCACAACACCATCGTAGTGATTGTCTACCGTTAAAGAAGCTATAAGGTTGTAGTTGAAAAACTGACTAGCTTCTTGCGGGTCGGCGCAGGCATCGTGTACATCAACCTGATGACCACGCATCTTTAATGCCTCAACTAAATCAACTATTTTTGTGTTGCGCAAATCAGGGACATTTTCTTTAAAGGTTAGTCCCAATACTAACAAACGCAGCGGACGCCCTGCCCTTTGGGTCATTAGATCGGCCAATTCATTGGCCATGGATTCATTGATTGAACGGCCTGCTAAAATCATTTGAGGATCGTGCCCTAGCGATTTTGATGCTTGTGCTAAGTAATAAGGGTCAACGCCAATACAATGGCCACCTACAAGACCGGGTAAGAACTTTAAGAAGTTCCATTTGGTAGATGCTGCATCTAACACATCATATATAGAGATATTCATTTTTGAAAAAATTAGCGAGATCTCATTCATGAAAGCTATGTTGATATCACGTTGTGTATTCTCAATAACTTTAGCTGCTTCTGCCGCCTTAATGGTTTTTGCAATGAAAATATTATTGTTGTTCATTTTCCCATAAATTTGGGCAAGTTTTTGTGCAATTTCTGGTGTTTGCGCTGCTACAACCTTAGTGATTTTTTCAACGGTATGCACCTTATCGCCTGGGTTAATGCGCTCAGGTGAATAGCCCAGATAAAAATCCACACCAGCTTTTAGTCCGGATACTTTTTCTAATATTGGACCACAACAATCTTCGGTAACGCCTGGGTAAACTGTGCTTTCATAAACAACCACACAACCTTTAGTAATGATTTCCCCGAGGGCGGTTGACGCTTTGCGTAACGGCTCAAGATCAGGGGTGTTAGATTCATCAACAGGAGTTGGCACAGTGACAATGAATACATCACTTCCAACCATAGCATTAGGATCAGTAGAAACTTGTAGAGAGCTGTTCTTTAAAGTCGCTTCATCAATTTCATGAGTGCGGTCATGGCCTTCTTTTAGTTCACGTACGCGATTTTCAGAAATATCGTAACCAACAACTGTATAATGCCTGGATAACGCTACCGCTAATGGTAGCCCCACATAACCGAGGCCAATAACTGCAATTTTAGATTCCATAGTATTCTTTGTACCAGCTAACAAAATATTTTAGTCCTTCTTCTATATTAGTTTTAGGATCAAAGCCAAAATCACGACGAGTTGCCTTAATATCCGCAATTGTTTCTTTAACATCACCTGGCTGCATAGGCAAAAATTCACGCGTTCCTTTTTTACCTATGTGTTTTTCTAAGGTTTCTATGAAATGCATTAATTCTTCTGAACGATCATTTCCTATGTTGTATAGAGCATAAGGAATGTCATTTTTTGGGGGGTGATTCAGGCTACCTAAAACACCACTTACGATATCATCGATATAGGTGAAATTTCGGCGCATTTGCCCGTTGTTATATACTGGAATAGGCTGATCGCCTAAAATGGCTTTGATAAATATAAAAGCTGCCATATCAGGGCGTCCCCATGGTCCATATACGGTGAAAAAGCGTAAACCTGTAGAGGGAATTTTAAAAAGATGAGCATATGCATGAGTCATTAGCTCACAGCATTTTTTTGTTGCTGCATATAAGGAAATAGGGCTATCCGTACGATCATCAACACTAAAAGGCATTTTAGTATTTGCGCCATAAACTGAGGAAGTGCTTGCGTACACAAAATGCTTTAGCTTTGGCAATTTTTTGCAGAGCTCTAGCATGTTTAAATGGCCAGTTACGTTAGAGTCAACATAAGCATGGGGGTTTTCTAATGAATACCTGACGCCTGCTTGTGCTGCTAAATGAATAATGTATTCAATCTGATTATGTTTTTCAGCTAAATCCATCACTGATTTATCTGTGATATCCAATTTATAAAAAATAAAATTCGGATACTCTTGCAATAATTTTAAACGTGCTTGCTTCAGAGTTGGATCATAATATTCATTAAGATTATCTATTCCAACAACTGTATTACCTTGTTTTAAAAGCGAAACACAAGTATGAAATCCTATAAAACCAGCACAACCTGTAACTAATAACATTAAATTTTTCCACCTTTTTTCAGGTACATATTGTCATGAAAAATACTTGTGATCAAGTGATGTGCTTGTTAAAAAAGCCAACAAGAATATTATTGAAAACCGCTAGGAATTATTTCTCAAACTATCTAAAAACCCCTGCAGCATATAAGCAGCAGCCATTTTATCCACAACCTCTTTTTGCCTTTTTCGCGACAAATCCGCCTCAATCATCGTGCGGTGTACTGCCATGGTTGATAGTCTTTCATCCCATTTGCAAAAAGGAATATCGAAATTTTTGACAAGTTTTTGGGCGAACTGCTCTACTTTCTCGCATTGAGGGCCTATTGTACCGTTCATGTTTACAGGCCATCCCACCACGACTGCCACTATGTTTTCACGCGTAATAAGATCTTTAAACTGCTGTAAAAGCTCAGGTTTGCTTAAAATCTTAAACGGTGAAGAAATCGTCCATGTTAAATCAGAAAGACATAACCCAACGTGCTTTTCACCATGATCAATTCCTAAGAGCCGATTCTTATTATTCTTTAGGCTTATTATTGCAGCAGGTAGAGAAAATTCCAAAATAAACCTTCAACGTTGAGGGCGTGTTTCTGATGCATTCCCAATGTGCTTTTTGCCTCTTGTTTTTGCTAATTGAACTTGCTTTTGGCGTTCGCTTACGCGGGCATAGTGCTCAGCGTTATGGTTATTATAACAATGAGGACAGTGTACCCCTTCTAGGAAGTGTTCTGAAGCTTTATCTTGGTCATTAATAGGCATACGACAACCAAAACACATATCATATGAGCCAGCTTCAAGATCATGCTTCACAGCGACACGTTGATCAAAAACAAAGCATTCACCTTCCCAAAGACTTTTTTCTTTAGGTACTTCTTCAAGATATTTTAAAATACCACCCTTAAGATGGTAAACTTCTTTAAATCCTACTGCTTTAAGATATGAGGTTGAGCGTTCGCAGCGAATACCGCCTGTGCAATACATAGCAATTGGTTTGTCTTTGTGTTGCATGAGGTTTTCTTCTGCATAACTAATAAAATCTTTAAACGAGGTCGTTTTTGGATTTACAGCTCCTTTAAAAGCTCCAATCATTACTTCGTAATCATTGCGAGTATCAATGGTAATTACATCAGGACGTGATATTAGCGAGTTCCAATCACTGGGTGCTACATATGTTCCTACCATTTGTGCTGGGTTAGCAATAGGTACACCAAAAGTCACAATTTCTTTCTTTAGCTTTATTTTTAAGCGCATGAAAGGCATTGTTTCTGCTTTGGATTCTTTATATTCAAGGTTTTGAAATGGACCCATTTTTTTTAAATAGGTAATAACGGCATCAATATCTTTGCGAGAACCCGCTATAGTTCCATTAATTCCTTCAGCGGCAAGGAGTAAAGTTCCCTTAATTCCATGCACCTCACAAAAAGCCTTTAATGGTATTCTTAGTTCTTGATAATTAGGAAGTGCAACAAACTGATATAGCGCCGCAACAACTATCATGACGCCTCTTGTGTCTTTTTCAGCAGCTTCACTGCAGTATCTAATTCACTTTGAGTACAAAATCCAAGTTGAACTGGACTGCGTGGCTTTATATTTTGTGCGTTCCAGTGACTTTTACTACGTACTGCATCAATTGTAATCTTTGTAGTTCCAACTAGTCTTGAAATTTGTGAATCCGTTAAATCAGGATAATATTTTATCAGCCATGAAATAGCATCTGGCCTTTCTTGGCGTTTAGAAAGCGGTGTATATCTTGAGCGTTTTTTACCCAAAACAGTATCTGCAGAAATTGCGGCTGATATTTTTAAATTTAGTGTATCATCATTCTCACAACGATGTATTTCAGCTAAAGTGAGCTGGGCGGAAGCAATAGGATCAAATCCAACCATACCATGGGTTGTTTCACTGTCAGCTAAATTTTGCACTTCAAGAACATGCAAACCACAAAATGTAGCTATTTGCTTAAATGTTAGAGCAGTATTTTCAATAAGCCAGACTGCAGTTGCTTTTGGCATCAATGGAGTAGTCATAAAAATCTCTTACGTTAAATCATTAAGAATTATTAGCTTAATGCTGTTTTTTACTTTTATAGCCCATTATAACAACAAGAACCAGCAAAGAAAATGCTGCAATTATTCCGCTAGCTAAAAACATGCGAGATTGACCAAAATGTTGGGAAATAACACCTGCTATAATGTGGTTGGCAAAGTATTCTGAAAATGCACAGATAATATAATAACATCCAAATCCAGTGCCTCTCAAATCCTCTGGTACAATTTCTGCAATCAAAGATAAAAATATATTTTGGGTAATGCCCATTTGAATACCCCAAAATGCAATTCCAAACCACATCATTGTTAATGAATCAGCATTAGCCATGACCATATCGGCGAGTACCAGAAATAAAATACCCATAATTAAAAACCAATATCGGTTCATGCGATCAGACATTTTGCCAACTGGATAAACAGTTAAGCACCACGCTGCATTATAAACCATCATAACTAATGGAACATTTTCCAAAGGTAAATCAAATTTTTTCCTGGCATAAAGAGCTAAAAAGCTTTCTCCAAATCGAGCTAGCATAAAAATTGCTGCTACAAGCATTAATGTCCAGAATGATTTTCCAAGTAAGGGTAAATTTTTAAAACTAATCGGATGGCGACGCTTTTCTTCAGGCAAAGGTATTTCTGAAGAAACAGCAGAGTGTGCAAAGCTTTTTGGTTCTTTTATTAAAAAAATTAAGATGCAATACGCAAAAATTGCAGGAATGATTGCGGCTTGAAAAACGGATTGAATATCGTTGTCAAACCAACGAATTACAACCATTCCCATAATTGCCCCAAGGAATGCTCCTGCTTGGGAAAGGGTGCGTTTTAGTCCATATGCCGCACCGATACGTTTTGCAGGTACAATATCTGCTACCATAGTGTCACGAGGAGTTGACTGAGTACCGTTTCCAACTCTTTCTACTAAACGTCCAAAAAATAATGGAACAAATGAATTTGCTAATCCAAAAAGAACGCGGCTAGTAACGATCATTGAATAACCAATTATCATAATTGGCTTACGACGTCTTAAAAAGTCGCTAACCATGCCTGAAAATAGCTTCATAAGATAGGAGCTTGCTTCGGCTACGCCCTCTGCCACTCCAATCCACGCCATAGCAACGCCTAATGAATCCATATAAATGGCTATATAGCTATATCCCATAACAAAAGATAAATTGACAAGAAACATCATCCAACCGATTTTCCAAACGGCAGAATGAATTTTAGTATTTTGTGGGTTAGGAGAAATCTCGATTGTTGTCATGGGGTGTAATCACTCACAGCAAATCGACAACACATAAAACTCGGCTACTAGGCTACGTCCCTTATATTACTACCCAATAGCTTATTACTTTGCAATCGTAAATTTGATTTATTTAAATTAAAATTCATTATATTTTCAGATCTCAGATTTTTTTAGTGTAAGTACAAGCTTTGTGGGTTCCCACTCTATTGCGACTAAGACACCACACGCTTTTGCTAAATTATATGTGAATACCCCAAGAGCATGTCGACTTGAAGGATTATCAACTTCTTGCTGGGCAGCTGACTGAAATTCTTGTGAAATATAGCATTTTTGCCCTGATGCGCTAACAATACCTTTATCAGCATCGATTGTTATTTCTCCACCACGTGGCAGGCTTTCTAAGCTTACAAGAGAAAGAACAAGTAGCAAGCGGATATAGACACCTTGATAGTTCTGACTATTTATAAATGTAGCTTCAACCATTTTGGTTTTTGCTGTTGCTTTTATTATTTCTATTGCCTCTGAGTACGTAGGAGATTGTTCTCCGCCTGTTACCATCAAGCGCCAATAGCGTATTCGCTGAGACAAAGTTTCAATACTTGTTTCAATCAGTTCAGCTGATTCTGGTAGTGCTTGTTTGATATCATCTATGCATAGAGTTAATGCGCCTAACGGAGCTGCTAAATCATGTAAAGCTTTTGCGTATAGTAACTGTGCTTCATTTGTTAAACAGGGATTCGGCATAGTGTAAACAGTCCTCATACTCGGGGATAAAATTATTTTGTACCCACCACTGTTGAGTACGCTTTAAATAGTCTCCAACAATTGCTCCAGGTTGGCAACCAAGTTTTAAAATGTCTTTTCCGCTTAGTGGAAACACTGGATTTTCAGCTTGCCAAAAAGGTTGTGCGAAAATTTCGGTGCTACTTTTTGCATATTTACAAGCCCAATACCAGACAAGTTCCTTTGTAGCGTTGCCATATTGTGGGTAAATTTCCCGAAAATCGCAGTCATGTCTAAGATTATCAGCGATTTCTAGCCATTCTTTCTGATGCGTATTGAGATTTAATCTATGTGTCAAATACTCAGTGTGCACAGTTGGAAACAGCACTTTTGTTAATAACAAAATATCATTACCCTTATAAATACTATAATTTCCTACATTAAGCTTTCCACCAAATAACGTTATGTCAATGTCATTGGTTTCAATGGTTTGTAGTACTTTTTGAGTGTTTGCCTGAAATAGAGTTTTTTTCCATTCATCCCACACCCGTGTACCTGATAAATATTGCAATCCAGATTGGTAAAAATTACAGGCTTTTACTCCTTCTTCATTTAATTCATGGGCGTACACACTTGAAAAACGAAAAAAGCGCAGTATTCGGAGATAATCCTCTTGTACTCGTTGGGCAGCATTTCCAATAAAACTAACATTACGATGTGTTAGGTCTTCTTGGCCTCTAAAAAAGTCAACAAGACCGTTTTCATTCCAATACATTGCGTTGATAGTAAAATCACGACGAGTGGCATCCTCTTTTATATTAGATGTAAAAGCAACCTTTGTGTGACGGCCATCAGGGCTGATATCTTTTCGAAGTGTTGTTATTTCGCACCATATTCCTGAGTGATTTGCACGTACGCAGCCAAATTTTTTACCTTTTAGATCTAGTTCAAAATCCTGAGCAAGGAGCTTGATAATATCATCTGGATGAGCACACGTTGCAATGTCATAATCAGCAAATGGCTTGTTGAGTATCATGTCACGTACACATCCCCCAACAAACCAACTGTCAAAATTGGCTTGTTTTAGTATTTGTAAAACACCCATTGCGCGCTGATCAAAACAAAAATGATTCATGTTTGCTCCTTAATTTTTAATTTAGCACGGTTTTATTTGTTATGTATCTTGGGTGTTTACTTAATTTTTGTTAAAGTTTTAAAAAATTGTGACAATTAATGGTTTTATGAGACGCTGGGGCTGGTTTTTTCTCCTTTTAATATTGTGTAGTTGTGCATCCAAGCCAGATATCCAAAATAAAAACAAAGAAGTTGATGAATTTGAGTTGTATGAACCTGATCCATTAGAGATGTTTAATCGATATGTATATGGCTTTAATAGGATGTTAGACGCAGCAATTATTAAACCGGTTGCTATTGCTTATGATTTGGGCACACCTGAAAATGTCAAATACTGTGCGAGAAGTTTTATAAAAAACATTCATGGTCCAGTTAATTTCTTGAATTACACTCTTCAAGGTAGAATCGATAAATCTACCAAAACGGTATTACGATTTATTTTAAATACAACGCTTGGCTTATTTGGTCTGTTAGATTTTGCAGAGTTTGTTGGTATAAAAGAAGACCAAACGAACTTTAATGAAACGCTCACAACTTGGGGGGTTGAAGCTGGGCCATATATTATGTTGCCAATTATCGGACCAACAACGTTCAGAGGAGCATTTGGTTATGCATTTGATTGGTTTGCAGACCCTGTTCGTTACTTTGCTTATCATTCAGGAAGTCATCATAATAACCATCATCAATTTATATATTGGCTTTGGGGTGTTACTGCTGTTGAAATTATTGATATTCGTGCTGGACTTCTCAACAGCTTGGATGACATCTACGAGACATCTGCGGATTCTTATGTTACCATCCGAAGCATGATTTTCCAGCGTCAAAAAAAATTAGAAAATAGGCTGAAAAGGAGTAATTGATGATAAAAAGAATTGGTGTTTTAACCAGTGGTGGAGATTGTTCTGGTTTAAATGCTGCGATTCGCGCTATCACGTTGCGTGCTATTCAGCAATATGGTTGGGAAGTGGTTGGAATTTTAAGAGGTACGTGTGGATTAATTCGTCGACCAATGGAGTATATCCCCTTAACTCTTGCTATGAGCGACCAAAGCATGTTGCGTGCCGCTGGAACAATTCTAGGTAGCACAACAAAAGAAAATCCATTTTATTTTCCATCAGAAGGTGGTGCAAAAATTGATCGGTCCGATGACGTTGTTGATGGGTATCATAGTTTAAATTTGGATGCAATTATTGCTATCGGTGGTGACGGGAGCATGCGCATCAATAGTAAGCTTGCAAAAAAGAGCGGTGTAAATATGGTATGTATTCCCAAAACTATTGATAACGATCTTGCTCAAACCGAACTTTCTATTGGGTATAGCACAGCCGTTGCTGTTGCGACTGAAGCACTTGATCGCCTACACCCTACTGCAGCTAGCCATGATCGGGTTATGGTTTTAGAGGTGATGGGGCGAGATGCGGGACATATTGCGTTGTCTGCTGGAATTGCTGGGGGAGCTGATGTTATCTTGATCCCAGAAATTCCCTATAGTCTTGATTCTATTTGTAATCATATCAAAAAGATTAAATCTCAAGGGAGAAATTATTCTTTAATTATCGTGTCGGAAGCTGTAAAAACTCAAACAGAAAGTTCAGTTTTGCGTGGCACTTCTTACAATGAGAGACCAAGGTATGGGGGAATTTCACAGTACCTTTGTGAAGAACTTGAAGAGCGTATCCATGCAGATACACGCTCAACCATTTTAGGTCATGTGCAACGTGGTGAGCAGCCAAATGTGCAAGATAGGATCCTTGCTACAACTTTCGGTGTAAGAGCCGTTGATATGATAGCTGAAAAAGATTTTGGAAAAATGGTTGTGTGGCGTAATAATCAAATTGAGTCAGTACCAATAGATGCAACTATTGATACATACAATGGTGTGGATCCAAAAGGCATTTTAGTAAAAACGGCAAAAGCAATGGGTATTTATGTTGGTGAATTGTAATTTATGAAAGTTGCAATACTTACATCACATAAAGTTAAAGCAAAAAGCCTTGCAAAAACGGCAGAAGATTTTTTAGAAATAGTGCCTATCGATCGAGCTGAGGTGATTATTGCGTTTGGTGGTGATGGATTTATGCTACATACTCTGCACCAGCTTAAAAATAATAAAATACCCGTTTATGGAGTAAATACCGGCACTATTGGCTTTCTACTTAATAGCCCGGAAAATCTAGAGGCTTTACCAAAAAGAATCGCCCAAGCTAAAAAAACAGTATTATTTTCATTAAAAGCTGATGTAACAGATGTTGCGGGACAAATACACGAAGTACAAGCCTTCAATGAAATCTCTCTTTTTAGAAGCTCGGCTCAAACATCAAAAATCACAATTAAATTAAATGATAAAACGCGATTAAATGCATTAATTGGGGATGGATTAATAATCGCGACACCCGCCGGAAGCACAGCATATAATTTATCCGCCGGAGGGCCTATTTTGCCATTAGAATCTGGGTTAATTGCTTTAACGCCTATTTGCCCTTTTAGGCCTCGGAGATGGAAAGGAGCTTTGGTGCCTAATTCAGTTAATATTAAACTGGAAGTGCAAACTCCCGAGCAACGTCCTGTTAAATTAACGGCAGACCAACGTTTAATCCATAAAGTGCATACTGTGCAGGTAACCCTAGATACTTCAACGCCTTATACACTTTTATTTGACCCAAATCATCATTTAGAAGAGCGCATTCTCCATGAACAGTTTTTGGAGCATTAGATATAAATTCTATTGAAATCCGCAAGGATTAAGTTCAAATAAATAAAATCTCGAAAAAAATTAAGGAATTGGTTATATTGCATTACAATTTTTATTTTTGATTTCAAAATGTTCTTAAAAAAAACCGCTAGTATAAGCCTTTTAATGCTTTTAAGTGCCTGCTCAACCACAAATCAAACTGCTGAAGCTCCGCAGTCAAAAGAAGATAAAGTTAAACTTGGTTTTGGCTCTTTGGCGGGTCCTGAAGGAATTAGTTTTGGCTCTAAGGTTAATGGTCGTACCGATGGAGCAGGAGGACAAGTTGTAAATCGCTATTTATGGCAAGCAAGCCTTGATACATTGAGATTTGCTCCGTTAGTATCATCTGATGGTCCGGGCGGAATTTTAGTAACAGATTGGTATCAGCCAGAAGGTGCGCCGGATCGTTTGAAAATTCAAGTGCGCATTAAAGATCGCCAATTGCGTTCAGATGCTTTAGAGGTTAGCGTATATAAGCAAGTAAAACAGAGCGATGGTTGGCGTGACACAGGTGTTGATAATAAAGCATCTAGAGAATTGGAAAATATTATTTTAGTAACAGCTCGATCAATTCGTGTTAAAGACTCAGAATAAAAGGTAACAGTGGAATCTTTACCGCTTAAAAAGCCTGATTGGATTAAGGTCAAAGCTCCAACCTCAAAAGAGTATTTTGAGACAAAGGCTCTTGTTAGTGAGCACAAACTGCATACGGTATGTGAAGAAGCTGCATGTCCAAATATAGGTGAATGCTGGTCAAAGCGTCATGCAACATTCATGATTTTGGGAGATGTGTGTACTCGTTCTTGTAAGTTTTGCAATGTGAAGACGGGGCTTCCTGATTTATTAGATCCTCACGAGCCAGAGCGCGTTGGGCTTGCCGTTGCAAAAATGAAATTAGCACACGTTGTAATTACATCGGTAGATCGTGACGATTTAGAAGATGGAGGCGCAGAGCATTTTGCGCAAGTTATTCAAGCCATTCGCCGAACATCACCTGCTACAACTATTGAAGTGCTTACTCCAGATTTTCTACGTAAAGAACACGCCATTGAAATTGTTGTTAAAGCCAAGCCCGATGTTTTTAATCATAATCTTGAAACCGTACCGCGCTTATATGCAAGTGTACGCCCAGGAGCGAGATATTTTAATTCATTAAGATTACTTGATACCGTTAAAAAGATGGATAAAACTATTTTTACTAAATCAGGTGTTATGGTTGGGCTTGGAGAGGAAAAGCACGAAATTTTTCAAGTGATGGATGATTTGCGCTCAGCTGATGTCGATTTCATGACCATTGGCCAATATTTGCAGCCAACACCTAAGCATCATCCTGTGATAGATTTCGTTACGCCGGAGCAGTTTAATGAATATGCAAGCCGTGGTCGTTCTAAGGGGTTTTTGCTAGTTGCAGCGTCTCCTCTTACGCGTTCATCTTACCACGCAGGTGATGATTTTAAACGTTTATCTGATGCACGTAACGCTTTGGTAAATCAACATGTTTCGAGCATCTAAAACACTACCCTACCCTGCACTCTTTTTAAGAAATATTGTTGCTGACGTTGAGCAGTACCCAACTTTCTTACCTATGATAAAGGCAGTGAAAATTTTTCCAAAAACTTCTGATTTTTTTTATGCGGATGTAACTGTAGGTTCAGGGATTTTGGAAAAAACATATAGATCAGAAGTAGCTGTTTATGATGAGAGTGTTGAAGCAAAAGCTCAGCCTGATAATGTGTTCAAATTTCTAGAATCCTGTTGGAGTTTTGAAAGTGATGAAGCAAATCGCTGTCAGGTCAATTTTTTCGTTAATTTTGAATTAAGATCTTCTTTGTTACAATTAACTGTAGGTAAAGTGCTAGACAGCGCTGCTAAAGTAACAATGACAGCTTTTGAGCAACGTGCTGCTGGCCTATGGAAAAATGAGAATAATGTTTGATCCTCAAAATCATTTTCACATTCTAGAAGATCACTTTTCTAGCAGCATTAGCCTAAAACAACATACGTTTGAAGAGGGATTTATTGCCTATATTGGTGGCATTGAAGAAGCTAAATTTAATGTTTTTTTACAAAGACAACACCACCAACAACCAGAACAGCTTATAAATACTGTTAAAAATTTTTTTACTCAAAATACAATTTCAAGTTGGGTATACGTTGTTTCGAGCCAGTTTGATACGCCAAGCTTTAAAAATGCACTGAAAAGTCATGGCCTTGTTTTTGACGAAGCATCCACAGTTATGTATTGCTCCCTTGAATCCACCGCACAAAGTGAAATTGAACCTGAAAACCCGTTAATCATTCAACAGGCAGGGGTTAATTGGCAGGGGTGGTTACAGGTTTTGAAAGATGCTTTTGGCGGTACAGATGAAACTAACGCTCAATATGCTCGAGCACTAGATCGGGCAAAAGCCAAAGGTGTAAATATGCAGCATTTTCTTGGTTCTAAAGAAGGACAGCCTGTGTCAGCTATCACCCTAACCTTCCTTAATGATTCTGTTCGTATAGATAACGTTGCTACCACCCCAACTCAGCAACGATTGGGTTATAGCACGCAGATGGTTCAATTTGGAATGAATCTTTCCCATGCAAAAGGATTTCGTCATTGTGTTCTTGAAGCATCGGCTGATGGACTAGGAGTATATCAACGGCTTGGTTTCTCTGAAATTTTTACTTACCATGTTTATAAATATGAGGGCTAAAAGTCTCAAACCTTGTGAATAACGGTGGTAACGACTCCCCAAATACGAAAATCCATTTCTTGAGTTACAATAATATCAGGATATTTTGGGTTTTCAGCTTTTAGCAAGACCTTGTTATCGCGAGTATAAAAACGCTTTACGGTTAGTTCACCATCAACCACAGCTATAACAATAGAGCTATCCTTACAGGTGAGTGAGCGATCGACCACCAACACATCTCCATCATAGATACCAGCACCAATCATTGAATCCCCGCTAACACGCACAAAAAATGTTGCAGCTGGATGTTGTATTAAGTGTTGGTTCAAATCAAGCTTCATTTCCATGTGGTCATCCGCTGGTGACGGAAACCCTGCTGATACTTTGTTGGAAAATAAAGGAAGAGACATTGAAGGAAGATCTAAGCTTTGCCAATCAAAAGCTTCGCGAATGCTAGAAAGCGTAGAATCCAAGCGGATTTTTTCAGTATTCATAAGTAGCTCCCTTACTTTTGGTGTCAAGGATCTAGGAATTCGCATTACAGTAGTTTGCTCACCAAATTTCCCTGAATTTGGTTTGCGACCAGCGCCTTTACGAATTCCACCTTGTGCCATAGATACCGATTTGATTTATGTTACGAAAATCATAAACTGACTGAAAATTTTATGCAATCATCTATTTGAAATTTATTAGTATTGACCGCTATCATTTTTTCGGCTGCACTTTATTAGTAAATAAATTTTCTTAAACAGGAAGGAATATTAAATGTTAAAATATACATTAAGTATATTAAGCTTATTCATGCTAAGCACTACAAATTACTGCTTTGCTGTTCAGCATCCTCAACACCAGCATCCGCAGGCTGAGCACAACTGGGAAGAATTTGTTCAACAATTTACAGAAGCTTTTCAGCAGGGTGATATACAGACTCTTGAACGTCTAAGAGCTGAACGTCAAGATTTTGGTAATATCAATGACCTGGGGGGGCAATTTTTAAAATATGGAATAGGTATGAGTAAATGGGCTCAATTAATTCAAGATGCCCAGAACAACGCTCACAACCATGGACATTAATAAAAAATAATAACCACTTTTAAGAGGAAATATTTTCCTCTTAAAAGTTATTCTAAAAACATGCTACATTCAGGTGTCCAAGGTTCAGCGCAAGTAACGTATAATTGCAAAACCTCTGTATTAGAAGAGTTTGTTACTTTGTGATGAGCACCAGTTGGAATAGTAATAAGATCTCCTTGTGTGAGATTAACGTCAACACCATCAACGTTCATAAGAGCTTGGCCTGATAGTACAAAATACGTTTCTTCAACTTCAGGGTGAAAGTGATTTTTTGAGCTTTTTCCAGGATCAATATCAACAATTGCGATGCAATGCTTGTGAATATTACCCTCAAGAGGGCCTGCAAGTTCATACACACGCTCACCATAGCCCGTATCGCGTGGAGCAACATTTGCTTTGTTAATCACATAAGGTACTTTATTAGTAAGCTTTGTGCATGCTGTCATTAAAAAAGATCCTTTACTTTACGAAAAAATCCTGAAGATTCAGGGCTATTTTTCTCACCCTTGCCCAATTCTGCAAATTGTTCCATCAATTCTCGTTGTTTTTTACTAAGGCTGACTGGAGTTTCAACTTTCGCTTCTATTATCATGTCACCACGCCCAGTTGCACGTAGAATGCTCATACCCTTTGATTTTACACGAAATTGCTGCCCTGGTTGGGTCCCAGTTGGAATTTTAACCGATACTTGGCTTCCATCAATAGCTGGAACTTCAATCTCACCACCTAGAACTGCCGTTGTCATTTGAATTGGAACTTTACATAAGATATCTGAGCCTTGACGTTTAAATAATGAATGCTGCTTGATATTTAAAAAAACGTATAAATCTCCAGCGGGAGCACCTCGAAGTCCTGCTTCTCCTTCGTGTGTTATGCGGATACGCGTTCCTTCCTCAACGCCTGCGGGAATTTTAACTTCCAAATTTTTTTCTTTGCGAGTTCGTCCACTGCCATTACAGGGTCTGCACGGTTTAGCAATAGTTTGGCCGGCACCGCCACAAGTTGCGCAAGCGCGTTCAATTGTGAAAAAGCCTTGCTGATAACGTGTTTTTCCTCGTCCATGACATGCAGTACAGTTTGTAGGTCGTGAGCCAGCTTCTCCTCCACTGCCTTTACAGCTTGTACAGGTTACAAGCGTTGCAAACTTTACTGTTGCATTTTTACCTTTGAACGCTTCTTCTAACGTTATATCCATGTTATAGCGTACATCAGCACCTGATTGGTTTTGAGCACCACCAGAAAAGCCACCGCCGAACATTTCATCAATAATATCAGCAAAAGATCCACCGAAGCCGCCTGAGAAACCAGGGTGCCCTCCTCCGCCTTGCTGTTGCTGAGTAAAAGCAGCGTGACCGTAGCGATCATAAGCAGCGCGTTTTTGGGAGTCTAATAGGACCTCATAAGCTTCTGTTGCCTCGCGGAATTTTTCTTCAGCCTTTTTATCCCCTGGGTTTTTGTCAGGGTGATACTTCATAGCAAGCTTGCGATAAGCTTTTTTAATTTCCTCATCACTTGCCGTTTGCCCAACGCCTAGCGTTTCGTAATAATCTTTAGCCATGTACTTAATTCTCCAATCAAGTTGCCATATTACTTAAAAACGCGAAAAAAATGAAGATTCTTATTTTGGGAAGGATTGCACTAAATAAATGAGCCCTATGATTAAATTCGCGGAGCTCACTTTGGTTATATTTTATAATTTAAATCGAGAAAAATCTAAACACAGTATTTAACTAGTAACAATTACATCTCGAGTCCAGGTAGAGTTAGCTCCTAACTGGATTATTGCGCCATCGTGTAATATTAAACTATCGGCAATTTGATCATTAGTATCACCATCTACAGGAACTGTAACTCCATCATCTACTTTAATCTTTCCTCCAATATTTACTTCCAGAGCACCAGCAATACAATTTGCTGTATTGTCTGTAATTTCTAGTACTGATCCATCCCATATAGCAGTAGTACCTGATCCTGTTTTACCAATAACTGTTCCACCACCTCCAAAACCATCCGGCACTGTACCAACTTTAACCACTCCGCCATTTTGGATATCCAATGTAGCATCAGCAGGATCTGTAAAAGCAACTGATCCACCATCATGATTAGTATCCTCTACTGTAAGAGCGCCACCTGCGTGGTTAGTTGTATCAATTTCATTCCCTGTTGGATCAATAGTTACAGCCATAGCTTTTTCCCATGAAGCTATGATGACAATTGCAAATAAAAATTTCGTTATATTTTTCATATTATTCACCTTTTAAGTAAAAAATTGACACTAAAGGTGAGTTTATTTAAAAATAATTAATAAATATTTTATTTTGGATTTTTTATTGTTTTTATAATGTGTTTATTAAATAAATGAAATATAAACGACTAGATTTCCTCGCGAAGCTATGCTTTTGCAGAATGACGCATGGGAGTAATGTCAGTGAGAAAACTAAATGTTGAATTGACACAAAGCTCTCAAAACGCTTATCTAAATTATTGAATTTGAATATCGTTTTTATGTCGTATCCATTTAAAAGTGTAGAAAAGAAGTGGCAAAAGTTTTGGGAAGAGAGCAATAGCTTCAAAGTTGCTGACCAGGGTGAAAAGCCTAAAGCATACATCCTTGAAATGCTGCCTTATCCTTCTGGGCGGTTGCATATGGGGCACGTGCGCAACTACACGTTAGGCGATGCGATGGCACGGTTTAAAACTGCGCAAGGCTTTCGTGTGCTTCACCCTATGGGCTGGGATGCCTTTGGTTTGCCAGCGGAAAATGCGGCCATGCAACATAATACACATCCCTCTATTTGGACGCGTCAAAATATTGCTGAGATGAAGAAGCAACTGATTTCTCTAGGATTTTCTTATGATTGGGATCGCGAAGTGAGTACTTGTGAACCTGAGTACTATGGCAAAGAGCAAGCAATATTTTTAGATTTTTATGATAAAGGGCTGGTTTATCGTAAAGAATCATGGGTGAATTGGGACCCTATTGAAAATAGCGTGCTTGCAAACGAGCAAGTTGTCGATGGTAAGGGCTGGCGTTCAGGTGCTGTGGTTGAGAGGCGTCTATTAAATCAATGGTCGTTAAAAATTACCTCTTATGCGCAAGAACTAATTGATGATTTGGCTAAGCTTTCCGGGTGGCCTGAAAAAGTTGTAAAAATGCAAGAGAACTGGATTGGTCGTTCAGAAGGTGCTTTAGTACATTTTCAAGTGCCCTCTCAAAATACTGATCTTGTTATTTACACAACGCGACCTGAGACTTTGTATGGCGCATCATTTATTGCTTTAGCGCCGCAGCATCCGGTTACAGTGGAGGTATCAAAAACAAACAAAGATGTAGCAGAATTTATAGCTGAATGCCAAAAAATGGACACAACAGAAGAAGCCATGGCAACCGCTGAAAAAAAAGGTTGTTACTTAGGCATTAACGCGATTCATCCTATTACGGGTCAAGAAGTGCCAATGTATGCCGCTAACTTTGTGTTAATGGATTATGGGACTGGGGCATTGTTTGGGTGTCCGGGTCATGACGCACGCGATTTTGAATTTGCCACGAAGTATAAATTGCCAATTAAACGTGTTGTAACCTCTGAAGGCGAATTGCCGCATTTGGAAATTTCTGGAAATATGATTGATTCAGACTTTTTAAATGGTATGGATTGCACTACAGCAAAAGCACAAATGATTAATCATTTAGAAAAAAATAGCTTAGGCAAGCGCCAAGTAAATTACCGTTTGAGGGATTGGTTGGTTTCGCGTCAACGCTATTGGGGATGCCCTATTCCGATTATTTATTGTGATGCTTGTGGTGCCGTACCTGTTCCAAAGCAAGATTTGCCTGTTCGCTTACCAGAAGACGTAACATTTGATAAGCCAGGAAATCCCTTGGATCATCACTCAGCATGGAAGCATGTAAACTGCCCAAAGTGTACTAAACCCGCGGTTCGCGAAACGGATACTCTTGATACATTTTTTGAAAGTTCATGGTATTTTATGCGCTATGCTTGCGCAAAAGCTGAGCAGCCTGTTGATAAGAAAATTGTCGAGAACTGGCTACCCGTTGATCAGTACATTGGTGGCATTGAACATGCGGTCTTACACCTTTTGTATGCGCGCTTCTTTACCAAAGCTTTGCGTGATTGTGGCTATGCAAATATAGACGAGCCATTTAAAAATTTGATGACGCAGGGGATGGTTTGCCATGCAACCTATAAAGATAATCAGGGAAAATGGTTGTATCCAAATGAAGTTGATAAAACTTCCTCAGGCTTTGTAAAAATAGCGGACGGCTCTCCAGTTATTCAAGGACGCCAAGAAAAAATGAGTAAATCAAAGAAGAATTTAGTTGATCCGCAGGCAATTATTGAGGGATACGGTGCTGATGTCGCGCGCTTATTTATTATGTCTGATACTCCACCTGAGAAAGATTTTGATTGGAACGATGACGGGCTTGAGGGAAGTTGGCGATATATTAATAGACTATGGCGTTTGGGGGAAAAAGTTCGTGACCACAAAAATGATGTAACGACTAAAAACGCTGATCTTAAAAAAGCAGCACATCAATACCTACACAAAATAACCCAAGCTTATGAGGCTTATGCTTTTAATAAGGTTTTGGCCTTTTGTAGAGAGCTTACGCATACAATCGATAACGATATTGATTCGTGCGACAGTCAAACAATAGGAGAAGCATTTAAAATGTTGATTCAAGCAATTAACCCAATTACCCCGCATTTAGCTCATGAGTTGTGGGAAAACATTGGTGAACAAGGCTTTGTTGATACAGTAGCTTGGCCAATGGTTGATATAACGCTTTTGGTTGATGAGCAAATTACTATGGCTGTGCAGGTTAATGGAAAATTACGAGGTAGTATTAACGTGAATATTGATGCTAGTGAAGACGCAATTATTGCAGCTGCTAAGGCGCTTCCTACCGTGCAGCAAGCAACAGATGGATTAACAATTAGAAAAACAATTGTAGTTCCTAAGCGTATTGTAAATATAGTGGCATCATGAAAAAGGATATTGATATTACCCAATGGATCCTTACGCTTCCTGCGGAAGCTCAGGATGACGTAGCAGGTTTGCCGTTACTGCAAAGTCTGAAAAGCTGTGCCAATCCAGTCAAATTTAGCATTGTTTTTTTGTTACTAGCCTCATGCAGCTTCACGCCGATGCTTAAAAAAAGCGATGATACAGCAGTTGAAACTGGATCAAAGCTTGTCGTTGAAAGTGCTAATAAAGATGGCAGCAGCTACGCTGTGCAAATGATGCGACAACGTTTGAGGGGAGTGCTTTCAGGTCTTAATTTAACTGCACGCTATAAAGTTTATGTACGACTCAATGAAGAATCCGGAAACTTAGCGTATGCAACTGATGCTACCTCAACCCGTTCTATGATGCGTCTTTCTGCGCAAATACTTGTTAACTGTGAAGGGCAAACTGTTTACGAAACTCGCCTGGCAAACGTAACATCATATTCACAAAATACAAACGATGAGTTTGTAAACCAAAGTGCGGTTCAAGGTGCCCAAGAAAGACTAATAGAATCGCTTACAATTGATATTAGTCGTGAATTGCAACGCTTTACTAAGGATCAGTCAAAAAACTAAAAAAATCAAAATCCTTATAACCCTTTTGACAGCTTGATCACAGGTGTTATTGCTGTCTGTGGAATCCTTATGCATGGCGCATTTGCTTGTTTTAACAAATCGTTTGCTGAGGCGGGTTATAAGGATTTTGCTTTAGTCCCAGGTGCTAAAATAAGAATTGATAAGACTTGTTTCATACCCTTCATTTTAACTCTCTTAATGTGCTAGGGTTTACTAAGAAAATTTAAACTCTGTATAAATGTTTAGCCTTTTCGAACGCACTATTGCTTTTAGGTACTTACGCTCACCGCGCCAGGAAGGATTTGTCTCGGTCATTGCAGGGTTTTCATTTGTAGGAATCGCTCTTGGGGTTGCTACTCTTATTATTGTAATGGCGGTTATGAATGGATTTCGCGCGGAGTTATATCAAAAATTAGTTGGAATGCGAGGCCATATAATGGTTATGTGCGGCCCTGCCCAAAATGATTGGGAGCAAACATTAGATATGGCAAAAAGTCATAAAAATGTAAGCTTTGCCTACCCTGTTTTAGAAAAACAAGCGGTCACAACGTTTCATGGTCAAGCCAGAGGTATTGGTGTATTGGGTATGCGCGCGCAAGACCTAGTTCAACGCCCTGCTGTGATGAATGAAAATTTAAAGGGAACCTTTGATGAATTTGAAGGACCTAAAATAGCTATAGGGGCACGTTTAGCGCATTCTTTGAACATTGAACTTGGGCAAACATTAACCTTGTTATTACCAGAAGGAACCCGTACACCTTTTGGGAGCATGCCAAAACAAGCGAACATGCAAGTGGTTGCTATATTTGAAATTGGTATGCATGAATTTGATAAAAATATGGTGTTCCTACCTCTTATAACTGCTCAGCAGTTTTTCAATTGCAAAGACACAATTAATCATATTGATTTAATGTTAAATGATATAAAAACAAGCGCTCAAGTTATTGAAGATTTGCATCAACAATTACCATCTGCTTTTGAAATTGTTGATTGGCAGCACAGCGACAGCCAAATTTTTCAAGCGGTACAAGTTGAAAAGAATGTGATGTTTATTATCTTAACGCTTATTATCGTGATTGCGGCATTCAATGTAATTTCGAGCCTTATCATGCTAGTCAAAGATAAAACTCGAGACATTGCTATTTTAAGAACTATGGGTGCTAGCAAGGGTAATATTTTAAAAATATTTTTCTTAACAGGTTCTTCAATAGGCATTACAGGAACTATGCTTGGAATGATTTTGGGAATAAGTTTTTCTCTTAACATTGAAAAAATTAGAAAAATTATTGAAAAAATGATAGGTACAAACCTTTTCAATGCAGAGGTTTATTTTTTAAGCCAGTTACCAGCAAAAGTTATTTGGGAAGAAGTCTTACTAGTAGCAGCAATGGCTTTATTTTTGACGTTTTTTGCAACTTTTTATCCAGCTTATCGTGCGTCGCGACTTGACCCTGTAGAGGCGCTGCGCTTATGATGAAAAAAATTTAAGTAAAGTTTTAAATATGAGGAATTTCAATAAGCTAGTTCTATCAGCGTGTGTTTTGGTAACATCCTTGTCGGCTGATCCAGTACGTGGAATGTTTGCGTCTATTAACGTAGGTGGGGGACTTGTTGCTCAAAATCATGATTATACAAGCCCGACGGGTGCTACTGGTAAAGAAACTAAATCAAAGTTATCAACAAGCTTTGGATTAAGTCTTGGAATGTTGAACCAGATTGAGAAAACAAAGGCTGTTGTCGGCGGTGAAGTAAGTTTTTCCTTAAATCAATCTAGACAAAAATATACACTCAGCGTTAATGGCGGAAATCCTGAGGGAAATCTAAACATTACAAATCCATATACATTTGGCGCATATGGAATTGTCGGTATGATGATGACCCCAAAGCTTATGTTTTATGGAAAAGCTGGTTATGCATGGATGAAAACTCAGTTAAAATACACAGATTTAAATAACGAAAATCCAAATTCTCAGACTTATAAAAAGACGATGAGTGGCCTAAGTGCAGGTGGTGGTGCTAATTTTCTTTTGTCAAACAAGTTTATGGTAGGCGGTGAATACCTTTATTACTCACCAAAAAGCATTACACCTCGTGATAATAAAACTCCACAAGGTGGCCAGACACGTAAATTTGTGTATCATCCTACCGTGCACACATTTAGCTTAAAGCTAAGCATGTTGTTCTAATGGAAAGACGCGACAAAAATAAAAAAGATAATCATCACACACGCCGTCATATACCTAAAAGAAAAGAATATGGCGGTACTCCTCATACAGAAAAAGAACTAAAACAACACGTTGGTATTTTTATAGCCAAGCGTCAAGGTGGCTTTCTTGCCCCTTGTCACCGTAAAGATCCATTTGCAGGTATATACATTGATGCTGAGCAGTCAAAAGGATTTAATGAGGATGACGTTATCGTTTATTCTGTTACTAGGCAGGGTGAATTTCAGTTTATAAAAAATTTGGGTCCAATTCACTCGCCCAAAACCTACGCACAAATGGGCGTGTATGCTTATCATCTGCCGCATGTATTTAGTGATGATGCGCAACACATAGCCAATAAAGGAACCATCCCAGAGCTTGGCGCACGAACCGATTTAAGAAATATTCCGCTTGTTACCATTGACGGTGCTGACGCTAAAGATTTTGACGATGCCGTTTTTGCGATAAGTGATCCCGACCCCAGAAATGAAGGTGGATGGCGCGCAATTGTAGCCATTGCGGACGTGAGTCATTATGTGCATCCTGGTGATGCTCTCGATAAAGAAGCATATTTACGCGGGAATTCTGTATATTTTGTTGATCGAGTTGTGCCTATGTTACCTGAGCACTTGAGTAATGGCTTGTGCTCATTACGTCCAAATGAGGATCGAGCTTGTTTGGCTGTTGAGATGATTATCGATAAAAGTGGAAAGATTAAATCTCACCGCTTTAAACGCGGGTTAATGCGCTCAAAAGCTCGCCTTACTTATGATCAGGTTGAAGATGCTATTCAAGGCAAAGCAGATGCTACAACAGCGCAGCTGATGGATGATGTTATTACCCCTCTTTATGGATGCTACAAAAGTCTTAAAAAAGCGAGAGACCTTAGGGGTACGATTCAAGTTGAAACAATTGAAAATGTCTTCACATTAAATGATGATGGCACTGTTCAAGCAGCTAAAGCTAAAAACCGATTAGAAAGTCATCAGCTTATTGAAGAATTTATGATAGCAGCAAACGTAGCAGCTGCTAAAACACTACAAGCAAAAGACTGGCCAACCGTTTACCGTATTCATGAGCGCCCCGACAAATCACGGTTACAAAATTTATATAGTCTTGCAAAAAATCTAAAAATTTCTGTTAAAAAATTTGATGGTAAAAATGTTATTGGCAGCATTAATGAGCTTTTGCATATAGTGAGGGATTTGCCATATTTTAGACTTTTTAATGATCTGGTTTTACGCTCACAAGCGCAAGCCCGTTATAGTCCACATAATATGGGGCATTTTGGACTGAATTTGGCTGCTTATTGTCATTTTACGTCGCCAATTCGTCGTTATGCAGACCTAGTAGTACACCGGACATTAATTGCAGCTTTAGATCTTGATAATGTAAAGCGCGTAGCAATTGATCTTGATCTTGCAACTGTCAGCGAACATATTTCAAAAACAGAACGTATTGCGATGGAAGCTGAGCGAGAAGTACAAGATCGGTTCATGGCTCATTACATGAAAGATCATTTGGGAACAGTTTTTGACGGTACTATTGTTGGAGTAGGAATTCCGGGAATATTCATTGAAATTAATGGCATTGGTGCACAAGGATTCATACCAAAACAAGATCTTGATGGAGATTATTTCATTTTGAATGAGACCCAACATTGTTATGTGGGAAGGCATACAAAAAAGATCTATCAGATGGGTAACCATGTAAAGGTTATGGTAACCAATGCAGATCCCATTATTTGTTCCATTGGATTTTCCCTAGTTAAAGAAAAACGTGCGCGCAAAAAGCCGCAACCAAAAGCAAAAAAAGCAGTTTTGGAAAATGAAGGAAAACCTTTTAAAAAGACCTCTTACAAGATAAAAGGCAAACCAAAAAGTGATCGTAAAAAGCCGTAGTTTGTACTGGCATAATCGAAGGCCAAAGTACAGGTCTATCTAATGAAATTAGCAACCTTAAGCTTCAAACAATTTAAATTCAGTTGGTATGATTGTTGATTTTTTATTCAAATTAGCTTCTGAATTAAATTTGTAAACGACGATAAAACACAAAAGAGCACTAAAGCTGTATACACACCAACCAAGACCTTTTTGCAAACTTATTTGTTGTTCAAAGCGAGCAAGCAATGTGCAAAGACTAAATCCAAAAATAAACCAAAACATAATATCGGAAGCGCTTGGAAAATTCTTATATATCTTGTATAAAATGGCTAAAATTGGAGCTACAAAAAGAGTCGAGAAAAAAGAAAATAGCACTTGTTGAATGACATACATTGTAGGCTCAGGACTAGAAAGCACAAAATTTATGCCAAGAATAAACAACATACAAAGAGAGGTTTGTATTGTTCTATAAAGACCAAATTTCTCGCATAGCTTTGCTGCAGGAAGCAAGAACAAGGCGCAAAGAGCATAGTACGTAACGCTTCCCAGGTCTGCACTAGCATCAATTATTTTGATATTCAGTAAATAGTAACTCACAAAAAAATGATGATAAAAGACCCCGGCAGCACAAGCAGCTCCAAACAAGCAGGTCAGGGTTTTTACTTTCAAAGGCATAGATACATTTTTCTGAACAAGAATTTTATTTACAGAATGCTTTTCTAGGTAATAATAAATCCCCCAAGAAAAGAGTGTAGTAACAGGTGGTAATACATACCAGATCTTAACAAGATCTGGTGGAAGATGTATTAGGTGATAAGAAAACGATTTCGCAACAAACATAGCCCCCAAGAAAAGAGCGCTAATTTTATAATGGTTTAAATGAGAGTTATGCTGAAGCACATATAAGTAGGGCAAAATAAGAGCTGCAGGCTCTAGAAAACAATAGAAAAATCTAAAGAAGTAAAACCCCCTGTTTATTTCATAGCTAATTTCTTGAGTAATGCAAAACACAGCGCACAACATAGAAATTAGCACAAACATTCTTGAGATAAAAAGAATAGCTCTTAAAATTCCAGCTTTATCAGCATATTTTCCAATAAGATATGCACCGCAAATTCTGGCAAAAATAGTCAAGAACATCCAATAGGTTAAATCAAGGTGATTTCCTACAAAAAAAGCATCTATTGCTCCAGTTGCCTCTATGTATTGATTCACAAAAGAAATATTCATACATGCAAAAATCTGACAAGAAACAGCTAAAAAGATGAGAACAAGATTTTTGGTATTTGTTTTAAGCATTTTGTTTACCTCAAAAATTGCTTCTTTCAAGAAGTTAACCCCTGAATTCTACCTATTGTCAAGCTTGCAATCTATGTTTTTGCTATCTCTGTAAACCGTGATATGTTGGTGCATTATGGGAGGCCAAATATGAACTGCTTAAGCCAGCATAGACATCTTGTTTTTCAAGCAACTTGGGCTGCTATTGGGGTTGCTTTTGTTTTGGTTGCTACTAAAACATTTGCCTGGTGGATCAGCGGATCACTTACTATTCAAGCCTCATTGCTGGATTCACTTTCTGATTTTTTTAGCTCTTTGATGAATTTTTTGGCAGTACGATACTCCAGAAAACCTGCGAATGATGAATATCGTTTTGGGCATGGTAAAGCAGAGGCTTTGGCGGGGTTCGTGCAATCGATTTTTATTATCATAAGCACAAGTTGGATAGTGTTCCATGCTTATCAGCATCACAGTATGTTGCACCATATTGAACATCATTCTTTAGCTATAGGAGTGATGTTTTTTTCAACAATACTTACTCTTGGGTTAGTGTTGTTTCAGTTTTATACTATAAAACGCACTAATTCTATTGCGATTAAAGCAGATTTTTTGCATTATCAGGCCGATATTTTAAGCAATATTGCTGCTATATTAGCCATTGTAGCTTTATCCTGGTTTGGTATTGTTTGGATTGATATCGTATTTGGTGTTGGAATTTCTCTATTTTTATTGGTTGGGAGCTGGAAAATTTTGAAGCAAAGCTCGAGTATCTTAATGGACAAGGAGCTTGAGTCGTCTGTCAGGCAAAATATTTTAAAAAATATTTTATCTCATCCAAAAGTTATTGAAGCTCATGATTTGCGTACACGAAGTACTGGTCAACAAGATTTTATCCAGGTACATATTACACTAGATCCTATGCTTTCGTTGGAACAAGCACATGTTATCAGCGATGAAGTGGAAATAACGTTGAAAAAATTCTACCCAAGATCTGAAGTTCTTATTCATTTAGATCCCTTGGGATACACACCAATACAGGAAATTTAAAATATGACACCAGCAGGACAATTGCACAGCGTAATTGAGCTTGTAGAAGCTATTCTATCGGCTCAACAAAAGCCAGCAGACGTGGTTATGCAAAGCTATTTTCGTAATCGCCGTTATATTGGTAGCTCAGACAGGCGTTCGGTTGGAGATGCTGTATACAGCGTTTTGAGATGTTATCAAGGATTACAACTGGCATTACCTATAACCTCAGCTCGACTTTTGGTTTTTGCACACTGCATTTTAGATCAACAACAAAGCTTAAATGATGTTCAAGAATTGTGTAATGGATATGGCCCTACTCCACTTTCACACGATGAACAGCAAATATTGAGTGATTTAAAATCATATGACCCATTTGCTTTACCGAAATGGTTGGAAACGCAACTGGAAGACAAAGAGCTTGTAAAAAGCCTGCATGGACAAGCTCCGTTTGATATTCGTGTTAATATGCTAAAAAGTAGTCGTGATGAGATTTTGAGATCGCTTCAGGTTGAGGGGTTTGATGTCAGCCCAACTCCTATTAGCCCAGTAGGCATTCGTTTTGGTAAGAGAACACCGTTAAATACGCATGAGTTTTGGGAGAACGGAACTCTTGAAGTGCAAGATGAGGCATCACAAATTGCTGGTTTATTGTGCGATGCAAAGCCCGGGATGCAAATTCTAGATTATTGCGCTGGTGCTGGTGGCAAGTCACTTAACCTGGCTGCATCAATGCAGAATAAAGGTAATCTTATTCTAAGTGATATACATCCCCATAGATTACAGCGTGCCAAGGAACGATTGCGCCGGGCTGGTGTTACGACGTATCAACTTAAAGATATCCAAAAAGATAATAGCTGGTTTAAAAGACAGCATAATCGCTTTGACCGCGTGCTAGTAGATGCACCGTGCACTGGCACAGGAACTTGGCGACGCAACCCAGATTTAAAAAATCGCTTAACCCCGATAGATGTAGAAGAGCTTATTCAATTGCAGCAAAAAATTCTTAGCCAAGCACAGCAATTTGTAAAAGTTGGAGGCAGATTGATTTATGTAACGTGCTCAGTACTTGATGCAGAAAACAATCAACAAGTTGCTTGGTTTTTGAATAATCATCCTGAATTTGAGGCTGTTTCTGTCTCTAATGTATGGAAGACAACATTAGGAACGACCTGCCCTTTTACTACAGCAACGGCTCAATTTATGCCTAATATTCATGGAACTGATGGGTTTTTTATCAGTATATTTGAACGTAAAAATAAGGAAACATAATCATGACACTAATTACTGGATCCCACGGGCTTTGCCCTAGGATGACGCGAAGGCTCTTCTTCGTCATTGTGAGATGCCCAAAGGGTCATGACAATCTAGCTCTCTCGATTCAATCATGAGGCTTTTTACGTATTTCAGGTCAACTGCAAGTTACCGAGTTCGTTTAGCACTAGCTTACAAAGGTATTTCATATATACCTCACTACATAAACCTGCGTATTGATGAACAAAATAATGACTACAAAGAAACCAATCAGTTTGGTCTTGTGCCAACCATTAAAACGGATCAGGGAACTATTTTTCAGTCATTGGCAATAATTGAATATTTAGAAAAACTTCACCCCACCCCTACTCTTTGGCTTGAAGATCATTTCAAGCAAGCTCAAGCTATGTCTATTGCACAGGCTATTTGCTGTGATGTCCATCCACTTAATAATTTGAGAGTTTTAAAATATTTAAGCGGTACGCTTGGGCTTTCTGATGAGCAAAAAAATGCTTGGTATCACCATTGGGTCCATGAAGGGTTTAAACCATTAGAAGAACAGCTGAAGGGAGTTTCAGGAAAATTTTGTGTAGGTGATCAACTATCGGTGGCAGATATTTGCTTGATTCCTCAAGTTTATAACGCAAACCGCTTTGGGGTGGATTTATCTACTTATCCTACAATTAAACGTATTAATGAGAGTGTGCTAACGCAAGATTGGGCAAGCGTTGCTGTTCCAGAAGCTCAAGCAGATGCTACTTCCCTCTGATTTTTTCCCAAGGAAAAACTGGCCCTGGATCAATTTTTAGATCAGGCGCGATGTGTTCATGACCTACTACCCGGTCAAGTGTAATGGGAAATTTTGCCATAAGCCTGTTTAATAGTTTTTTTAGAGCTTCAATTTGGGCATCGGGAAATTTGGGCCAAATACCAGTTAATGCATAGCCAGCGTAATACCCCCCATTTTGCAGCTCAATTCCTATAGAAAAATCATTGACATTATTTTGCCCCTGTAAGGAACTCACACCTGCATGCCAGGCGCGTTTTTCATCGTCAACTAATTGATAGATGGTACCATCTTCATCAATAACATAGTGACTGCTGACTCTTGATTCTCGTTTAGAGTCAGTCAAAATTTGTAATGCTTCTTCTAGGGTTGCGACGTCTGTGTAGTGCAGCACAACACAATCAATTTTTGTGTCACTAGGGCGCTCATTAAAATTAGGCGATGGATAAGAGATAAAATTTAACATAATTTTTCCGTTGTTCTTTGAGCCATAATTAAGGCACAATGGATGTAGGTATTATTTAGAGGTATTTTATGATTCTCGTCAAAGCTTTATGGTCTTTAGTGATAAATCTGGACCTTATTGTTATTGCAATACTTGTGCTTGGAGCGCTTCGTAAATGGTGCAACAAAGCGTGCTCAGTGCAAAAATCTGTAATGGGAGCAGCTGCAATCCTGCTAGTTTTTATGCTGGGCGATTTTCCTTTTAGTGGACGGGACATTTTAAGGCGGCTTGAAGAGCAATTTCCGGTGCTAGAAGTTCCCCATAACACTCATGGTTTAGTTATAACTGGTGGTAGCCTGTGTTTATTTGAAACAGAAGTTAAAGGAACGGCTGTTTATCATAAAACAGCGGGTCGGTTATTTGATGCATTAAAAGTTGCTCATACTCACCCAAATACAGAAATTGTTTTTGCTGGATCAAAGCTTGAAAGTGATGAATTTTTAAAGCTTGCGACCTCTCTTGGTGTTTCTAAAAAAAGAATTCGTGTTGTTAGTGATGAACAATTACACTCCTTAGAAGCTGTTGCTGAAGAAGCAACAAAATTAATAGGTGATACAAAACATAAAAAGTGGGTATTAATTACTTCAGCTTTCTTGATGCCACGTACGTTAAGCATATTTCAGTCTAACAACTGCGAACTAATTCCGTTTCCTGTAGATTTTCACACGATCGGACATATTCATGACAAAAAGTCTACTAACTTTTTCAAGAAGTTAATCATGAGTTTTCAAGATCGTTTAGGCTTAATTGCTTGGAATATTGCATGGCGAGAAATCGCAGGATTATGTAATTTGCGCATGAGCGGAAAAACAAAAACGTTACTTCCAAAAATTGATGCAAGCAAAACATAAAAGCCTATTGTGGATACTGGGGTGGTGTATAACCTTTACTTGCGGGGTCACCACCTCAAAATTTTTAAGTGAGAGTACAGGTAATTTTACACTGTTTTGTGTTCGCTATTTTTGCGGAATGCTGTTGTTTATGCCAATTTTTCTCCCAAAATTACCAAACCTTGCTCGAGTGCGATCATCACTTGGACTACACATAACACGTGCTCTATGCATTGGCGCATCTACGCTTTTGACTTATCAAGCTTATCGTAACCTTCCTTTGGCTATTGCTACTAGCGTTGGTTTTACGGGCCCTCTTCTAGCATCTTCTTTTGGTATGTTGTTCTTAAAAGAGAAAATCAGTCAACCAAAGGTACTAGCACTCATTATTGGATATTTAGGGGTTTTATTTATTGTGCAACCCCATGATGCGAATTTAGGCCTATACTACGTATTTATTGGGCTTAGTGCTTGTATTTTAGCTGGCTCTGCTAACACACTAGCTCGAAAATTGAGTTATAAAGATTCAGCGCTTGCTATTATGTTCACTAGCACATTTTTGCTTGGATGCGTGGCTTTGATTGGTTTTTTTGTGATGAATGAACCAATCAATAAGCCAGATTTGATATTTCTCTGTTTAGTTGGTTTTTTTGGGTCACTTTCACAGTTTGCATACATAAAAGCCGTAAGCTTTTCTGAAGTAAGCTTTGTAGCACCCTTTGAATACACACGTTTATTGTTGGCCGTGCCTGTTGGCTACCTCTTGTTCGGTGAAGAGATAAATCTGGGGCAAGTATTTGGAATGCTATTGATTATTATTGGTAGCCTAGACCTTTCAAAAAAGTAAAGTATTGCTGCCATATACCATCAATTGCTTTGCACTACAACTTCATCAGAATGAGCAAAATTTAACAAAAGCCTTGATTTTTCTTCTAATAGATCAACATCTAAACTGTCGGGACGCAAGAGGTATGCTTCTCTTTCTAGCCCTTCTTTTTCTTGGGTTAATTTGTCTAGAATAATTTCTTGTTCTTTAAGTTTTTTATCTAAGCGAATCCAAGCTAAAACTCCGCGCTGCCCTTGAAAAATGTGATAAGTGAAATATATCATCATTGCAACAATAACAACGGGAAAAACAATGTGTCGTAATCTTCCGTTCATATTTTTGTTCTTTATTTATAGAAAAAATTGAGCTTTCGAACCCAATTCTTCTTCAATACGTAATAATTGATTATATTTAGCCAATCTATCAGTTCTAGACAAGGAGCCAGTTTTTATTTGCCCAGCATTTGTTGCAACGGCAATATCAGCAATAGTTGTATCATCGGTTTCACCTGAACGATGGGATAAAATAACCCCAAAAGAGGATAGTTGAGCTATGGCTATAGTTGATAAGGTCTCTGACAATGTTCCAACCTGATTTGGTTTTATCAAAATAGCGTTAGCAGCACCCCGGTGCACTCCATCTACTAAGCGCTTTATATTGGTAACAAATATATCATCACCAACAATTTGTGTGCCAGTTAGCTCAGAGGTTGCTAACTCCCATGCATCCCAATCATCTTCTGCAAAGCCATCTTCGATAGAATAGATTGGGTAATTTTCGCATAAATCTTGGTAGAATTTTACTAACTCTGGCGCCTTAAAGCGCTTACCCTCTCCTTTAAAAACATACTCACCGTTTTTATATAGTTCTGTAGCTGCTACATCTAGTGCTAATAATACTTCGTCACCAGGCTTATACCCTGCAGATTCAATAGCTCGTATAATAAGATCCAGCGCTTCTTTAGTACTTCCTAAATTTGGCGCAAAGCCTCCCTCATCGCCTACAGCAGTGATGTGCTTTTCTTTTATTAAAATAGCTTTCAAATGATGAAAAATTTCAGACCCCATACGTAAAGCTTCGCTAAATGTAGGAGCTCCATAAGGCACAATCATAAATTCTTGGATATCGAGAGAATTATCTGCATGCACACCGCCGTTAATAATATTCATTAAAGGTACGGGCAGGCGAAAAGCACGAAGTCCACCAAGATAGCGATAAAGTGGCTGTTCATAATGATTTGCTGTAGCTTTTGCACAAGCAAGGCTTACTCCAAGAATGGCATTTGCTCCTAACTTACTCTTATTTTCTGTGTTATCTAGCGATAGCATTGCGTCATCAATCAGCTCTTGATCTGTAGCATCTAGGCTTATTATTGTATCAGCAATTGCTGTATTTACTGTTTCAACAGCCTGCAGCACCCCTTTTCCTAAGTAGCGTGCTTTATCGTTATCGCGAATTTCTACAGCTTCAAAGCTACCTGTTGATGCACCGCTCGGCACTGCTGCACGACCAAAAGCACCACTTTCTAAAAGTACATCAACTTCAATAGTTGGGTTTCCACGAGAATCTAAAATTTCACGTGCTTTAACATCAGCGATTAGGGTCATAATATAGAGGGATAAAAATTTTGTTCATTATGCCAAGTTTGCAAGCTACAAACAATCTGTTAGATTATCAACCTGCAATGCAGCACTGTAAAAATCTTTTCTATGTTTAGCTTTAGTGATCGTAGTCGTTATCTAAGTATTGTTGGGTGTCTTAGCTTTGCCTCAGGTTTATGCTTTGTTTTATCAGGCAGTACACTGATTGTATTTTTAAACGATCAAAAGTTAACTCTTGCGCACTCTGGTTTATTTCTTATTGCTCACCTGCCCCATGTATTTAAGTGGGCTGCCGTTCCTTTTATGGAAAAAATAACCCTTGGAGATTATCGACGTAGGCTATTACAGGTTGGACTTGTCTTTAAAAGTTTAATTTTACTTGGGTTTGCTTTTTCCCCAAAGCTACCCTTAGTTTGGTTTTTCTTATTGTTATGCCTTCATATTATTAGCGCAGCATATGAATGTATTTTATACGTTTCACAAGTTGTGGGATTGAATCGTAATAATTGGGGATTTGGCGAGGCTGCGGGTGTTAGTGGCTATCGATGCGGAATTCTCGCAGGTGGAGCTGGGGCATTATCATTGTCTATTTTTTATTCATGGCAAGTTATTTATATAATTTATGCTGGAATTATGCTGCTTCCTCTAATACCTCTTTACCTTACTAAAGTAAAGTTTTCTCCTAAAAATCGGCCTTCCGTTATTGGTTATGTGCATTATCTAAAACAAGCATGGAATAGTTTGAAAAAATCTCAATCAATTTGGTGGCTTTGTGCCATTATGTTTTTTTTTCGTGCTCAAGATGCAATGCAAGGGCAGTACAACACCATATATTTACTAGAATTAGGCTATGACCGAGGAGTAATTTCATTTGCATACAAGACTTTTGGGTTATTTATGGCAACTCTTGGTGGTTTTTCAGCCGCTTGGATGATTCGTCGTAGAGGGCTTTATATACCATTATGGATAGGATTAGTAAGCCATGGTATATCCACTGTTTTTTTTATAATGCTAGGAACGTACTCGCCTTCTGTTAGCGGACTATATGTTACTGCCATTATCTATGAATTTACTAAAGGGTTATCAATAACACCTTTTCTTTCATTGCAAATAATGAGCTGTACCAAAGCTTATAGCATGATGCAGCTTGCGGGGCTGTCATCTATCGCTGTATTAGCAACAATTTTATTTGGAGCCCTTGGAGCCCAACTGATTGAACCCCTTGGTTGGACAAACTTCTGGATATTTACGCTTTTTTCCAATATTCCTGCTTTTGTATTGTTATTAAATAAACCAATAAAAATATAATATTTATCACAATAAAAAATAAAAAACATTTAAAATTACAATTAACAATAATAAAATATTAATATTTTGTATTTTATAATTATCAATTATAATGTTTTAAATGTTGATTGTCATATGCATAATAAAAAAAATGTATTTATTTTATATTTATTTAACATATTTGCTGTAATTACTGCAGCCTCTAGCAATCAATTTGATGAGACTGTTAGTAACTTGTATTTAGGTCAAGATGAAGGTATTGACTGCGTTGGTCTTCGTGTTCACCTTGGAAACAATAACGACCTTATTTATTCGAATCTTTTATGGCATTATCGTATGGGCATAAGGTATTTTGAAATTATTGGGGACGTAACACACGAGCAATCGCAGTTAATTTCGAAATTCCATAATCGCGTAGAGGATATTTGTTCATTACGTACTCATACAGAACAATCTCCTGATTTTTTGAGTACTAAATTATGGGTTTTAGAACTTACTGATAGACAATTTTTGTGCTTGAAGAAACCATTAACAGAAATTTTAAGTGAAAATGAATCCTCAACATTGGTTTTTCCAGCGTGTCGTTATAGTGGATTTAATCCCGACGTTCCAATAAGCTCTTGGCCTCAAACCGACGAGCAGTTAATCTATCGATCACCTATTGATTATCAACATCCCGTTAATTTATTGAACAAAATAAGCCCAAGTGTTACCCAAACATCCAGTACTGCTCATATAGCGGAGTTTTCAACAATGGAGGATGCTGTGCTTTTTACAAGTGATATGGAGCGGGATCAATTACCGTTTATGGAAGTGATTAAGCAATCGATTCAACATGCATGCTTAAGAGGAAAAGAATATCAACTCGCGGAATATTTTTCTTTTGATATACCTTCTTTATCGTCTCCAGCTGCTAAAATTGCAGAATTCATAAATCAATATGGAGCTAATAATAATATTAGATTTTCCCCAAATTATATTTATGTGCCAACTCCAAAATGTGCTTGGAGTTCAATCTCATTAGCTTTAGGGTCATATGAGGCTGGAAGACGAATAAATTTTCCCGCCTACAAAGAATTCAGCAAAATAATCAATGCAGAAAAATACTGCGAAGATCTGGCAGATGAAAGATTCTATAAAATGACCTGTATTCGCCATCCCTATGACAGAATGTTATCGAGCTTTTTAGACAAAATTCAGCCAACTGGAAAAAATTATTTTAGAGAAAACTTAGGCTTTGCAGAAGATGAGACTGTTTCCTATGCAGAGTTTTTAAGGAGAGTAAAAGCGAAACCAATTAAAGAGCTTGATGAACACTTCAAGCCAATGTGGGTATTAACTATGCATCCTGTTATTAGATACAATAAAACTATTCGTCTTGATGAATTTTATCAGGATTGGGCGGAAGTAATGCAGCATATAGGTATCCATGGGACACCTTCTGATTACGATGGCACCTGGCATGCAACACATGCATCTTCTAAAAGAGAATATCTTACAGAAGAATGTGCAACGCTACTTGAAGAACTGTGTGAGGAAGATCTTAAAATTTTTGGCTACCCTAAAATTCCAGCATTCAAGAGCTACAAAGAAGTTATGGTAAACTTATAATATTTTATATTAATATATTATTAATACCTTTTGTATAAATTACTATTAAATAATTTTAATTAATTATACTAATGAAAATTAAAAATTTTTTATTTTTTATATTCATTGTGCGCATTTTTGTCGGAGATGCAGCAACGCTTATATCTACTATACTACCAATATATGATGCTTCAATTCCTTTCGAACGCGTTATTACTCTTGGTGATCATTGCCAAACTAAATTTCAAATCAATTTTTATTTTGAAAAGACACATCCAGGAAAAGCTAAAGATTATACCGGTGGCTCCCATATATTTGACTGGGTAAAAATAAGTAATCTGGACTTATTAGCAAGCGCTTTTTCTAATAAACTAGAAGGAGTTTGCGATGAACGTATGGATGTTAAGGTATCATCAGTCGCATGGTCAGATGTTGAAATGCACGCTGAGCCTATAGATGTATATGGCATTCGTTATAGCCATTTGTTTGATAAACACCCGCTAATAGAACAAAATACTCTTAATCTTAATGGGGAAAATATATTATTAAATAAGACACTATTTGATTCTAATTATAGTGGAGTTAGAGATATCGTGGAATATAAAAAAAATAAATTAATTAATAATACCTACAGAACAATGTATATACATTATGCTAGTGACTATTCACGAGGGCAAATCACCGATGCCAGCGTTAAAAGGCTGAGGGACTCAATATGCGTATTCAGGGGTGATTCAAATTTTGTCTTGCATATTGTTTCAAATACTTCGCTACCAATTGAGAGTGCGGAGAATATTACTTTCAGTGTAATAAATAATGCTGTAGTTGAAGTTCATAAGCAACTAGATCCAGCATGGGAAGAATTACTAAACACCTATTCTTATGCTCCGGCACCTCATAGCGAAAGAAAATGAAAACCATGTCCTATCGGATGGGGCCAGTACGGCAAGTACAAATTCCAAAAGATAATGGAAAGGGAGTTCGTATACTCGGTATCAGTAGATGATGCATAAGGTTCTAGAAAGTATTTATGAGCCATTTTTTTTGGATTGCTCCTCTACGGGTTCAGACCAGGACGTGGGTGTCATGATGCGATTAAAGCACTTTCTGAGCATCTTTATAAGAAGGAAGTCGAGGTCGTCATAGACGTAGACATTGCCAATTTTTTCGGAACAATATCACACATAAGACTGAAAGAGTTGCTACAAACTAAGATCACAGACCAGAAATTCATGAGGTATATTTCCAGAATGTTTAAAGCTGGAGTTTTAACCGACGGGGATCTGGTGGTGAATGAGGAAGGAGTAGCTCAAGGAAGTTTGTGCAGTCCGGTGTTAAACATGAAGTGATAGATAACTGGTTCGAAAGGATTGTAAAAAGACATTGCAAAGGCCAAGTCGAAATGTTCCGTTATTGCGATGACGTAGTAATCTGTTGCCAGTATCAAAGCGATGCAGAACGAGTTAAGGAGGCATTGGACAAGCGACTGGCTAAATTTGGTTTGGCATTAAACAAGGAGAAAACACGATTAGTGCAGTTCTCCAAAGCGAAATCCAGGCAAAAGATCAAGCAAGAAGCTTTTGACTTTTTGGGATTTACCTTTTATTTGGGGAGGTCGCGAAAAGGAGACCTAATACCAAAGGTGAAAACGAATGGCGCTCGCCTGCGTAAAAAGCTTAAGAGTGTGAACGTATGGGCACGAGAAGTCAGGAATAAGGCACCTTTGAAGGAAATATGGAAAGCTTTTGGTCAAAAATTAGAAGGACATATACAGTATTATGGAGTGTCCTTTAATGCCAGAAGTGTGCATAACTTCCGAAATAAAGCAATTAGGACAATGTTTAAATGGCTCAATCGACGAAGCCAACGTAAGTCATTTAATTGGGAGGAATTTGAACTCTTTATGAGCAGATATCCAGCTCCCAAGGCAAGAATATGTCATGTATTATTTTAGAAACTATGTGAATGTACTAATCTTGAGCCCATTGCTTTAATAGAGCACGATGTGGTTCTAAATGGGGGGAAGTTGCGGCAACGTGCTTCTCTACCAGCTTACCTAAAGGGAATTTTCCTCTATTCCTAAAAGAAGCTGAGTGGCGTTTTAATACCCCTAATCCAAAAGCTCAACTAAGCCAGTTAAAGCAATGGGTTAAAGCCCTACTAATCTAGTTATCTGGTACAGCTCCTAAATCTATACATTATTGAAATTTTTCGGCTATTTGGCGCATTAGAGTTAACATGTATCTTTTGGTAAAATCGGCCGTAAAAATTGTTTCAGCAAAGTTACTTGCCTCACAAGCAATACTTTCAGCGAGCTCAGGATTTGCCTTTAGCATTTCTACTTTTTCTATTAAATCAGACATGTCTCTTTTTACTGCAATATAATGAACATTTTCTGTTAGATACTTTGTAAAATAGCATTCATGTCGGGTTGAAAATATAGGCACAGAACCTGAAAACATAATTGATTGTGGACGCCTCCAAGCAGAACAATTTCCGTCTGTTGAAATATTATAACGATATTTAGTCATCTCTGGGAATGGCACAAAAGAAGCGGGTGGACCAAAAATTTCTGTTATTTTTGCTTTGTATTCTAGCGCGCTTGGGGTGAATTTTCCCTCGGATGTCTCTTCCAACTGAAGATCGTAACTTCTTGTAAATCTAGCATCCACATGAGCAGGGTGAGTGTGCGTAAGCATAACCAAATTCAATCTTGGTACTGGAGGTAATGCATTAAATGCTTCCATATTGTACCATGCTCCTGTCTGGGAACCACGCCACCCAACGACATCTTCCCTACTGCGAAAAGGTTGAGAAAGTGATGATCTTTTAATTTCTTCCATTTCTTCTGTATATTTATCTGCCAATTGATATATATCTGGAATAAGTATAATTTCTTCATCCTGCCCCTGCAGATGATCGGGAAATACAAAAGGAACTCTTGCAAAGTAACTAGCAATTTCAGGAGGATAACAACAAGCATCCCACAAAGGAAAAAAGAAGGAAAAGCTCTGAGATGAACTAAAACCAAGTTTATTAAGATAATTGACTAAAACTAGTAGATGAGGAAGATTCCATTTGTCATCATTCTTATAGCCAACCTCAAATCTTTTTTCAGGAGTATAATTTATTCGAGCTATTGCTGTTTCAAACATCTGTCCATTTTTATCTCTCAAAAATGCTTCAAATTCATCGCAGGTCCCCAAAGAGAATGAAGAGGAAGCTATTTTTACTCCAATATCACTCAATACTTGTTCATCTAAACTTCCTGTTGAGTTATTTGCAGCAAAGGAAAGAGAGCTAATACTAGCTAGCATCAGTGGCAATGCTAGAATTTTAGTAAGAAATCTAATAAAAATGTCACTTATTCGTGGCTGTTTCATGGCTTCATCTTTCCTTCAAATGAAAATGTTAATACTTTTTTTCTAGTTCCATAAGTTTTCTAATTACTAGCTTGTCTGTTGAATCGTCAGTCTCTCTATCCCAAAAATATGCGTAAAGCAAGAGTTCACTTGGATATTCAGACATCAAATGCAAATGATTGGGTAATCCTGTTTCTACTCTTTTTTTCTTTTTCAAAGCACTGACAAAACTATTTTCATTATAGAGTCTTAATGCTGTTTGGTAGTTCTCTTCTATAAAAGGAAGCATTGCAGCATATGTGGTATTTGTTAAAGAATTAGCGATTTTGATAGCACCTTCAGCATCATCTGCAAGAAGTAAACCTTGGATATTGAAAAAATCGCCAATATTAGGACAACCAATATAAATAGGAACAACCTTATTCATAAGAGGTTCCAAAATTTTTTCTGAAAAATAATCTTTTTCTTTAATATTTTCAACAGCAACATGAAATTGCGAATCATATAATTCTTTTGTTTTGTTATCACTAGGCATTTTTCTTGATTTGTGCTGATTAGGAATATCACCTCTACTTGAGACATAGAATTTTCTCGGTATAGACGTAATACGCTTCTCATTTTCAAAAATTTTTATCCTATCTCCGTAACAAAAGGTATAATTGCTCAATGAATATGGATTACTTGACCAGGATCCATATGAAACGCTCGCTAACATGCTCAAAGAAAAATTTTTCTCAGAACTAACTATTTTGCTAATTCCACCAAAGCGGTTTCCAAAAGAGAACGTCCCTAGATGTCTAATCCCATTAGGCAAATCATTTAATGCATCATCATTGTGAATAACCATCGAAAAGGAAGAAGCAGCTGCTCGTACCTGATCATTTTTCTCTCTATAGGGTGTGGGTTCATGAGAAATTAAAAATACTCTATCTGCTCCAGAATGAATCGGGTAACCAGCAGCTCCAGCGTGCACATCTGTCTCTTGCTCGACAACATTTTTAACAGTATATATGAAATATTTTGCTTGCTTAGAAAGCTGAAATTGCTCGTTTTCCCAAATTGTGCCTGAGAAAACCTCTTGCTTTCTGAATATAGTATCCATATTTTGCAGGGTACGTGCATTAACTACTGAGGGGATCATTCCTAACGTTGGATATAAATCAAGATTTTCAGCCATTTTCCTTAAATAAATATCCATGACGACGCCGCCGTTTCTAAAATTACCATGGAAAAGTGCAGTTTCACAGCTAGAAGCGCTATCAATAAATTTCACCCTACCTGAGGTTTGAGCTCTGCAAATTTTATTACCTTTTTTCAAACACATTCCGGTAAACCAAACATCATCAACCGTCGAGAAATCCTCCATAAAAATCTCTTCTTTTATTACGTCTTCGTGTAAAATTCCTGGCGGATACAAGACCCCAGAACAACCTTCAATAAGAAGTTGAGTTGAAGGAGCATGCTCTCTGTTTACTGTTTCTACATTGTAAGAAAAATCAAGTTCATTCCAATCATTGAGTGTACCTGTTTGATTACTTGTTAACTTGATTACTGATCCACATACAACACAATTTGGATTTTTCTTATGTGCTCTTAATAATTCAGATACCGAATTGAGAGGCATGACGCCATCATCGTCATAGGTAATAAGAATTGCATTAGGAAATTTTTTAAGCGCAGGAATAAGTTTTTTATAGGGCTTTGTATTTCTATCACACCATAGAATTTCTAATCCTCTATTTATTTGCTTCTGTAGCATCCATGGCAAACTGCCATTGGGAAATTCTTGCTCGCACAAGACAAGGTTAACTCGAACTGCTTGAGAAGAGAATTGTTCTATTGCGCGCCACACCTCTTGAATTCGCCGCGGGTATGACGTTATACAAACAATAACTTCTTTTTCATCAAAAGGTTGTCCTGAGAAATAAGGTCGCCTTAAGAAATGTTGAGCTATTTGCTCTGTACTGTATTGACCACCTCCCATGAAGTTTTGTCTATAAACATTTAACTGTTTTAAAGTTTCACTATCAAATCTCGCGCCCCTCACACGTTCAACCGTATCTACGGGAATTTGGTTAGACAAAGTTGATCTGTGCCCAAGTATAGCTTTTTGACTTTCCCGTGAATGCATTTGATTAACATCAAGTGAGAGTTTAGAAAATGGAATAGGGAGAAAATTATCGTCCTCTTTGATATGAATATCAAACATAGCTGTCAATATTCCATCGTACCAAGGAATCAATGTATTATCATGATCGATTGATCTACTTTCTATGGGTTTCTTATCAATATTCTCGAAAAAGTCTAATGTCTTATCAAGGACAAGATGTCCAGGTGCTGCGCCAAATGAAGTATCAGCCAGCAAAAAAAGCTCTCGCATCATAAAAATATTAAAATTATTACATAAGAAAGAGGGGGATATATTAAAATCCACCCCAAAATTGGTAGAGATACCACCAAACAAATGGATAATATTTGCTTGAGCGACGTTAGAACAGGCAGCGTACTGTTTTTTTTCTAAAAGCCTTACAAATAAATCTTTGCCTTTAAAGTTTGGCCATATTTCATCCAAAGATCTAATTGTAATGTAATTAGTAATTTCAGGGCATTCTCTTACCATATGTGCAATTTTTTCTTTATTATACACCCACAAAACATGTTGAAATGAGGGATTTGATTTAACTTGAGCTAAATAATGCCGAAGCATTTCTAAAGGAATTGGCGACGGTTTAGTATTAGAAGTCATCCAAAATTTATGTATTATTTTTGGCATCATAGATACTGAGCTGGAGCTACTCGTCTCCAAGGTCGCCCCTTGAAAAATGTTCTTAGATCGTTGAATAAGTCTTTTTCTTTTTTCCACGACATCGTTCATGGTTAATCCATAAGCTTCATAAAATCTTAATAAGAATTTCTCGTGCGATTTAAACGACCTTTCATTGACTCCTAAGGAATTCCAGTCATGAAACTCATAAGGAGTTTTATTTCTAAATGTTTTCTTTCCGGTATCTAAATATTCTTGTGAATATAATTCAAAAAGAGGTCTAATTCTCTCTGGGCTATTTGCTATGGTTATGCGAGCAGTACCCATTTCAAAATTAATTCCGTAATTCTGATCTATTTTTACTTCCCTTAACCAACCAGTGGGCATAGAAAATTCGTAGTTTGCACCAGCTTGTATACTAATATTTGCTGTTTGAAATACTGAAAGATAAGATTGTGTATGCGAAGCATTTGTTACTTCTTGAAGCAAATCATCAGAAAAAATTAGCGTGCCATTATCATCTAAATCCAAACATTCTCTAATGTTGTGATTAGAAAAGGCGGTAATAATTTCTGGAATTTCATTATAAGCTCGCCCTTTTTGTTGAATGGTATAGCTTAATTGGACACTGACGCCAGTCTGGTTAAAGATTACAAGTTTTGAAGGTTTTAAACGATCAAGGCACCAGTTGGTTCTGTGGGTATCATTTCTAAAAATAGGCAATCCTTGCTCATTAAATTCAGTGCTGACTTTTGTGGGATCAAGTGCTGCAAAAGCATATTTTGTGATAAGCAATATTAATAAAAATCTTTTTATACTTTGTCTAAACCAATTTTTTTTGAAATAAATATTGATAGAATTGAGAAAAGTTTTCATGATAAACCTTCTACGTAACTAATAACGTGAGTTTCGGGCCTTAATAAAAATTGAGAGGCATCACTTGGCGTAAGTGTTAACGGCTTTTTTTTCGGCGAGAATACCTCAGGATCAAATATCATGTCTCTTTTGGCTAATCCACACTGGTGAAAAGCTATGCTGAGAATCCCGTTGCCATATTTAAAATGATACTTTTGATCATTTGATAACTTATTTATTTTCTGCAAATATTGTGGAGCTGTACGCTGTAAAGCTAGATTTTCTGTATTAAACGAGTTTTCTATGTGTGCTTGAGTATGATAAATGGCTAAATCAAGAGCTCTCGCTATAGTTGGGTGCTGTGATTCTGCACCTAAAATCTTTGAATCGACCATTAGAGTGGATTCCATTTCAAGGCCAGCATAAAACCCAAACATCATATTAAATACTGTAATGTCTTGTATTATTTCCGTATCTACACTTCTAGTGACTCCTCCATATTGCATAAGTGCAGAATACTTTAAAATCGCTGCTGCTTCTTGGGGGAAATTTTGAATCAGCTTATTAATGTGATTTTGTACACCAGTTAACTCACCAATATTTTTAATCTCAACATCCCCATATACGCCTCCTAAATCTTCAAATTTTATTGTGTCAGGATCTACAGATACCCAAATATAGTGTTTCCACCCTTTTTCCTTTGGAAGAGTCTGAATTGATCTTTCAAACCATCTTTTTTGATTCTCATTTAGCAACGGTGTATTCCTTGTTGGGAAAAAAGTGTGTGTTACCAATGGAATTTGGGGTGATAGAAAAAATGTTAATGCGCTATTTGCAATCTTTTCAGAACCAAGTTGATGAGTGCGTTGGATTTTTTGATAAAAATTCTCTTTTGTTTGTAAACTTTTTTGTTGACCTTTTAGAGCGTGTTCTGGAAATACAGTTGAAAAAAACCACGTTGCAAATGGTACAGAGGGAACACGAGGCATTGCTAATTCATATAGATTCTTCGCATAGTTTTCTGAAAGAACAGTATGTGCTAGACGATCGTTACTTATGAATAATTTAATTTTATCTTCGCTTAATGTTGCGTAAATGTACTTTTCAGGAGGTTCACAAGAAATCTTACTTATGTGTGCCCCTCTCGTTGTCTCAATTGTTTCTATCTCTTGAGAAGAAATAATTCGACTACTTGCTAGCCTGATAGCATTTTCTGGAGATTCAACTCGATAAGGTTTTATAAACGCTTGTGGAAGTAATCTTTTTCTTGTGTCCCCTGCTACACTCAACACTTGATAGCGCGAATGAAATGTAACCATCACATCCCTATTGGTGCTAAAATCTTCTTCAGTAAATTGACGATGGTAAATCTCTTCCATACGCAAAGTAATTGGTGCACCAGTACTATTTTTAACTATTAATATGCGTGGTTTCGATTCAGCTAATAATACATTTAACTGGAGATAAGATTGGCGCAAAAATTCTTCATCATCACTAGCAGAGGCATTCAAAATATGCATATTCACATGATGCAAGATCACAAAAAGTAAAAATAAAAATTTTATATTCACGATATACCTAACAAATTTTAATATTTATTTCAAAATAAAAATAATATATGATATTTATTTCTAAAATATAATTAAAACAATACACATTAATTATGTTTAAGTTTATGTATTTTAAAATAATTCTTATTAATATTTAGTAAAAAATATAAAAATGGAAAATAAGATCTAACAAGAAAGGTTATCCGTTGTTTTTATTTAGGCGCTATATTTACAGCTATAGACGCATCTTCTAGATGGTTTTATATTCTTTATAAATTGATTAAATATGGTCGACTCTTATGTTTGCGCTAATTGATTGCAATAACTTTTTTGTCTCATGTGAGCGAGTTTTTAGGCCTGATCTTGAGCATAAGCCAGTTGTTGTATTATCAAGCAATGACGGTTGCGTAATTGCACGCTCAAACGAAGCTAAACTCCTTGGCATTCCAATGAGTGCACCTTTATTTGAAATCCGTCATTTAGTCAAAGCGTATGGTGTTGAAACGCTATCATGTAACTTTGAGCTGTATGGAGATATGAGTCACAGAGTTATGAACGTATTACAGCAGCAATACAAAAATGTTGAAGTGTACTCGATTGATGAAGCTTTTCTAATGTTTGATGCTAATCTTGACTGGGCTCAAGAGGGTGAGAAATTGCATCGGCATATTTTACAATGCACTGGCATTCCCACATCAATTGGTTTTGGCCCTACAAAAACGCTAGCAAAACTTGCTAGTATTCAAGCAAAGGCACTTGGAGTTCCTTATTATATTGACGGCACCTCTTCATATCATCACACCTTGAAAACGACTTCTGTCTCAAAAATATGGGGAATTGGGGCCAAGTTAACAAAAAGCCTTAAACAACATGGGATCTACAGTGCTTATGATCTAATGACAATTGAGCCGAGCTGGGCTCGCAGAAATTATAACATTATAGTCGAGCGCATCGTTCAAGAACTCAATGGATTTTCTTGCATGCCCTTAACACTCATTCAAGAGCCTAAAAAATCTATTCAAATTACGCGAAGCTTCTTCAAACCAATAAGAGATGAAGAAATTTTGAAACAAGCAATAGCTCGCTATGGATTTCGCTTAAGTGCTAAACTGCGGGAAGTATCACAAAAAACTACAACTCTTTTTGTTTATGCTCAGAACTCGCCATTTAGAAATGAAACCTCTGTTTTTCATCAGCGCACAATTGTGCTAACGGAACCAACTAATAGCACATCAACAATTATTGGGCATGCTCAAGAAGCTATTAAATATTTCTTTGATCCCAAAGTTGCTTATCATAAAATTGGCATCATGGCTGTTGATTTACGAGATGCAACACAACCTAGCACCCGTGTATTATTTGACAAGCCGAAAGCTTTAGCAAGGCCTGATATTGATAAGGTCATGGATACTTTAAATAAACGTTTTGGTCTTGGTACTGTGCGCCCTTTATCGTGCGGGGAAAGCATAGAATGGATGAATAAACGCGATAATAAAACACCTGCATATACAACAAATTGGAAAAACCTTGTACAAGTGAAAGCGAAATAATGTCTGAATTACCTCAAAATCTCACACGCCTTGATAGGCTTTTGCGTCGTCTCTACCCCGGTCTTACCCAAGGAATATTAGAGAAGCTACTTAGAAGCAAAAAAATTTTAGTGGATGGCAAACCCGCAAAGAGTAGTACGCGTATTGAATCGGAAGAACAACTACGCATTTTGGTAGATTTAGCTGCTTACATAAACCCTGAAAATGCGCCAACGAAACGTACTGTAATTGTTAGTAAAGAAGATTTAAAATGGATAGAGAGCATTATCATTTGGGAAGATGAAAGCCTTATCGCCCTAAATAAGCCTCAAGGGATTGCTGTGCAAGGTGGCACAGGCACCAAACGACATATTGATGCAATTATGAAAGCTTATAACCCAGAAGCTAGACTTGTACACCGAATTGATAAGGATACTAGTGGTGTGTTGTTGATGGCTAAAACTATTCCCATGGCTCAGTACCTCACACATTTGTTTGCAAATCATGGTGTACAAAAAACATACCGCGCTATTGTTGAAGGTAATGTGCGTCCTGCTCAAGGTGTTATTGATTTTCCAATTGGTAAGGAAATGGTTGGCAATAAAGAAAAAATGGTAGTTGGCGGTCCTCATGCAAGACCTGCTGAAACGAAATATATGATGAAAAAGAAACTTGGAAACTTTTCATTAGTTGATTGCTGGCCTAAAAGCGGCAGAACACACCAAATACGTGTTCATTTAAGTGAATCTGGCTGGCCTATTGTGGGTGATTATAAATACGGAGCAACTATAAAAGGCGAAACCCTGCATTTACATGCGCATCAACTATCATTTCCTCTACATGACGGCGGTAAAATGGTGGTTACAGCTCCTTTATCAGAACATATGGTAGCTATGATGCGACACTTTGGGGCAGATCCTGATAAAGTTGAGTAGAAAAATAAAGCCCCGCAACTTAAGCGAGGCCTTACCGTTTTCTTTCTTATACTAACTATTAAGCAGGATTATCGTTATGCTCCTTGCAATGCTCGTTAGCTTTTTCAAATTTTTCATTAGTACTACCGTGTCTTGCTGCTACGCATGTGCAGCGTTTTTCTAGAAACGCACTAGTTACTGCTCTTTTTGATCCTTGCCTTATTTTAGACATACATTCGCCTTTAATATTTGCACAAACTGATGCTGAACCAAACGCAATAGCTGTAAGCGCTAGAAGTGTTAATTTTTTAGACATTTTTGCTCCTCAAGTTTAAGTTTATTTATGAACAGTCATGCGCCGCTCTATTTAATGTTCTCTAAAATTTTATTAAATTGCAATACTTCTTATACGAAATAAAAATAATTTTACTTAACTTAATTTTGAACAAAGATAAATTCCTCCTGGTCAAATCGCTGATAGGCTTTTAGTGCTAAAACTTTCTTAGAAAATGTGGCAATACCCCAATGACCTTCACCAATATTTGATCCAGATTCACCTGTAAAATATATGCGAAATTGATTGGGAGCAATTGGCTCTAATAAAGCAATCACTGGTTTTTTACCAAAAGAAAATTTTAGTACTCCTTCAGCATGAATCATAATTCCTTCGCCAAGGATTGGATTTTTGTACCTTCCTGTATAAGCAGATGCTTCATAAGTAATATCTTGAACCAGAGGTGGGCAATCTAATTGAACGGTACTCAAATACACATCCCTAGCTTTTTGATTATATTCAGCAGGTGATATATTCATGAGCAAATCAGTTGCGTACTCACATACTATTCTAGGTGCTTCACTATGGGTTAAATTTGTTAGCACAAAAATACCAAAATCACAGTTTGGCACTAAATATAATAAATGACGAATTCCCTTGATTAAGCCGCCATGACTAATAATGCGGTGGGGTTTATGCATTAAGCTACGCCATCCTAAGCAATAAGATTCACTTTCGTTGATAATGGTTTGTGGCTGCCACATATATTGCAATTGAGAATGAGGCAAGAAAGGAATATGACCGAGTTGAGCAAGCATCCATCGACATAAATCACGAGATGAAGTTACAACACCTCCAGCTGCCATATAAAATTGAGGATAACAGCTAAAAGATATTTTTTGCACCTTAGTATAGGTTTCTTCATCAAGAATATGTCCTTGGATAAGATCTTGATGTTCTTCATTTTGAAGCCCTACCCTTGCATTGTGCATATCAAGGGGTTTAAAGACGTTATTGGTCATGAATTCCGCAAAGCTTGTTTGTGCTAAATGCTCTATAATTTCTTCAACGAAAAGATATAAAATATTGATGTATTGGTATGTGGTGCGAAAACTAGAAACAGGCTGAATTTGTGGTAAGAAATTTTTAAGATCTTGAACGGAATATCCCCATAAAGGCAGTTGCTGTAGGGGCTCGGGCGGCAGGCCTGATCGATGACAAAAAAGGTCAATGACCGTGAATTCTTTAGTAACCCATGGATCATAGAGCTTGAAATGAGGAAGTATATCAATGACTTTTTGGTCCCAGCGCAAATATCCTTGTTCAACTAGCACCGCGATCGCTGCAGCACTCATACCTTTACTAATTGAGGCTATAGGAAATAATGTTGAAGGTGTAATGGGATCAGAATTTGATAATCCTTTTTGGCCATAACCCTTTAGATGAAGAATTTCACCATTATGCACAATACCAATTGCAGCACCAGGTATTTGCGAATCAATAAAGATTTTCGATGCAAAATTATCAATTTGCTGAATAAGATTTTTAGGCATTAATTAAGAAGTTCTGAGATACTTATTGCTGGCAATAATAGCTAATTCAGCTCCATAGGTAAAATGAGTCATGTAGGCACTTTGTTTTTTTAAGGTGCAACAAATGCTTTGGGATAAAGTTGATACTAAAAATCACAAGGGCAAACCCTTGTGATTTAGAAAATTTTTTGATGACTTAAAATTTTTAATCACCCATTTCTTTAGCAACTGCTTTTTCTGCAGCGTCTCTTTTCCATCCTGCCTTAATCTTCGCTTTTACTCTCTTAGCATAGGTATCACATAATTTCTCACTATTTCCCTCCTTAGCAAGACATTTCCTTTTTGTTGGATCTGTCATACCCATTGCATCAGTCACATGATGCATAGAGTAAACTGAACTGAATAAAATTGTTGAAAAAGCTAGAACTGCTAATTTTTTAGACATATTTAATCTCCTTAAATAGAATTTTATCGATAAAACGTTAGTGGTTCTATTATGTATCTAGAATTATTAAATATTTATTAACGAGAATTTAAAGGCTTTACTTTATACATCGACCTTATGACGCTCAACATCAGCACCACAGGCTTGCAATTTAGCCTCTAGATTTTCGTAGCCGCGATCTAGATGATATAAACGGCTAATAGTTGTCGTGCCTTTTGCAGCAAGCGCTGCAACAACCATACCTATGCCGGCGCGAATATCGGTTGCCATAACGGGCGCTCCACTTAAACTTTTTGCTCCTCGAATCATTGCTGATGCGCCGTGCACTTGAATACTTGCCCCCATACGCACAAGCTCTGGGACATGCATAAAACGATTTTCAAATATTGTCTCAGTGATCATGCTGGCGCCCTCGCAAACGCTCATTAGCGCCATAAATGGTGCTTGTAGATCAGTTGCAAACCCTGGATAAGGCTCGGTCATAACATCAACCCCACCAATTGGACCATTTCTATAAACTCGAAATCCATTGTCTTTCTCTTCAAAAATAGCTCCTGCTTTTTCAAGAGTTTCGCGAACCATTGGTAAATATTTTAAAGATGTGTTTGTTAAAGTAACATCTCCACCAGTGATTAAAGATGCAATTGCGTATGAGCCTGTTTCAAGGCGGTCAGGCATAACTTTAACGTTTGCTCCATTAAGCGTTGAAACGCCTTCAATGGTAATTGTGTCTGTGCCTGCGCCCTGTACAGTAGCTCCCATTGCATTTAAACAGTTCGCCAAATCAATAATTTCTGGTTCGCGTGCTGCATTTTGCAAAATTGTTTGGCCTTTAGCTATAGATGCAGCCAACATAAGGTTTTCGGTGGCGCCGACTGAGACAACACGCATGGTGAAATGTGCGCCGCGTAAGCCATTTGGTGCACGAGCTACAATATAACCTTCATCTAAATCGCACGTTGCGCCCATAGCGCGCAAGCCTTCTAAGTGCACATCAACGGCACGCGCTCCTAAGGCACACCCTCCGGGAAGAGAAACTTTAGCATGGCCAAAACGCGCCACTAAAGGCCCCAGCACGAGCACAGACGCGCGCATGGTTTTTACTAGCTCATAAGGTGCTGTGGTTGAAGTAATATTAGAAGCATCAAGAATTCGTGTGCTTCCATTTTCTTGCGCCGTTACACCAAGCACGTTCAAAACCTGAGTAATTGTTTGAATATCTGCCAAATTAGGGACGTTACTTAAAGTCAGAGGCTTATCCGTTAGTAAACAAGCCACCATTAAGGGAAGCGCTGAATTTTTAGCGCCACTAATTTCAATGGTACCCTTTAAAGGTTTTCCGCCTTGGATTTTAAGAATTGTTGGCATGGTTTATATCTTTGGTAGCGTTACACCAGTTTGATTCATATACTTTCCGGATCTATCACGGTAAGAAACTTCACAAGGTTGGTCTCCTTTAAAGAATAAGAACTGGCAAACGCCTTCGTTGGCATAAATTTTTGCTGGAAGTGGTGTTGTATTAGAAAATTCTAAAGTTACATGGCCTTCCCATTCAGGTTCAAGGGGGGTCACATTTACGATAATTCCACAACGAGCATAGGTTGATTTGCCAAGACAAACAACCAAAACATCACGCGGAATGCGAAAATACTCAACCGTTCGCGCTAACGCAAAACTATTAGGCGGAATAATACAAACATCTGTTTCACGATCAACAAAACTTGAAGGAGAAAAATTCTTTGGATCAACAATTGCGCTATTCACATTTGTAAAAATTTTAAATTCTGGAGAGCACCGTGCATCATACCCATAAGATGATAACCCATAAGAGATCATGCCTTCACGCTTTTGGCTTTCCACAAAAGGCTCAATCATGCCATTTTTTTGTGCTTGCTCGCGAATCCATTTATCGGAAAGTATCATTGAAATGCTCCTGAAATTTAATCTAAATCTTTAACAACGCTTATATCCGGCGCATCTACGGCTTTCATTCCCACTACATGGTAACCAGAATCCACATGAATAACTTCACCTGTTACACCAGAACTTAATTCACTTAATAGATATAAAGCACTACCACCAACATCTTCTAGAGTGGTGTTGCGACGTAAAGGTGAATTGTATTGATTCCATTTTAAGATATAGCGAAAATCACCAATACCACTTGCTGCAAGTGTTTTAACAGGACCTGCGGATAATCCGTTTACACGAATATTTTTAGGGCCTAAATCCACGGCTAAATACTGCACGCTAGATTCAAGTGCCGCTTTTGCCACGCCCATTACGTTATAATTTGGCATAACTTTTTCTGCCCCATAGTAGGTTAACGTAATCAACGAACCACCATTTGACATTAAGCGTTCAGCTTCGCGGCAGATTTTCGTAAAAGAAAAACAAGAGATATGCATTGTGTTTAAAAAATTAGCCAATGATGTATCACAATAACGGCCTTGTAATTCATTTTTGTCAGAAAAACCAATGGCATGCACAACAAAGTCTAGAGAGCCCCACTTTTTTTCAATGATTTTGAAGGTGTTTTCAATGCTGTCATCTTTGCCAACGTCGCATTCCACCAAGAAATCCGAGCCCAAGCTTTCAGCTAAAGGCCGCACACGTTTCTCAAGGGTTTCACCTTGATAGCTAAACGCAAGCTCGGCACCTTGCTCGTGCAGCATTTTGGAAATTCCCCATGCAAGAGAACTGCCATTTGCTACGCCCATAATTAGGCCTTTTTTGCCCTTCATTAACATTAATAAATCTCACTTAATTCATTGCTTTGAAGCATAGACAATCAAGGGCTTGAGCGTCAATGGAATAAGTGAGATTTATTACATTTCACTAATCCACCTCTTCAGGTCTTTGCAACGATTCAATAAAAGTCTCGGTGTGATCGTCAAATGGGCTAAAAAAGGTGAAAATTTCTATTTTAACTTTATGGGCTTTTTCAAAAGCACGAATGGAGGCACGAAGGCGGTCTGAGGCGTACTGAATTTGCTCTTCAATGGTGTAACTGGGCGCATATTTCTCATCTTCTCGAAGGGTTCGTGCTATATCTTCCATGCGCCCTTGCGCTGCCATTACCCGTTCTAGGCAAATGCCTATACGTGGCCATTCATAAAGACGCGCCCTCTCCCTTTCTGATAGTGTTTCACTTTTGGTCAATTCTGCTTGATTCATGGGGCACCTTCTTGTTTTAAATAATGAGATTTAAACAGGCATAATTTTTAAAAAACTCTCGCTACATTCTTTTAGATATTCCTTTTCTTTCCCGCTTTTTTCTGGGTTAACAAAAGCAATACTTTCTTGATTTGCTAGTCTTTCTGATTGCCGATTACCTTGCGATTGATTCACACAGGTTAGAAAAATTGAGAGCACATTCAACACAACGCTTACAAAGGTAAGTTGAACTATCAGGTTCTTTCTTGATCCTATCTTGCTTGATCTCATCTTGAGCCTCGTGGGTTATCACATGTGCAGATATTTCGCATAATATATTTATTATGTCAACACATCTGAAATAAATAATTTGAATTGCTTATTGTATGATTACCATTATAATAAATATATTATTGTTTGGGATTTTCCATATTTTTGGTATAAATAACGTATCTTTGAAATAATGATACTTAATGAGTATTGCAAAAAATCTACGCGCTATTATGCAAAAAAAGGGCATCTCTATTAACGCTCTTGAAAGAATGGCGGGTGTAAAACCTGGATCTGTTCAAAATATTCTTTATGGACGATCAAAAAATCCAGGAATAGAAACATTAATGGCTATCGCAAATGCTTTAGGCATTGCCCTAGATGAACTGCACGAAGGAAGCATTTCTTTTTCAGGAGCATCAATTTCTTGGGATATTAATCTTTACACCAAATCAGCGGAAGCAGTTCGTGACATTTTACACAGTGAATCACGCGCGTTGAGCAAAAGAGAATTTTTAGAATGTGTTGATAAAATTCATGAATATTCTAGAGCAAGCTTAAAAGATAAAGTAGATTACACCTTTGCAAAATGGCTCCTGCAAGAAAAATCCCCTAAGCAACAAAAAAACACTTGAACCCCCTTCGTTTGAAAGCACATCTCGGCGCAAAATTTTATTAAAATTCTATTAGTACCTATCAAATATAATAGGTTGTTATTTTCTCAACATTGTTTAAACTTCCAGACCAACTTCTGAAATACTTATGTTTATTGCCAAGGAGGATATATTTGTGAAGAAAATTCCTTGCTATTTTTTCCCTAGTCAAGTTGTTCTTATCGATGATGATCGCACAATTCTGGATAATCTTGTTCCCTGCCTTGATGAAGACACTTCAGTGCATGTTACCTTTCAAAATCCTTTCAAAGCATTGGACTATGTAAACGCACAACCAAAGTATCAGCCTTCTTCCGATCAGCTTATTGAGGTTACCAATTCAGAAGAATGGCAGCATATACGTTTAGATTTTAACATTTATGATGTGCACAAAAGGGTGTACAATCCAAATCGCTTCAAACAAATCTCTACCCTTGTTGTTGATTACCATATGCCAGGTATTAACGGTTTAGAATTTTGCGAAAAAATTACTAATTCCGGTGTTCAACGAATTCTTCTAACCGGTGATGAAGATGAACATATTGCTATTGAGGCTTTTAATCAAGGGCTTATTCATGCCTATGTTAAAAAGCATGAATTTGAGGCAATCAAAAAATTAAAAAAAGCCATACATGATTCTCAATTCAATTACTTTCAAAATTTATCCAGGCTAACTATGAGCGCTGCTACTTTTGATAAATCAACTACAGCCTTGGAAGATTCGTGTTTTGTCGAGCTATTTTTTGATCTAATCAAAGAAAATAAGATTGTTGAGCATTACCTTCATGAAACCACGGGAACTTTTTTGTTTTTAAATAAAAAAGGCGAATCAAGCAGTCTATTCACCTTTACGCAAGATCAATTAGACCTGATATCAAGCTTTCACGACTATTCTGGCCCTTTATTTGACAGCTTGAAAACATATGAGCAAATTTTATGTTTTCACAGTAGAGAAACCGTGGAAATTCCTTCACCATCGCAGTGGCATCAATACGTAAGGCCAGCACAACTTCTTCAAGGAGATCAACGTTATTACTACGCTTATGGCGCTAATGGTTTTGATTTAGACCATAGTCAAATTCTCTCTTTTGAGGCTTACTTAACAGCACGTTCTTACAATTGAGGAAAGCCGTCATCACGAAGGAGAGCAGCTCCTGTGGTGATCTAGTTAAACTGATTTTACCACGCTGGATTGCCACACCTCCTGCGGAGGTTCGCAAAGACAAAAAGCGCAACAAATGCCATCAATTATGCGTAGCAACCAACACAGGGAAAGCTAGTTTAAATGTGGTGTATTCGCCCTCAATAGAATCACACGTAATATCTCCGCCAAAGCTCAACATTGTAGACTTACAAAAAGCGAGCCCTACCCCAGTCCCCCTGACTGTTCGTGAATAAAAATTTTCAAAAATATGAGGCAAAATAGAGGCAGGAATTCCCTGACTTGTATCTTTAAAATAAAGGTAATTGAATTTTTTCCCCATCTCTTGCCATATGTACAATTCCCCCTTATCCGCCGCCCGAATGTAGTACAGGGCATTTTTGAGAAGATTAAACAATATATGCTTTACGTATAACTCATGACCCTTAAAAGAAAAATTGGTGGTTTGGTCCCAATGAATGAGCTTTTTTTGACTCTCGTCCAAAGGATATTCGCTTAGCATCAATTCAACGCAAGTGCTTATCTTACAATTTTTATAGTCATTCATTATTGGTTTTCTTTTTAAATTCATGAGAAGCATATCAATGACAATAAATGCATTCCGCGTTGTTGTGTTAATGCGTTCTGGTACTGAATGCAATAATTCTAAAGCTTTTTGTGTTTCTTGTTTTTGTTCACTTGGTTGGTATTTTTCAAGAACGGGCAAACATTTTTTCATTGATTCAGCGATCATTGAAAGGCTTGCCAAAGGTGTGCGAAGTTCGTGGGCGATGGTAGCTGCCAAGCTTTCCATTGAGCGCAAACTTTCTCTTAGCTTCACAATTTCTTTATGACGTGAGAAAAAAATGCCAACAACGATGATAAAAGAATATTGATTGAAGGCTAAAGAGAGATCATCTGCAGTTGCTTGTATGTGAAAATTAGAGAAACCATGAAAAAGTGCATATACCCCAGCCCCTAGTACAGCACCAAATAAAACACTAATCAAGAAAACAAGCCAATCAACCAATAATATAAATAAAAACAAAGCCAGTGACATATTTGTAAGCCAACCCAAAGAAAGATTATTCTTTAAAAGCTGGTACGTACAAAAAAAGGGAAAGCTATACAAAAGAACCCCATGCCAATATAAAGGAAGATATTTTTGTGCTTTTTTCGGTAGATAGTCATAAAAAGCAAGAGGAATGGCTAAAATAGCGGCTAAAATGCGTAACATCCTGCTTTCATCTTGGTGCATAGCATTGTGCAAAATAAAATAAGCAATAGGAAAATTTAGTAATCCTAGAATTCCATAAGCTCTATATTGAGCACCAAATAACTCAACACGGTTAGTTGAAAAAGCTAAAATTTTCTGGAGCATTTTTATATCACTTTCTTACTTTAATGGTAAATTAAGCTAGATTGCCACGCCTCTTGTAGAGGCTCGCAATGACGATACTTCACGGCCGTCATGAGACCACGAAGTGGTCGTGGTGATCCAGTGAGTAATTTCATCATTATTATTTATCAACATTTAAGAAAAATAATCTTCTAAAGATCCTGCCCTGACTGTATCTAGCGTAAAACAATGAAATCCACCTCCAAAAATTCGTCGATGTCTATGACGAACAGGTATCGGTGTAAATCCATTCTGCTCTAATATTTTAATAAGTTCGGGGAAGCAAGCGTTAACAATTACTTTTTCTTCATCAAGTGATAGCACATTCAAATCAATATATTTAGTTGTTAACACTAAATCATCTGATTCATAGTTTGGAAATATATTCGCTTCTGGTTCTGGGGCATAAATAATATCCCACTTTTTTAAAAAATCAGGCAAAAGCTCAAAACATTCTTGATTACGCAGCAAAAGCTTACCCGGCTTTAATGGTAAAACTGTACTATCAATATGATGGTCTGTCAGTCTATATGCTTTATGCAGTCTAAATTTTTCCCCCAAATGTTTTTGCAACCACTGAAAACCAAGATTATGGTTTTGAGTAGCGACATTTACCAATACATCTTTACCAAAACGAAGACATTGAGCACCATCAAACAGCATTTCATACCCCACATTAAGTGAAGGTACTTTTTTTTCATAAGGTTCTTCTGTGCTATAAGTAAGTGCCTCAATTTCTTCAACATACGAAAAATCAAAAGAACTATCTGTCATCACAGGTCTTGGCATAGCAGTCCACTTAGAACCAAGGTTGAAGTAGTGGTAAAAAATTGGTTTTAAAAGATCATTCTCAAAATAGCGCGCCCTTACCTGAGGGCTAGTTTCAATAATCTCATCACCAAATATTATAGCTTGGTCACGCACATTCAACGCAGGAATCCCTGTGGCTTTCCAGTGTGGTGTCTTAAATTCAAATACATCTTTTAATTCTAAAGGCCTAAAAACTCTAACGCCTTCTTTTTCTAAGACATCTACAAACCCTTCAATATCTTCGTTTAATTCTTCCAAATATCGCTTATTAATAGCTTGCCTTTTAATTTGTTCTGGGTTTGCCGAACTATCAATTTTGCCGTATTTGGGATAACCAAAAGCAGAAAAAGCTGTATCAAAATAAAAAAGCTTGAAAGACAGATCGAGATCATTGGCTTCATAACTAAGGGGAGAGCCTACAATAACTTCTTTCAATGGGGACCATTCGTTATAACTATTTATAGGATAAGAAGGCGTAGAACAGGCGTGTATTAATTCTATTTCACTTTGTTGTAACATCCAGGTTATAAACCAAAAAGCGATAGGACAACTTAGCTCAATCTTATCTGGTTAGCAATTTTTACTTTAATCTCTACTTTCTCCTGCCCTTTCAATAACGCTATCCAGATCTCTCTCAAGTGCATTCATTTTAAAAGTTACTTCTTCCAATTTTGTGCCCACAGCTGCAGCCATTTTTCTAACCATATCCATAGTTTGTCTGTTAGGCTCAGAAAGAGGCCATAAGTATCCGTCTTGTTTCCTCAACTTCTCATGATCCTTTTTAAGATCATTGAACATCTTTTGAATCTCGACAAAGCGATATCCAAACGCATCATATTCTTCCGTTGAGATATATGGAAGCTTTAACTTATCTAGTTTTGCTTTGCTTTCTCTTAAGCAATCTCCAAAGGTCATTATTTTAGAACCTAGTGATCTATCTGGATTTAGAAGGCCTTCATAAGATGTAGGGGTCGACGCTTGCACAACACATGATTCTCGAATAGTTTCAACCTCCCCTAAGTCAACGCATGTAAAATCATCTATGGCGTTAATACGGTTAAAAAATCCGATACAAAAAAGGATTAGAGCAATATTTTTTTTCATCAACGCGCCAATTCATCAAGAATTTTCACGTTAATGGTAGTATAATTATGTTAACAAGCAGTAAAGTACTATTATTTAGAATTAAAATAGTTTACTGCGATTGTTGCACTTTCAAAAAGTGTTAATTATTTTCGTCTGGATTTTTCAATAGCACTATTAATAGCTGTTGTTAATGCATCCATTTTAGGATCAATATGATCCAATCCATCATGCACGAGATCCTCAAGTTTTTTGAGTTTTTCTTTTGTTTTTTCAGTTTGTCCTTCTACAATAGGCTTTAAGTTTTGCTCAAAATTCAAAAAAGTATCATAGCTGCCTCCAACCCCATTAAATATGTTTTGAATTTCAATAAGGCTATCTTCAAGAGCACTATATTCTTCAACATGCCGCAACTCATTTAATATCCTGTTATTTAGCTCTAAAAATTCTCTTACAGCATCCATTCTGGAATAAAGTGATCTTCCTGATGGTGCCACCGCTTCACTAGCAAATGTGCTTTTTACAGCATTACAAACACTACTAAATCTATCATAAAAAGGATTTCTGCTTTTTTCTTCCTCAACCCCATCAAGCTTGCTGAAATTTTCTGCCGGATTAATATGACTAAGCAGCCCAACATAAAAAAGGATTAGAGCAATATTTTTTTTCATGATTCTAATAATTTTTAGAGTTAATGTCACTTTTACAGTAACATATGTGCATTAAAATGCAGTAAATTAACATTATGTATTTAATAAATTTGAGCTACAGTTTGCTAAATGCTACTTTTATGAGGTGTGTGCGCTGGTTTTGTTCATCTTGTGTATACTCAGCCTCAACCCCGCAATACCAAACAGGACGGGGCCAAGCTTTGTCGGTATCATAGCGAGCTACCACATGCACATGAATTTGCGAAACGGCATTTCCTATGCTAGCTATGTTTAGCTTTGTCGGTTTATATAACCGACGCATGACCGTGCTTGCTTGACAGATTTCTTTCATTAGTTTTTGCTGATCTTCTTCGCTTAAATCAACAATTTCAATAACTTTAGTGTTTGGGATAAGCATTATCCATGGAAAAGCAGCATTATTATGTAGGCGAACTTGGCATAATTCTAGGTTTGTTATAAACGATGAATCCATTTCAATACGTGGATCAAGTTGGAAAGTATTCATGAGGAAGTCTGCTTCCATAAAGGATCCTTTAATAGTTTTAAAAACTCTTCGTGTTCTTGTAGTTCATTTTGATTAACGGCGAAAATTCTTGGCTCACGACGTTCTTTGTTAATATAAATAGCATTTTCCTTTGATGCTTCTTCTTTAAATAAATGGGTTTGTCTTCCCCCCGTCAACTCGATATAGACCTCTGCTAAAAGCTGGGCATCAACTAATGCACCATGTTTGGTTCTTTTTGTGAGATCAATGTTAAAGCGTTTACATAGAGCATCTAAATTAGCGGGTTGTCCGGGAAATTTCTTTCGAGACAAAACAACGGTATCAATTGCATCGCTAAGATTTAGAAGAGGCATGTTTAATCGCTCGAATTCCGCATTGATAAATCCGATATCAAAGTACGCGTTATGAATAACTAAAGTTGATTCTTGGATAAACTGGTAAAATTCCTGAGCAATAGAGGAAAACGTAGAAAAATCTTTTAAAAAATCATAGGTTAAGCCAGAAATTGCAGAGGCTCCCGCAGAAACGTCTCGTTCTGGGTTTATATAGCAATGAAATGTCCGTCCTGTGGGTATGCGGTGAAGAAGTTCGACACAACCAATTTCGACAATTCTATGGCCATCTTTATGACTAAGGCCTGTGGTCTCAGTATCAAGAGCTATTTCGCGCATATATTTCCTATGCTTTAAGGCTAATCTTCTTTTAGTTTGTCGCTAAGTACTGAAAAAGGAGAGGAAGCTTTTTGCTCTGTTTCATCAAACTCTATATGGTCCCCAGATTCTCCTGCAAGCTTAGGATGCGTTGGCAAACTTAGCGAAAGGTACTCTAGGGCTAAATTTCCAAGATCATATTCATCGTCAGTATACACATCGCAGTCATCATCAGGATGAGAACTCTCATAATCAACAAGGCGATTTTGAGTTGGAACAAGCATTATAGTAAATTGTTCACTAATGCTGGTAGTCACTGGTTCATAACTGACAATGCTAGGCTGAACCACAACAGCATTTAAGCTGCCATGTACTTCATATGCACCATTGATAAGCGCTTTGACTTGAGTCTGCACCGTGAATGATTTCAGCTCAAGCAAATCAAAAACTTCCATTATTTGTTCACATTGCCCTTTTGAAGCGCTGAAAGACGTGGGCCTACCGCGCTTATCTGCTTCATCTAAATCAATAATGTGGGAAAAGTAATTCACAGATAAACTCAAACATTAAATGGCGGGAGTGACGGGACTCGAACCCGCGACCTCCGGCGTGACAGGCCGGCGCTCTAACCAACTGAGCTACACCCCCGGTTTATTACCTCAGGCAATGTTCTGAAACTAAACAATCACTCTTTTTTTGTCAAGTATTTTCCAGTGCATTTGCTGTTATATAGCTTCTTAAGTTTCATTTTCTAAATTAATAACTCAATAAAGCTAGTAAGTTTCTTATTTTCACAATTTTTGAACTCTAATAGTGTATTGTCTTCCTGCCACTGGTCTGGTTTTGCATTCTTATAAGCATCATTTTGAAGCTTTTTCTCTAAATGCAAAATTTCTTTCTCAAGAGCTTCTTGTTTTTGACACAAAATAGCCTTGCCTTTTTCAATTTCAAGATGGTCATCAAAACAACTTACATAAAGCGTGTACCCCTCCACAACGCACGGTAGATAAGAAGCATCAGGTGGTGTATTACTCCCCCACGGTTCAATAGAAGAAAGACGCGCCATTGACTTCAATACATTTTCAAATTTTCCAAGCATACTAAGGTTTTCATGGCTCATGCACGCTTTTAACACTGCTCCCCCAGAAATATTTAATAGGCCCTTTAGAGAACGAACTTCATCAACCAATCGCCATAAAATATCCGTGCGGTTTAGCTGAGTCGGGAACTTTTTGGTGCAAAACTTATGATTTGTTAAGCATTCATGCATTTTGAAATATTTAGCCAAATAGCTGGTAATACTTGGCATGATTGAATGCAACAAACTTAAATACTCAAACAGAGCCCACATCGCAACTTTTTTTGTTGTGTCACCTTCATCATCTTGCAGTAAAGTTTTTATAGCCTCTAAATACTGGTCACAGAATATATACCAAAAGCTTTGGTAAAGACTTTGTGCGGCTAGGTCAAAACGATACTCATTTAGGTAATTAATCGTCGTTTCTTTAAGCTCTAGAAGATGAGTAACCATCCACTGATTTATAGGGTGGGTATTTGTGGAAGGAAAGAATTCGGGATCAAACTGACAGTTATTCATTTCTAAGAAACGTGCAGCATTCCATATTTTTGTGCAAAAGTTTCTATAGCCTTCAACACGGCTTTCGCCAAGTTTTATATCACGCCCTGGCGCTGCTAATGCTGCTAAAGTAAAACGCACCACATCTGAGCCATATTTGTCCATCAAAACAAGAGGGTCAATCACGTTCCCTTTTGATTTTGACATCTTTTGGCCTTTTTCATCGCGCACTAAAGCGTGAATGTAGACCGTTTTAAAAGGCACATCTTTCATAAAATGCATACCCATCATAATCATGCGGGCAACCCAAAAAAAGATAATATCAAAGCCTGTAACAAGGGTATCCGTTGGATAATAGCGATTAAGCTCAGGAGTTTTTTCTGGCCAGCCAAGAGTTGTAAATGGCCATAAAGCACTTGAGAACCAAGTATCAAGAACGTCGGTTTCGCGGCGTAGCACAACATTGCTTCCTAATTGTGCGCGTGCTGCCTGATATGCCTCTTCTTCGGTTTTTTCAACAAAAATTTCTCCACCGGGACCGAACCATGCTGGAATTTGGTGCCCCCACCAAATTTGACGAGAGATACACCAAGGCTGAATATTGTTTAACCATTCAAAGTATGTATTTTCCCAGTGTTGCGGCACAAAACGAATGTTGCCTGTTTTTACAGCATCAATAGCGGGTTTTGCCAAAGTTTTTGCATCGACAAACCATTGATCTGTGAGATAGGGCTGAAGCTCAATACCTGAGCGCTCACCATAAGGTGTTGGCCCGGTTATTTCCTCAGTTTTTTCAAGAAATCCTTGAGCTTCTAGATCAGCAACAACAGCAGATCTTGCTTTAATATAATACATGCCACGGTAAGCTTCTGGCACAGCATCGTTCAAATGAGCACGCTCATTTAAAATATTAACTTTTTCAAGATTGTGGCGTTTACCGATTTCAAAGTCGTTAAAATCGTGAGCTGGAGTAATTTTCACTGCTCCTGTTCCCTTTTCCATATCGCAGTAATCATCTGCAATAATCGAGAAAGACCGACCAGTCAAAGGCTGAAGAATTTTTCTGCCAATAAACTGTTTATAGCGTTCGTCTTCTGGGTTAACAGCAACGGCTGTATCTCCAAACATTGTTTCTGGTCGTGTGGTTGCGATAACAATATGCTCATTTGGATTATCTGCCAGTGGGTACTTAATATACCAAAAAGGTTTTTTTTCTTCCTTTGTAACAACTTCCAAATCAGAAACTGCTGTTAATAGTTTTGTGTCCCAATTCACCAAACGTTTATCTCGATAAATTAATTTTTCTTTATAAAGCCGCACAAAAACTTCAATAACTGCTTTTGAAAGGCCTTCATCCATCGTAAAGCGTGAGCGATCCCAATCAGCTGAGATGCGTAAACGACGCTGCTGTGAGACGATTGTATTACCTGAATATTCTTTCCATTGCCAGACTTTTGCTAAAAATGCATCACGACCTAAATCATGGCGTGTTTGTCCTTGTTCATTCAGTTGCCGTTCAACAACCAATTGCGTTGCAATACCTGCGTGGTCCGTGCCTGGTTGCCAAAGTGCATCAAACCTCATGGCGCGCTTAAAGCGAATTAGTATGTCTTGTAATGTATAGGTTAAAGCATGGCCCAAATGTAATGACCCCGTTACATTTGGAGGGGGCATCATAATTGTGTAGGGAGAAGCTGAACTTTCTAAGTATGCCTTAAAAAAAGATTCTGAATCTAGGTAAAGCTGGTCTTCAATGAGTTGAGGATTAAATTTATCAAGCATTTTATTAAGAACTTTCATTTCGTCGTATTATAGCCAATAGCGCAGGAGCTGTCATGAATTCTTGTTAACGTTTTTTTTACCATATGCTGCCAGAATAATATTTACCAAACAGAATGTTTAGACGTTATGAAAAACAAATGGATTATTCTAGTAAGCGCGTGCCTAGCTATTAGCGCTATTGATGCGGCAGCAATGGTTTGCTCACCTAATAATTTTGGACCTCACAATGGCCCTTCAATGCCTGGTTATGGAAATCCGGGATATCCAATGCCTTATGGGGCACCACAAATGCAATACGGAAATCCTGGGCATTCTGCGCCTTATGGAGCACCATACGGAAACTTCGGATATGGAGCGCCTATGCAACATAACGGTATGATGCCCCCTCCTCCTCCCGGCATGATGATACAACAGCCAGGAAATGTGATGATGCAGCAACAAAATATGATGGCTCAGGCATCTGCTGGTGGTAAGTGTACTTGCCAAAAAACGGGAACTTTACCGGGTGGCATTCAGCAAGGCAGCGTCCTATCACCTCAAGGAACAATTTTGCCCAACGGCACTCAGCAAGGCAGCTCTCTATCACCTCAAGGAACAATTATAGAGAATGGTGTGGTAAAGGTATACGGCTCGCCATCAACTGCAACTAATACTTCTGGGGGAGCTACGGCAAAAAATCCTGGTGTTAAGGTTATTTATGATGAACGTGCTAATGAGGATGTGATATTAGTAAGGCCAAGAAATATAAGCGCTGAACAAAAAAGCGAACTTGAAAGGCAAATTACTGGTGCTCCATCATCTTCAAATGCTAGTTTTAACAGTGCAATTTCGGAAATGACTAGCTTTAGTGGTAGCGGTATAGCGAAGTCAAATTAACGAGTAGCTTGGTGCAATGCGACAATATTGCTGGCCCATTTTTCATAGTTACATGTTGAAAACCCCTGCTCCAAAACTATATCACGCAAAGTATCCGGCTTTGGAAATTGACGAATACTTTCCACTAGGTACTGATAAGCTTCACGGTCTTTAGCTATATGCTCACCAATCCAAGGTATTAACTGAAATGAATATAGGTCGTATATTGGTTTTATAAAGCCTTCTGGTGACATAAACTCTAGACAAAATAACATCCCCTTCGGTTTGAGCACTCTTGCTATTTCCGCTAAAGCTTTGCTTTTATCAGCAACGTTTCGCAAACCAAAGGCAATTGTAACTCGGTCAAAACTTTTATCAGCGTACGGAAGCTGTTCGGCATTACCAATTTGCCAATTAATGTTAAGCACGCCTTCATTAATAGCTTTGTTTTTTCCCTGAACTACCATGTCATATGTTAAGTCACAAACTGTAACACGAGGATTTAGATAGGCTTTTTTTGAAGCAATGCGAATAGCAATGTCTCCGGTGCCACCTGCCAAATCTAAGATTTTCATGTTTGGTTTTAATGCAAGGCTATCAACAAAAGAATTTTTCCAGCACCTGTGCAGGCCAAAACTCATAATATCGTTCATTAAATCATATTGATTTGAAACTCGAGAAAATAATTCGTGCACAAGGCCTGTTTTTAACTTTGCTTTAACATTTTTAAAGCCAAAATCAACATAGTCGGGATCGTGTTTGTATTTCATATATATACAGGCTCATAAAGCTAAGGCATAATGCCATAGCTTAGCATAGGAAAAAATTATGGTAGAGATTCTTCTGTTTGCAGTGTTATCTGTTTATTTATTTTACCGTTTATGGAGTGTTTTGGGCACAAGAACGGGTCATGAAAAGCAACGCCAGTGGTCACGTCCTGAAAATAATGACGACAATGTTATTGTTTTACCTAAAAAAAATATTCAAGCACAAACCGATCAAATTATTGAATCTAATACTCTTGAAGAGCCTTTTACTAAACAAATCAAAGTTATTCAAAAATCAATAAAAGATTTTACTGTTGAGAGATTTGAAAAGGGCGCAAGCAATGCTTTTCGAGCTGTTGTTCAAGCATTTGCTCAAGGCAATGCAGAGCGTTTAGAGCAGCTTGTTGGACAAAAAGTTTTAAAGAGCTTTCAAACTGCAATTAAAGCCAGAATTAAGAAAAAAGAAATGATGAATATCGATATAAAAGAAATAGATGTTAAGATTGAAGATATTCTTTTAAACAAATCTATAGCTCAAATTCTAGTACACTTTACAAGTGATCAAATTATTACTGTTATGAATAAAGCCGGTGAAATTATTGATAATACAAATCAATTAACTAATCGCATGATTGATCGCTGGACCTTTGAAAAAGACCTTAATGATAAGAGTTTGGTTTGGTTATTAGTAAAAACTGAAAGCTTGGCGTAAAAATCTTAAATAATACTGTCATGAGAGATTCAACACAAAAGTGACTTTAGTGAAAATCAAGGCTCTCTTTGTTCAACAAAGAGTTTTCTTTTTCTAGTTTTTCAAAATGTAGAAGACCGAATATGTACCCCACAAACACAGGTACTGCAATGATCAACATTCCCCAACTACCTAGATATTTTGTTATATAGACAAGGCTAAATGAGGTAATAACATATATTACTGCACGTGACAAAGCGTGGGTGAAGCTAATATATGTAAAACGCTTTAACACCGGAAAATATTTATAAAAAATAGATGTTGCAGGAGAAGCATCCGCAGCAAAAAAGATTATGCATGATTGCAGTAAGAGAACATGAAAATCACTTTGCAGGTTATTCAACCAATATGGATAACCGATAATAATAATTGCAGAAATAAAAAGCTTAATTTTTAATATTTTCAATGGATATATTCTATAACTTAAAAAAACAAATAATAAACATGCAATTATCTGCACCATTGAGACTATAAAATTTTGATGTATAATTTGCTCAGTACCATAACTAAAAGAATCCTTTAGTACAGTACCACAGTGCATATATGAAAGATAAAAACATAAAGGCCACATACAATCCAATGAAAATAATGATAAGGATATTTTATAATGAACCTTCTCGTGAATATTTGGGGAGGAATTAGCAGCAACCTCTTGCTTTGCGCTTATAAAATCAGGCGTTTCCCTTAAAAAGGTTCTGGCGGCTGTTCCAACAAGAGCAATAACAGCTCCCACCCCAAAAATGATACGCCAGCTAAATCCAAAGTACAAAACAAGTGACGCCATAGCTAAAGAGGCTCCGCCCCCTATCGCTGTAGCGAAAGCAAGTAAAGCAACAGCTGAGTATTTAGCAGGTGCTTGGATAGTTTCACTTAAATAAAGTTGAGCGCCAGTAAGCTCTCCCATTGCAGACATTCCCTGCACAATACGACATATTGTCACTATCCAAGAAGCTGCAATGCCTATTTGCGCATATGTTGGTAAGTTAGCCATAAAAACACAAGATAACGACATAAACATAATGGTGAGAATAACTGTGACTTTACGTCCAACGTTGTCCCCTATAAAGCCAAAAATAAGGGCACCGATAGGCCTAAATATATATGTTGAGCAAAAAGCAAAAGCAGCAAGAAGGCTAGCTGTATGTGGATCTGTTTTGGGAAAAAACAATTCGTTTAAAAGAACAGCCATATGGACATATAGCATTAAATCAAAATATTCAAGAAAAGTCCCAATTGATAACAAGCTTACGGCTTGCTTTTGTTCTCTATCTAATAAAGCGAATATCCTCATTGCACTAAAATTTCCCTTTCACTTTTCGTAGAGTAAAGATATTAAAGGAAATCAATTGATAACCTATATGGGTTTAATTTGAGTAGCAGTTTTATCTAATTTCTCAAAATGCCTTAAGCCAAGCATATATCCGATGCATACTGGCACCATAACGATTAAAATTCCCCAATTTCCAAATTTTTCTGTCAAATACACAAGACCAAAAGCAGTAACAACATACGTCAAAGCACGAGATAAAGCATAGGTAAAACTAATATATGTAAAGCGTTTAAACACAGGAAAATGTCTATAAAAAATTGAAGTAGCTGGAGCCGCGTCAGCTGCAAAAAAGATTATAGAAGATTGCAGCAAGAGCAAATAAAAAGGGCTGGTTATATGATCAAGCCAATAGGGGCAGGTTAATATGATGATAAGAGATACAAAAAGTTTAACCTTCAAAATTATTAATGGGTAAATTTTGTAACTTAAAAATACAAATAATAAAAGACTGGCTATCTGAACTAAAGAGACAATGAAATTTTGATGAATGATTTGTTCTGCTGTAAGTTTAAAAGAGGTTTTCAAGAGATTTCCACAATATACATAAGCAAAATAGAAGCAAAGGGGCCACATACAATCCATTAAAAATAAAGCTAAGGACGTTTTCTGGTTAACCTTTTCTCTTTCTATAAAGTTTTCCTTAAGTTCTTTTTTATCAATATTATTTTCTGCAAAACTATCTTTTAGGCTTATTCGTCTTTTAGCATCTGCAAAATCAGGCGTTTCCCGCAGTTTTGTTCTAGCAACAGCACCAACTACCGCAATTGTTGCTCCTGCCCAAAAAGCAAGGCGCCAGTTCAAACCAAAAGAAGTAACAATGGATGCTAGCCCAAGAGCAGCAGACGTTCCAAGAGCAACAGAAAAAGCAAGCAAAGCAACAGCTGAATATCGAGCAGGAATTTGAATTGTTTCACTCAAGTAAAGCTGTGCTCCTGATATTTCTCCCATGGAAGACATACCTTGGATAATACGACATATTGTCACCACCCAAGAAGCTGTAATACCAATCTGTGCGAATGTTGGTAAATTAGCCATAACTAGGCATGAAAATGACATCATCGTTGTCGTTATGACAACTGTTACTTTTCTTCCCATATGATCACCAATGTAACCAAAAGCAAGAGCGCCAATAGGCCTTAATAGATATGTTGAACAAAAAGCAAAGGCTGTGAGTAAAGCCGCTGTATGAGCGTCTGTTTTAGGAAAAAACAGTTCATTTAAAAGAACTGCCATATGAATATAGATCATCAAATCAAAGTACTCAAGAAAAGTACCGATAGAAAGTAACGCTACCGACTCTCCCTGTTCCCTATTTAATCCAAACATACGTTTCACCTACTTTTAATAAACAATTTTAGTTAAATTCTATTAATTATCATTCCTTAGATATTTTATCAACGGGCTATTCTCCAAAAGCTACGAACAGATTTGATTATTTTTCATCAAACCAATTAACTTTTTTCGTCAAAACCATAGCAATTGTCACCACCGCAAACATACCTAAAGCTCCAGCTAAAAGTGCAAATTCTTCCAGGCGCATTACAATAAATAAATATGAATAGAGAACCACTAGGAATCCCAAAAACATTGCGCGTTCTGAAGTTTTTTGCACAAGCCCAAAGACATAAAACGCTACTTGCCCAATAATCAGTAACGCTGCAGCACTATATGCAACTTCAAAAGAAGCATGTTCTGCAAAAGCTGTTAGTAAAAGAGGAAAACATAAAAAAGAACAAGCTGTAATACAATATTGAAAAATATGAATTTTAACCCTTTTCACTACCTCAAATAAGAAAAAGACTAAAAATGTATAAAGAACAAATAAAAAGCTATATTTCGTTGTTCTTTCTGCCTGTTTATAGTGATCAGCCGCCTCTAAAAAACGAACACCAATAATTTTAGAAAAAATCTTATATTCGCCAAAAGCTAAATTCTTTTTCTCTAATTCTTTCAAATCACAATACTCAGGCAAACTCGTAGCAAAAGATGAGATTTGCCATTGGGCTTGAAAGCTTTTTGCCGTTACATTTTTTGTACTTGGTAAAAAGTCACCAATAAAGCTAGGATCAGGCCAATTAGCACTCAATTCTATTTGGTTTTCCTTGGCAATCGGCGTTACATTCAAGGTATCAGAGCCTCTCATATTTAGATGGGCTGTTATGTTTATTGTTTCATTCTTATCAATAGTTACAGGGACATGTACCCCAGGATATTCTGCATTAATATCTGCGCTACCAGCTAATACATGAGCATCGTGACCATTAATTTTTATAGAAACTGCATTCAACCCTCGCACGTCACCAAGACCAATTGCAATTTTTGCTTGATTCCAATGGATGGTTTTATTGGCATCTTTAAAGTGTTTAAATGAACTAAACTGGCAATCTAAATCCAGTTCACTCTGATAAACAAGTACGTTAAAAATCCCTCTACGCCTAATTTCCGGAATGACTTCACCCTTTATATCAAGTTTAGAAGGGAAAAAGATCATGCTCCCATCAACCATATCTTTCTTTGAATGATCTGTGTATGGAACAATCAAAAGAGGACCTAAAAGCGTTTGATGTCCAGCCCACGAAAGAACTATATTTTCTTTTGCTTTATTTAAAAGAGATTGACGTTCCTGAATGGTAGTATGGTTAAGCCAAAGCGAAGCAATTAGAAAGATCACCCCAACTATAGCTATCATGACAAGCTTTTTGGAGAAATAACGTGATTTTAAACTGTCAGAGGTCATTTATTGTCGCTTAAAATTCGAGCTGCTTTCTTAGCCTACACTAGGTTAGTTTTTTTCCAAATACGAATCTTCCTTGAGATAAGAAGAAACATCGAAGCCAAGGATGTAGCGCCCTTCGTTAAAACGGTAGATTTGGTTAGTGCAAAGTTTCCCTCGTTGTATACAAACAGGCGCATCAACTTTTGACGCTATATATCGTATTTCTAAATCAACCCATGCGATATTTGGGTTTTCAGTATCTGTTTCAATGCTTTTGACTTTAATTTCAAAGCGATGCTTATCATCATTTGTTATCTTGCCTGGCTCAAGCAGAATATTTTCGTGACCACCTGTAAAAGTATCAACAATTGCAAGCGATAAAAAACAAGGAAAATTTACCGCAAAAAGCGGAAGAATGTACAATAAACATAAAATAATACGTTGCAAAATTCGCTTGGCCACGTAATATAGGAAATCATTATTTTAAGTCTGGCACATGGTAGAATCTACGGAAAGCCTAAAAGATAAATTAATTTCTATTCTTGATGATAAGAAGGCTGAACACATTCACGTAATTGATTTACATAAGAAATCAATTCTTGCGGATTATTTGTTGATAGCTTCAGCTCAATCATCGCGGCAGTTATACGCTATCGCAGAACATATTGGCATTGAGCTAAAACGCCATGGTATAGTACCTATCATTGATGGCACTCCACCAACTGACTGGGTGGTCGTCGATGCAGGCGATATTGTCATTCATCTGTTTAGACCGGAAGCGCGAACATTTTATAACCTTGAAAAGATGTGGAGCACAGTCATACCTGAAAAAGACAGTAAAGACCCCTCTCTACATTGATGAAAGTCCAAATTATTGCTATTGGCGTGTTAAAGAATAGTCCTGAGAAGGATTTATTTGAGCAATATGCTAAGCGATTGACCTATAAGCTAAAAGTTATAGAAATTGATAGTAGGCAGGATATACAACCTAGTGCATCAGCTTACTTAAAAGTTATGTCAGACAAAGACATTATTATCACTTTAGATGAAAATGGAGAAAGCCTTTCAAGCCGTTCTTTTGCTCGCAAGCTTGAATCGTTTAGTAATACAGGAAAAACAATTAACTTTATTATTGGCGGAGCGGATGGAATTCCTAAAGAAATTAAAGATCTTGCAGCTCTTAGCTTATCATTTGGAAAACTAACTTGGCCACACTTGCTGGTGCGATCTCTGCTTGTTGAGCAGTTATATAGAATACAGCAAATTATGTGCAACCATCCCTACCACAGAGACTAGGCAATAATATCTGGCCTTAACATTCCATGAATTTTTACAACTTGATCACGGAGTTCTTCTTTTTGTTTTTTTATTCTGAAAAAGTCCATATTCAAAACGCCAGAACGAGTTCTAGCTGTGCCATCTAATTTATGATCGAGATCTGTTTGCTGCTCCCTAAGCTTTTGAAGCTGCACTTGCAGATTACCTACTTCACCAGAAACCAACATTCATATCTCCATCCAAGATTT